>JAIFLJ010000002.1 GCA_020049135.1 bacterium | reverse complement strand
ATCTCTTGAGTCTTGACGCTGAATCTTTGCATAACACCTTTCCGCTAGTTGCCATCTATACGAGGCAACTTGCCGCAATCCAAACGAAAAGCTGCTCTAAGTGCAACTAAACTGCAACAGAAAAAAATCGGAGGTTCGCCAGATTCGTTGTAAGTTGTTGTCTGTTAAAGTGGTCCCGGGCAGAGTCGAACTGCCGACCAAAGGTTTAGGAAACCTCTGCTCTATCCATCTGAGCTACGGGACCCAAAACGCTTTGACTGCGGCGGGCGTTTATCCCACCGGCAAAGGTTGCCCCAATGCTACGCCGCAAATCTTGTATGGCAAGAAAGTTTGGAAGAACTGCTGTCATGCATCGAGTGCCGACAGAGCTGCCGTGATCTTTTCGGCAAGCTCTTGCAAGGTCTCTACGCGGCTCCATTCATCGTCTGTTTCGCGGCGGACAAATGCCTCTTTCACGGAAAATGTGCCGTCTGTGAAAAGTGCTGTTGTGTCGGAGAGTGTGAACGGCCCATGAACTCTGTAAGCGTCATAAACGAAATAGACCATGTTTGCGGTCATGACATCTTTTTCTGGATCGGCATCCACTGCGTCTATCGGCTCATCCATTTGCGCTGTCGCGGCTTCTTCTGCTTCTTCCTGCCGTTCGCGCAATTGTTGGGCGGCTTTCAACTGCATTTCGAATTGGCGCGGAGTGAGTGGTGCTGCCTGTTCTGAGAGCTTGCTCAGTGAGGCCAGCCCGCCCAAGAGTGCTTTTTCCGCCCGTTTCTTTTTCTTTTCCGCCGCTGGCAGTGCCACGGTTTGAACGCCGCCCATCAACCTGCTAATTTTTCCGAGAGCAGCTCCTGTTATGCCCAACTCTTTGGCAACATCCCGGAGGTCTTCGGCCTCCATGCCGAGTTCCGTCAGCCGCCCGGCTGCTATCTTGGCACCGGGCAAGCTGCGCAGTCCGACGAGGCAAAATACTTTGTAAAGTAGGAGCCGAACATTTTGTCTGTTCACCCGCAAGCCACGGTCGGCGGCCACTAGGCACTCGGGGAGTCGCCCGAGACTGAAATAGGCTTTGGCCACTTCGACCCAGATGGCATCTGAGTTCGGGATTATCCGAGCCGCTTTTTCTATGTATGCGGCGCAGCGTTCCCAGTCGTCAGCTTGCGCGGCTAGATCGGAGAGTATCCAGTAACCATCAAGCGAGAGCGGGAAGACTTCCACCAATCTTTTTGCGGCCTCATAAGCCTCTACGGGGCGGTTTAAGCGGAAAAATGCCTCGGCCAAAAATTTCAGCCCTTCGGGGTTATCTGGCGAAAGGTGGAGCAGTTCTTTGGCTGTGCGCATGACGGCACACCAGTCATCTTCTTCTTGGAATTCTTCCAGCCAGAAGTAGAGCGAGTATGGCGCGTGCTGATCCGTTAACGACATGCCCACAATCTAGCCGCCTATTCGCTCGTTTCAAAGATTTTGATTTTCTAAAAAAAATCAGCAGTATCGGCTCATGCAAAAATTCTTTGTTGCCGCACCGCTCACCATTTTCTTTTCTTTGGCATCGCTTGGTTCAGGAGAGGAAATCCAGTTGCTGGGCGCACCGGTGCCAGGGTCCGCCAACGCCGCCTCGGCTCATGGCGGAACGCCCGATTTCACCAAGATGAATGAAATCACCGGAGTCTCTATATGGGGAGATGCTTCACTGTGGGACGATACCGACACCGATGTCGCCAAGCGGCTAAAATTACCCCCCGAATCTAAAACCGACACCCTTTCCAGTTTCCGCGATTACCGTGCGTCCACGCCAGTTTTCGGGGCACGCCCGCGCTCTTTTGCGCTCTATGGTTCTGGAGGCAAAGTAGAACAAATATCCATTGTTTACGCGAATAAAGGTGATTCGGTTGAATCCACCAATAATGCGGGCGATGCTGGAGCAGCGCAGCAACACATCCGACAAATTCGCGATTTCAAACAGGCCGTCCAAGACGATACCAAACAAATTGATGCCGTCCTTCGCTCCACGCTCGGCGAACCCATCAATAGCGTCTATGGGC
Organism: bacterium; assembly: GCA_020049135.1. Classification (GTDB taxonomy): domain Bacteria; phylum Verrucomicrobiota; class Verrucomicrobiia; order JADLBR01; family JAIBCM01; genus JAIFLJ01. The sequence goes on along the minus strand of JAIFLJ010000002.1, from coordinate 7,142 downwards.
AAGGCTCAAAAACTCGCGAAATGATCAGGCGCTGGAACTGGGCTGGACACGCTATACTGCTGACTGCGCCGAGAGACGAATATGTGAGCATCCGCATCGTTCCGTCCACCTTGGCCGATGCGTTCGGACGCGGCGATAGGGTTTCTAGAAGCGATCTTTTGCAAGAATTAAAAAGCCGCGTGGAACGCCGTCCGAACGGAGATGTGGTAGTCACTCAAATCCCGATGATAAACCAAGGCGGCAAAGGTTTCTGCGCCCCCGCGACATGGGAGCGCTACCTGCGCTTCATGGGCATCCCAGCCGACATGTACTTGCTGGCGATGGCTGGAGATACTTCCGCAGGCGGTGGCACTTACACATCTTCTATGGTGGAAGGTGCCAAAATGCTCGTGCTACAAAATGGCAGGAGAATCGAGTCTCCCGTCATCAACATTGATGCCTCTGGTATTTCTCGTTTCATTGACAACGGACAACCGATCATGTGGGGTTGTTTTAGCACTGAGGAAGAGACTATCTTCCACCGCAACATCCAGCGCCTGCAAGTCACCGACTGGAACGCATGGAAAAGAACCGTCCTCGAACCCGCCAAGCGCGAAGCACCGCGCTGGACGATCAGCCGCAACACAGCCCATCTGAGGATGATCATCGGCTACAACAGGCAGACTGGCGAGGTGGCTATTTCTGATTCGTGGGGAAAAAAGGCTGCTGAACGATGGATGCTTTTTGAAGAAGCCAATAAAATTTCCCAACGCGATTTTCAGGTCATAGTGCCATGAACTGCTCTCTCTCAATGGAGGGCATCCTCTCGGACGAGCCACTCAGGCGGCAGCTTTTTCCTATTGTGGAAAAGGGCATTTTTTTCGCGCACGCAGGCATCTGCCCGCTACCGCGCCCGACATGCGAGGCCATAGAGAGAGAGGCCAAAAACGCCACCGTGCTGCACCAAGATGAAGATTATCTTGCACGCATCGCGGGTGTGCGAGCCAAGGCCGCATCGCTTTTCGGCATCCACGCTGACGAGATTGCGTTGCTCGGCCCGACTAGCCTCGGCCTCAGCCTAGTGGCAAACGGGCTGGACTGGAAGCCGGGCGACGAAGTTATTTTTAACCCCGACGATTACCCGGCAAATGTTTACCCGTGGCGGGCACTGGAACAAAAAGGCGTGAAACCTGTCCCACTCGCCCCGCCTTTTACAGGCGTCATATCGCCAGAACTCGTGGAGCAGAGCATGACAAACAAAACGCGGCTCGTAGCGCTTGCGTCCGCGCATTTTTTGAGCGGCGTCCCGCTGGATGTGTCCGCTATCGGCAAGCTGGCACGCAGACGCGGCGTGCTTTTTTCGCTCGATGCCATCCAGACTCTCGGCGCAGTGCGAACGCCTTTGGAACTCGTGGATTTCGCCTCTGCCGACTCGCATAAATGGATGCTCGGCCCGCTCGCCGCCGGGCTGTTCATCGTTAAAAAAGAGCACCAAGAACTGCTCAAGCCTTCGCTCATCGGTGCTGACAACATCCGCACGCGCCACTTTATCGCTGAAGAAAAACTCGTGCCAGTGGATGGCGCGGCTCGCTACGAACCCGGAAGCCTCAACATGCTGGGCATAGCCGGAATGTCGGCATCTATTGATTTGCTCTCGAAAATCGGTTTGGAAAACATCGAGAGACAGGTCTTCACACTGCGCGAAAAGTTGCGTGCCGCGCTCGCAGGCGAAGGGTGGATTTTTCCTGCTCCACAAGAAATGGACATGGCCGCCTCGGGCATTTTGTCTGCCCGTCCACCTCGCGGCAACGCCAAAGAAATTTACGCCGCGCTGGAAAAAGAAGGTGTGATAGTCTCCTGCCGCTGGACGCGGGACGGAACAGCGTGGCTCAGATTTTCACCGCATTTTTACAATACGGAAAGAGAAGTTGATGCTGTTCTGGACAAGATTATGAACTAAGAAAAGAAGGTTTGCCACATAGAAAATGCTGCGCATGATGCAAGGCGAAAATTGCGCCAAAGACAGACACTAATTATGCCCGTATTTCGAGTAGATTTGCACAACCATTGCATGCAGGACGGAGAGGATCCGATATCATATTCGGCAGCCGAACTTGTGGATCGGGCGCGTCAAAAAGGGTTGCACGCGATTGCTATAACACCACACCACATCCCGTTTGAAGACCATGAAACGATTGCTTACGCAGCGCGGCATGGTCTGCTTTTGATCCCTGGAGTTGAAATAAGAATTGATGGGAAAGAAGTGCTCTTGATTAACATTGAAAGGCGGGATGTTAAACCGAAGATGACTTTCCATGACTTGCGTGAGTTGCGGCAAAAAAAAGGCTCGTCCATGCTCGTTGTTGCGCCACACCCGTTTTATTTTTTGCCGTCGTGCCTCAAAGAGACATTGTTCAAAGAGGCCGACTGTTTCGACGCCGTGGAGCAAAGCCACTTCCACGGTTTTGGGATAGACCCAAACAAGCGTGCAATGGCATGGGCGAGCCGTAACCGCATCCCTGCTATATCCACCTCCGACTCGCACGATCTAAGCATGGTCGGAGATCACTACACAGAGGTTGAGACCGACAGGCTCGACACGGCTTCGCTTTTTGAAGCCATCCGGCTAAGGCGCGTCCGCCAGCACTCCCCGCCGCTCTCGCTTCCTCGGTTGGCTCTTTTTACTCTGCGCGTTTTGGTGGGCATGAACCTTGCAAAAAGATTTGCACGCCTACGCGGATAGAAAAAGAATAGACATTTTGTCCACCCACATTTCCCCATGCTAACTGTTTCAAACATATCTAAAACCTACGGCGGACGCACGCTTTTCGAAGATGCGTCTTTGCAGATCAATCGCGGCGATCGCGTGGGGCTCATCGGCCCGAACGGTGCCGGCAAAACCACGCTGTTTTCATTGATCCTGAAAGAAAATGAGCCTGACTCTGGATGCGTGAATCTGCATCGCGGTGCCACCATCGGCTACCTCCCGCAGGAAAGCGCACCCTCTGGTGATGAGACGGTGCTGGATTTGGCGCTCTCAGTCTCTACTGAGATGTCAGAAGCCTTGGCTGGCATGCGTCATGCTCCAGACCCCACCACGCCTGAGCACCAAGAGGCAGCAGGCCGTTTTTCCGAACTTGATGGGCATTCACTCTCAGCAAAAGCAAAAAAAATATTGGCTGGACTAGCGTTTCGCGATGGGGATCACGGACGCCCGGCACGCACGATGAGCGGCGGTTGGATCATGCGTGCGCATCTAGCACGCCTACTTGTCATGGAACCAGACCTGCTCATGCTCGATGAGCCCACCAACCACCTTGACCTCGAATCCCTCGGTTGGTTTCAGAACTATTTGGTCAACTATCCTGGCGCAATCTTGGCAATCTCACACGACCGCACTTTTCTCAATACCATCTGCGATGCCATCATAGACATCACCCGCTCCCACCTGCGCCGATATACGGGCAACTACGACCTCTACCTCGCCCAGAAAAAAGCAGAAGAAGAACAGTATCTAGCGGCCTACAAAAACCAGCAGCGCGAGATCGCCCACCTCGAAGATTTTATCAACCGTTTTCGCGCTAAAGCCAGCAAAGCAGCTCAGGCACAAGAGCGCATCAGGCGACTAGCCAAAATCGAACGGCTCGCTCCACCCGAAAACTACGAACCCACTGTGCGGTTCCGTTTTCCCCAGCCCGTGCGCAGTGGCCTGCGAGTTCTTGCGCTCGAAAAAGTTCTTCAAGCCTACGGCGACCATGTTGTTTACAGGGACTTAGACCTCTCCGTCGAACGCGGCGGGCGCACTGTGCTGGTCGGCCCGAATGGCGCGGGCAAATCCACGCTGCTCAAAATCTTGGCCGGTATCGTTCCTGTCCAAGGGGGTCAACGCATCGAGGGACACAATGCCAGCATCGGCTACTTCGCCCAGCACTGCACTGACACGCTCGACATCAGGCGCACGGTGCTTGATGAGGTGTCCGATGCCCCTGGCGATGCCTCCGAACAAACCATCCGCACGGTGCTCGGCTCGTTCCTTTTCAAAGGTGATGATGTCTTCAAGCGTGTCGGGGTTTTGAGCGGCGGAGAAAAAAGCCGCCTCGCTCTCGTTAAACTCCTGCTCAACCCACCCAACCTTCTGCTACTTGATGAGCCCACCACGCACCTCGACATGTCGAGCATTGACGCGCTGATAGCCGCACTCGAACCCTACCAAGGCACACTTGTCTTTGTCAGCCACGATGTCCATTTTATACGAGCCTTGGCTACTACTGTCTGGCATGTGAACGCTGGCAATCTCACCGCCTACGCTGGTGATTACGACTATTACCTCGAAAAAACCAGTGCATCATCTGACCGCAGCGGACTCATCGCCCCACTCAACAACTATCGCCCAGTCCAACAGCCAGATGACAGTACCCCAGCCACCCCCAAGATGGGTATCAAAGAAATTCGGGAGCAACGCAAAGCCGCCGCAAAAGAAAAGCGTGCTCTTGAAGCGAGTGTAGTCGCTCTGGAAAAAGAAATCCAAGCCTTGGAAACGCGCCAGCGTGAACTCTCCACAACGCTCGAACAGACCTCTGACCTCGCCATCGCCTATTCTCTCAACCGCGAGCTGGCAGAAGTGACTGGAACTCTCGAACTCAAAAATGCCGAGTGGTCTCAGGCAGCAGATAAAATTTCAGCCGCTCAAGAGCAGGCGCGAGACTGATAGCGCATCACGGCGGGGGCTGGATTTCTCCGTGCGAAAGGTTTCTCGGTTTTGTCACGCTGTAAGCTGCGACAGACGCAGCCCCTTTGGGCGTCCGGTATGTGAAACTTCCATCGGGATACGCAAATGAGCTGACGACACTGTCCGCGTGCAAGGATGCTTCTTGCGGATGCCCTTTCAAAAAAAATCGCCCGTTCACACGGCGCGGCAAGTATTTTTCCACAGCGGTGTCCCTGCATTGGAAGAGCGTGGACTGGTCGAAATAGAGGACTGTTTCGCGCCCCGTCAAAATCCATTTTTGCGCGATATAAGCTCTAGTCTCGTCATCAGCCTCACCGTTCTCATCCAATTTTTTGCCCTCAAGGTTAAGGCGTTCGCTGGCACTGGCAGTAAGCCCGAATTTCCGCCAAACTTCTGGTTGGCCGCACTCCACTAGGAGCCCTTCTTGGAAATTGGCCACCACCCGCCCGAGCAACAGCACGCGGCCTTCTTCGATAGATTTTGAAGGAATAGACACCATCACTTGTTTCGCAGGGGTGCGGTTCCTTTCTCCCATGCTAGAATCATAACCCAGCCTGCTTTGCCAGTCTGCTGGAAGTTCTTCGAGCGGCACTTTGCCAGAACCGCTTTCGTGGACGATCCTGATGCCGTCTGGCTCGATTTTTGTAATTTTGATACCGCGATAGACGCGTCCTGTTTGGGTCTGCAAATCCACTCCTGACACGGCCTGCACCCCGATAACAATATATGCTGCGGATGCGGCCACAGCCACGGCAATCTGTCTCCCGAAATAGCGGATCATTTTATTTTTTCACCCCGTGCTTTGCGGTTCCCACTGACACCGCACAACCGTTCCGCTAGGGCTATTGGGAAAAATATCGAACTGTGCCCCTATTGAGCGAGCACGGTAACGCATGATATGCAGCCCCATGCCGTCGCATGAACCACCGGGCGAGCATCCCACACCGTCATCGGCAACAGTCAGGCAGACGCCACCTGATGGCATGGCCGAGAGTTTAATTTCGACCTTATTTGCTAAGGCATATTTCATGGCGTTGCACAAAGCCTCCTGCGCTATGCGGTAGAGTTCGCGGCAGACAACTGCATCCATTATGTCTGTCCCGTCACCTATTTCGCAGCCGCAAGGCAGCCGTCCGTACTCCTCTACTTGGCTGGCCAGCACCCGCAAGGCTTGGTCGAACCCGCCGTCTTTCAGGTTTACTGGGGAGAGACCCTTGGCCAAGTCCCTTGTTTGAAAAATGGCTTTGTTGAGCAGGTTCACCAGCTCACCGATTTCTTCTGGGCATGCGGTGCTTCCGCCGAGCATCTTGTTTTGGATATATTTTGCCTTGAAAGCCACGCCAGTGAGCAACTGCCCGAGGCTGTCGTGCAGATCGTGCGCTATCCGTTGGCGCTCCGTGTCACTTATCTCTGTCACCTCCCTTTCGAGCCTGTGCCGCTCTGTCTGGTCTCTCACTATGCTCATCCACACTGACTGCCCATGGATGAGCCAGCTATGGACTTCTGCGACAAACTGGATACCGTTTTTTTTTGTCAGCATCTTTTCTGACGCCACGGGTTCTTGCCCGTAATCACATACATCTGGCAAAACGGAATTTGCGGCCCAGTCCAGTGCCTCCGTGCGGTTTTCGAAGCCGAACAGTTTCTGCCACCTCCCATTGACCTCATAAACCAAACCGCTGTCGTGTATCATAGCTGGCTCGGTAACACGCCTGCAAAATTCGTGCATGACATCGCGACAGGCCGATTTTTTTTCTCTTTCAAACTTTGCCTGTGCAAATCGACGGTAACTGCCGACCATCGAGCCAAATATTAAACCAGCCACCACCGCATTAGAAATGCGACTCCAGTCAATCTTTTCCCCTGTAATCCATAAAAGTATCTCTTTCGGCTGGATGATAAACAGCAAGAATGAAAACAGGGCCGCCCAAGCAAGAATAAATAGCAGATGCCATCCCTCACGCCTCAACGATTCTTTTATTTCCAACGAAAAAAGAGGGCGTCTCATATACGGTTGATTTTTAAAAAGTGGAGCCATGGGGATTCGAACCCCAGACCTTCTCCATGCCATGGAGACGCTCTACCAACTGAGCTATGACCCCGAAAACAAAGGCATGAACGCCGTAAAACCATCGCAAAACGGGCTTGCGGCATTTGCAAGAGACACTAGGGAAAAAACATCGTGTGACAAGCGAAAAGAACAGTGCTTTAAAAAAAGGGGGTAATTAAACATGGGTGAGTCACCCCGTTCCTTGAACGCCGCAAGGGATGAAAATGTGGTGCAGGCATCCCTGCCTGCATCTTCAGATTACGGCGGCGAGACGCCTCTACGAAAGAGACGGTCTGGAAGCCCGCCCTCCGTTTTAGGAGCTTCGCTCCCGTCAGAATAGCTCATCTCTTTTCCGCGGAAGTCAGGATGTCTGAGCATGTGTAG
>JAIFLJ010000245.1 GCA_020049135.1 bacterium | reverse complement strand
ATTTTTTTGGAAAACCCAGTTTCTGGTATTGAAAATTCAACTGTGGCGGCTCCGCCAGAAAAACCGGCCTCGGCAACAGCTTCGACAGTTTTACCATGCGATTTTGTGGCAAGCCGCAACCACTCAAGGCGCGTATGACCAGTCGCATACAGCACAACTGGACGGTGTATTCCCGTGAAGGGGAAAAAGTCGTAGTGGACATTTGGGTAATTGCCAACACGCCATTGGGCCACGCCGCCCACCGCTGGATCCAGATTGCCCTGCGGGATGGTTGTGTCGTCCAGCAGGTTGTCAACCCTCACGGCAATAAAGTTTTCGCCTCCCAAAACCGCACTGCCGATTTCAAATTCAAACGGCATATACCCACCCTCATGCGAGCCGAGCTTTTTGCCGTTCAGAAAAACTTCCGCACGGAACGAGGCGGAGCCGAACCTTAGAAACACCCTTTTGTTCTTCCAGCCTGACGGCACAATGAATCTGTGAAAATACCAGACCCAGTCGGTATTGTTATACTCGCCCGCGTCCGTCATCTGCTCGTTAAGCGATGCCGGCACAGCCACAGGCCGAGTTCCCTCTGGCTCCTTTTCAAAAAAACGGCATTTGATGCCAGCATGTGCGGGGTCGTAGCAAAAACTCCAAAGCCCGTCGAGAGACTTGGTTTCGCGAATGGAAGTATCTACTGGAAAAAGCATGGATTTTGAAATCATATTATTATTTGGGTTAAAGGTTGATTCCTGCCTCCGCTGGTGTCAGGAAGGGGAGTTCGGGCGCGGGAACTTCTTCTCGAAAAGCTCCGAGCATCTTTAGATAAGCTGGGTTTTTCGCATCGTTTTCTCTAGGTGCAGAAACCCATAGGCAAGCTTTGAGCGAACCTTGGCGCAAGGCATCTTGGGCTAAAGTCATCGCTTGGTTGTAACATTTTTTATTTTGCCCCCAGTCATCGAGCGAGGAACCTTCAACACCGCAGAAAATCAGTCCGACCGATTTGCCAGAAGATTTGGCGAGAAGTGCCGCTCCCAATCCTCCATCTCCGTCCGTCCCTGCCTGATAGGAACGCCAGTCGCCCGTTTTTGCGTCTTTCACGAAAACACCCTTGGCATCCCCTTTGAACGAGCCAGGAGCGGCGATGACTGCCCTCCGTCCCATGACAAGGTAGATGTCCAACGATTCTTTCTTTGGCAGAGCGGCATTAGTTGAGGGTGCCAGGGCGGGCGCAACCGAAGCACTGCCGCTCATTTGAGGATGCACGAATTTACCCCCGAGCGCGGCGTATTCCTCCCGCGCTTTGAGTTCGTGTTTCCAGACTACTTCCTTGAAAATTTTCGTCTCTTTCGGATCAAGGGGAAAAGGGACGCAACTAGCCCAACGCCCTACTTTTTCCAACGACGCATCCATTTCATAAGAATTGTCGTTGGGGTTATCCATCGGGTTTTCACCCGTGATTGCGGCATAGATCGCCGCCCCGAGGATGTAATTGCCACGAGGCCCCGTATGTCCGACATCCCTAGGAGGTATCGCGGAGAACATGAACATCTCATCCTCCTTATGCGCGAAACGCACCTCCTGCCACGCGGATCCCGCAGGGACAAACAAAGCGTTGTTTTTTGCCGCGACCTTCAGCAATTCTCCATGAAGCAAAGCCTGCCGTTGCTCCACGCCCATCGCCGAAACTTTGTCTTCTTGCGCTGCGTAGGACTCCCATAAAACAGGCTCCGCCCCCAAATCGCGAATCTGTTTGCAGAACTCTCCGACAATCCTCCCCATACCATCGAGAGCGACTTGATCTCTTGTAAATCCGGTAGAAATTTGGATAACAACATAATCACCCTTATTCACCCCTTTGAAGGAAAGCGGCTTTTCCTTGTTCTCGGGCATGGCGAGTCTGTCCAGCCGCACGGTAGCACCGCGCACGCTTTCTTTAATAGAAAAGCCCTTGCCCGCATTGACGAAGCCATCAAAGGCATTGCACAACCGCTTGGGCGAGGAACTCGACCCCATCCAGAAACAATGGATTTCTTTTTTTTCTTGGCCGCATACCATGAGCGGAATGATTAGAAGAATGGTTAAAAATAATTTTCCCATAAATTTCCTTGATTTCATTCGACACGCCTTCCCTTTTTAATGTTAGTTCGTTTCGCTTGGTTTGGATGGAGAATCTCAACATCCGCTTGCTCCACGCACGAGAGCTTCGCCCCCAACGCCAATGCGCCCGCTAGCCAACTTTTAATTTTCATTTTCTCCTTTTTTGATGGTCATACTCGTTGGCAACGACAGTTTTTTCTCTGAAGAAACCCAAAGACGCCCCACTTGAAACGAAGCTCCTGACGAGGTCTCCACTTTGACATACCTTAACTTTTTCCCCTCCAAATCTTGGTCTCTCGCCACCGTCCCGAGCTTGGCAACCGAAGCGGGCATCACAAATTCCGAAAAAGGGATGCTCAAGGTCACCCATTGCCCCGCTTGTCGAAGGCTTCTGTTGCAATGGAGATACCCTCCGTCCGCTAAAAGAACCCCAACATTGGCAGGCTTCTCTATTTTAATTTTAAGGTGAAAAACCGCCTTGGCATCATAGCTGACAAAACCGTTGCCCTTGAAAAACCGTTTGATTTCGTGTTTCCCCTGCTGGCACGGTTTTGATCCGACCACGCCTTTCTCGTTGGCTCCATCCGCCAGTGCCTGCGCGTTTTCCCATCGGGTTTCTACCCCATCACCAAACTCTTCTTCGACCAACACCTCCCCCTGAAGCAAATCGAGGTCTCCTTCTTGGATTTTGCCAAGGTGCTTGATCCCCCCTCTCCATTCAACCGCTTCACCATCTGCAACCGAAACGACCTCCCCTTTTTCCGTCCCGTTCCCGCACACTTCCACCCGCCCCTGCCCGACAAAAAGCAGGTCGTTTTTTTCGCTCGATTTCATCGTGAAACGAGTCCCCTTGACCGAGACCGTCCAGCGTGGCGACTCCACTAAAAAAGGTTTTTTTTGAGGCTCGACACTCGCCGCGATCTGCCCGCTCAAAAGTTTGATTTTTTTTCCGTCCGACGGGGGCAAAAACAGTTCTCCCGACAAAAGTTCAACCGTGCTTCCATCCGCATACCGCAACGCCACTTTTTCCCCTTCGGGAACCGCAAGCGACTCCCCCGCCCCCACACGCTGGGAGCCCACCGTGCCATTGACGCGGGCAACCCCGTTACCAGAAACAATACTGACTCCATCTTTATCTCTGGAGGAAAAAACGCCCGAGAACAGGAACAATCCCAGAACAATCAAAACGGCCATGGCAGCAAAAAGAGAGCCCCTGATCGAAAAGAAATCGAGCCATCCCACTTTTTCCGTCGCGTGATGCTTGATGTCAGCCATCACAGAACCGATGAAATCCTTCGTCTCAGCACACCCGATCACCTCCATCACGGATTCGCACACCTTCCGATCTTCGTCGGGCGCATAAAGCACTTCCAGCGCACGGTGGAACCTCCACTGGCTGTTGAAAAGCTCCGCCAGACCAGGTTCTTCCAGCAAAGCCCTTTCAAAAGAAGCCTCCTCAGCAGGGGTCATCTCCTCCGAAAGATAAGATTCTATCCAGTGAGCGTCCATACTTCAGGCCGACCTCAATCGTTGTCTCTCCACACATTCGCGGAGCTGTTCCCTCATCCGAAAAAGTGAGGTACGAACCCAAGCCGAACTCTGGCTGAGCATTCCGGCAATCGTCTCGCTCGAGTTTTTTTCGTAATATCTCAAGTGGACAAGCTCCTTCATCTTCGGCGGGAGTTTGCCCAGACAAGCTTGAAGATGCAGGATGTCGTCATCCTCGGCAGATTTGCTTTCACAGACCTCCTTTTTTTCATAAAAATCCCCAAACAAACGGAGGTTGGTTTGGTTTTTTTGGTCGAGCGCAAACCGTTTCACCGTTGCACGAAGCTTGTTTTTGGCGATAGCGGCAAGCCAGTAGCGGAACGAAGTGCCTGATTTCACCTCGCGGATATTTTTAAAGGCGAAGACGAAAGTCTCGTGTGCCACCTCGTCCACCAGATGTTTGACGGGCGTGTTCAGAGCGACAATGCCTCGGACATAAGTGACATAGGTTTCCATCAACCGCTCAAAAGCCACCAAATCCCCCGCCTGCGCACGAGCCAGCCATGCCGATTCATCCGGATTCACCTCTCTCGACTCATCTCGTCCCTTTTCCATGCTCACTCTATTATAGAACGAACGAAAACTTTGTTACAAAAAACTTCCGACCTCTTGTTTTCAGCGGCGGATGATGCTGTGACGGCGGCGTAGTATTGGGCGAGTGTCTCGGCATCGTCCTTGCGCGATTTCGTCGGTGCGCCTAGCGGTTTTCCGTGAGCGGCGGGATAGGGTTCGTCGGGGATGTCGCGGAATGAGGCTGCGCGGTATTTGGAAGCGAGGCGCGAGGGCTCGCCATAAAACGGGCTGTGCGTATTGGTGTAGCCGACATAAAGGAAGAACGGGCGGGCGGCGGACCGCTCGCGCAGGAAGCGGAGAACGCGATCCGTGTAATACGGTGCCTGGTGCCCGTGCCCTTCAACGATCTGCCCATCGCCACCATCAAAAAAAGCCTGCTTGCCGAAACGCGAATTCGTCCCGATTGCGGAGGTGAACCAAACATCGAATCCGTCGGGTTTTTTGTCTGGTTGCCCGCAGTGCCACTTGCCGCAAAACCCCGTGGAATAACCCGCCGAACGCAGGAGCGAGGCGAGCGTCGCCTGCCCGTGGATGCCAGGAAAATCTTTCGCGCTTCCCATCTCGTCTATGTGGTCATGGACACCGTGGGCGGAGGCGGGTTTGCCCGTCCAGAAGCAGGCGCGAGCCGGAGAACAGACCGGGACAGGCGTGAAAGCGTTTTTGAAAAAAGCGCCCTCTCGCGCCAGCCAATCCATCGAAGGAGAAACGATTTCTGAGTTGCCCGCGCAACCGATCGCCCAATGCCCATGGTCGTCGGATTGGAAAACGAGGATATTCAGCTTTTTCGTAGAACCGGAGGATGCGGGGATTCTGCCCACAGCGTAGGATGGAGCACCTGACAAAGCCGCCCCAATCGCCAAAGATCCTGTGGTTTTGATAAACTCTCTGCATTTCATAGGGATCGTTAGCGGGGGATGGGCGCGGCCACGCTCGCGTCTCGGCGCCAGCGCATCAACTCGGCGTAAAGTCCCTTGGTCTTCTCTGGCATTTTTTCGGAAAGATCATTCTTTTCGCCGGGATCGTTTTTCAGGTCGTAAAGTTCGCGCCGCTCCTGCTCCTCGAAATAGATGAGCTTCCAGTTGCCTTTACGGATGGCACTCATCGGGGCGAGCGGGACTGGCCAGGGTGTCGGGTAGGCACTATAGTGAGGGCAATGCCAGTAGAGGGCACGCTCCGGCAACGATTTTTTTTCGGCTAGGAGCGGGAGCAAATTTTTTCCCTCGACCTCTCGCGGGCAATCCGCGCCAGCGACCGCTAAAGCTGTCGGCATGATATCAATGCCGCTCACGGGCGTTTCAGAAACTTGCGGGAGGACGGTGCCCGGCCCCCACGCTATGAAAGGGACACGAAAACCGCCTTCATAAAAAGAAGTTTTGATGCCTTTGAACGGATGCTCGGGAACAGCTCGGGCGGGACCGTTGTCGCCAGTCAGAAAAAGCACCGTCTTTTCTGCGATCCCCAGTTTTTCCAAGGTATTCACCAATCGCCCCACGCCCTCATCGAGATTTTCGATCATGGCTAAATAGTTCGCATCGTCCGGGTGCCCGACTCCCCTCTCTTGAAATTTTTTCACCTGCGCGGGCTTGCCTTGCCAAGGGTAATGCGGCGCGTGGTGGGCGAGGTAGAGGAAAAAAGGTTTCCCTTCCCGGTGACATTTTTCGATGTGGGCGATGGCCGAATCGGTGAGGTTATCCGTCAAATAGTCACCTTCTTTCCCGGGCACATTTTTTAAACCAAAAGGGTGGAAGTAACTCTTGGGTTTTCCTGCGAGAGGATCGGAAACAACGGTGTCGAAGCCGCGCTGTGCGGGATCGTTTTCCAGATGCCATTTGCCGATCAGGGCTGTGGAATAACCTCTGGCCCGCAAGCACTCGGCCATTGTGGTCTGTTCGGGGGACAATTCACCGCGAGAGTGCGTTTGCAAAAAACGATCCTCTGGCTTGCCCTGATACGCCTGAGTATTGTTCAGCCAAGTGACATGGAGTTTTCCTGGGGTCTGCCCGGTCATGTTGGCGGCGCGCGAAGGCGTGCAGACAGCGGCGGGCGCGTAGGCATCAGTGAAGCGGGCACCCTCCCGAGCCAGGCGATCAATGTTGGGGGTCGAAAGGAGGGTGTGCCCGTAGCATCCGAGATCATGAGCCCCGTGGTCGTCGGTGAGAATGAAAATGATGTTTTTCCGCTCCTTCTGTTGGGATGAGGGAGCAGCCCAAGCGGCGGACGCAAAGCAAGCGGCACTCGCTTGGGCGAGTGAGATCAAAAACTGTCTGCGTCTGACTTGTGAGAGACCCATGCCTACTTGCACCCCGAAAGAGGCTCCTCCGTGCAGACTTTCCAAGCGGTTTCTTGCAAATAGCGAGCGACATCGGGCGGGATTTCCACTTTGCGCGAGGCGACACCGCCCTTGCTCTTCTTGGAATCTTTCATTTTTTTCTGGCGATCTTGGTCGGACTCCATGCTTTGGTCGGTCGTGCCCTCTTCAAGGTCAAGCGCCTCGGGCGGCAAACCCACGGGGCTTTTGCCAGTCAGCACCGCGTAGATACAGCAGACATTGAGGTATTGGCCGAGGGCGTTGGCATGGCCGTCGCCATCGGCGCCGCCGACGCGGATGTTGATGTCGGGACGCTCCTCATAAACACGCTTGAACGCCATGCCAGTGGGAACCATCTTTGTGCCGTATTTCGCGGCCACGCCCCGGTAGAGGGTTTGCACGGCATCCCACATTTCTGGGGTCGTGCTTTTGATCGAGTCTTTAAACCAAGTCATGATGGGAACGACTTGGGCAACGGGAGCCAGCTCCCTGACCTTGGCGATAAAAAGGTCGAAGTCCTCCTGGACATTGCGCACCTTGTTGACCATGTGGATCGGTTCGGTGCTATGCCCCATGAAAAGAACCATATCCCATTTTTTCCCTTCCATGCGCTTGGCCATGGTATCAATGTCTTTTTGAGCCATGGCCGCACTATAAGGGAGCGCGCTCTTGGAGAATCCATCCACCGTGCCCGCCACATGCATCCGATGCTGCCAATAGACCCACGGGTTGCTACGCGAGTTATCCATTTTGATCCCTTTGCACCCGTATGATTCCAAGTGGCGCTTCACCTGTTCCTGTCCGCCCGGCATCCAGAGGCTGGCACCGATGACGAAGATGTTGAGGTTATCTTTGGGCAAGGCAACCGCAGGAGAGTTGCCGCCTCCACCTTGAGCCGAGAGGTTCATGGCGGAAGATCCCAGCCAGATTCCAGTGATTGCCATCGTTACTATTTTTTTCAACATATTGTTCTCCTAGTTTGTTTTTGAATTTTATTTGGTGCCGTAACAACGGATCACGCCATCTTTCATGGGCAGTATCACATTGCCTGACTGGGTGACGATGCACCCTGAAACAAGCGGTTCCGCATTCAGCTTGTTTTCCCAAAGGGGCTTGCCGTCGGTGCGGTTGAGCGCGGCGATTGTCCAAGCGGAGGGTTTTTCACCATAACCCTTGGGCGTGTCTCCCGAAGCGATCACGAGCGCATTGGAAGCCAGCGCCATGCCCCAGAGGCTCCGATTTTCGTCCGACCAGAGCTTGGAGGCGTAGCTGGTGCCCGTGGCTTTCTTGCTTTTGCCGCCGCCGCCCGTCAGGAAAACTTCGCGCCCGTCCACCTTGTCGGGCGAGCCTTTGCGCCCCTCTTTCAGTTCGGCTTCAAACTTGGCGGCATCAAACGCCTCGATGATCTGATATTTAGAAACGACTGCCGCCAGCATCGAGTCGTCCCAACTGGGCATCATGAGAGCCTGCATGAAGGGACCCACTTCGGGATAAAGGCATTTACCGGAACCGTCGAGTTCGACAAAGCTGATGTCACACGCTTTCAGCGGGCGGATGGAATTGGGCATATCGTAGAGAGGCAGGCCGCCCATCACGAGATATTTATTTTTGAAAAAACCGATCTCGCGCCCGCGCAGGCCGATGTAGTATTTTTCGTTGATCGGCGGTGCCGTAAAGGTGCCTGAAGCCACATCGAACGACCCAGGGGAACCGAAGGTGCCGCCCGGCATCCAGATTTTGCCTTGGGCTTGGACGAGAGTGCCCACGGGAGAAAGACCTTTGTTTCCCTCCTTGGTCACGCAGACATCAAACTCGTTGTTCTGCCATTTGACCGCCCCGGTCTTAGCATCCAACGCGTAGATGAAGCCCCCGTCCGCATCCACGATCCCCGCCGTCGCGTAAGCCACGCCATTCTCGATCAGGATACCCGAATTGACAGGCCAAGTGTTTGAAATTTTGCCGTAAAGCATGATCTTGCGGGAGGCGGGGGCGAGCCGGTTGCGCCACAAGACGCGCCCGCTGACCGCTTCGAGACAAGTGACCACGCCGTCGGCACTCCCGATATAGACACGCCCTTCCCAGAGTGTGGGGGAAGCATTGATCGCACTAGCGGCAGCGTATTCCCATTTGACCTTGCCGGTTTTCTCCTCGAAACAGCGGAGCTGTCCATCATCGCCACCGATGAACACTAACCCGCCCGCAGAAACGGGAGTTGTCGGAAAAACGGGGTGTTTCGGCTGATACTCCCACACGACATCGCCCTTGGCTGGTGCGGTGGCCGGGGTGGAACCAGTGCGGTTTCCGTTGGCGCGGTAGCAGGGCCAATCTTGCGCGGTGATCGGTAGCGGAGCCACTTTCTGCGCGTCGGGGGAAGATTCCAGTCTCTCGGCATCCGTCGCTTTAGCATCAAAAGGAAAATCGGCACCCGCGCTAGACAGCCCGATAAAGCCCCTCATGATGATCGGACATCCGCACATGTGCGCCGTGGCGAAAAGCATCCCGTCAGCCGGGAGGCTCCCCTCGTGGCATCCCGATTTCCAGCCGAAGCTCTGCACGGTTTTGTCTTTGGTCAAGTCGTAACCTCGACCCCAAATCCTTCCATAAGGATTTGAACGCTGGGAGCGACCGAAAAAAGAGCCGTATTTTTCGTCTGGCGACGGCAAGGAGACGGTCTGGG
>JAIFLJ010000158.1 GCA_020049135.1 bacterium | reverse complement strand
CAACCCAGATTCTTTTCATGGCGAGTGGAATTATTCCATCACCCCCAAAGAATCCTAGTTTGTATCAACTTATTCTTGCTAAGCTCCTAACCACTTTCTATTTTTAAATGCCCTTATCGAAAAGAAAGAGATTCACCTCACCCACTTTTAATCACGCCCCATGCTCGCATGGCGATGACCACACCAAAAATTTTGCGGCCAACATTTTTACCTGAGAGGCAAAACTTTTAATTGAGGAACTCGTTTGAACTCGTTCACATTATCTGTTACGAGGATCATTTTTCCGGCTTTAGCCTGTCCCGCGATCATCGTGTCGTAATGGCCTATGCCTTCGCCTCTAGCTTCTAACCATGCCCGAATCAGCCCCGTTTCTTCCGCTGCTGCACTGTCGTAGTCCATTACCGCAACACATGCTTTGAATGCATCCAGATTTTCTCGCAGTCTGTGACGATGCTGCGCAGGCGCACGCGCTATTCCGTATTCTAACTCATAAAGCACAACGGTCGAAATCGCACAGTCATCTGCCTTCAAAGAAAGATGAATAAAATCAATATTGCCACGGAGCAGTTCCACGCAAACAGATGCGTCCAACAGATACCGCATCTGTTAAAAAATGTTTTCGGCGTTGGTTTTAGATTGGTTGCGGTCAAAGTGCCAATCCACAGGTTTCATTCTTGCCGCCAATTCACCCAATGTAATCGGCTTTGGCTCAATCACAACGCGGCGGCCTTCTTTGTGAATCAGCACCTCCGTTGTCTTAAACGAAAAACTTTTTGGAATGCGAACCGCCTGACTCCCTCCGTTTTTGAAAAGCTTTGCAGCAAGTGGTCTTTGTGATGTATGAACTGGCATAATGTATATTATCGCACAATATACTTATTTGCGCAAGGCCTTTTGCTTAAACTGTCTCTGGGCGATGACTGCACCAAAAATTTTGCGGACAATATTTATATTTCCTTATCCCTTCTTCAAACGCTTCTGCTATTGCGTGCGGCGCGGTTTGGCTATATGAAATGTGGCTCTGATGAAAATCATTTGCAGATCAACGCAACTGGCGCATTCGATATGACGGCTGGCAAAAGACTGTTCGTGGCTGTTGCCGCATTCTTTTTTTTGGCGGTGCCGTGGCAGACCAGCCTGTTTTGTGCCGAGCCGCTTTTCCCTCTTTCAGAAATCAAAGCAGGGATGCGCGGTAAAACGCTTACGGTTATGCAAGGCACAGAGATTGTTTCTCTGGAAACAGAAATAATCGGTGTAGCCGAAAACAGGATCGGGCCTGGCAAGCACCTTATCATCGGGCGTCTTTTGGACGAGAAAACGAAGCTCACGGGGGCGGTTCACGGCATGAGTGGTAGCCCGCTTTATATTGATGGCAAACTGGTCGGGGCACTGTCGCGCCGGCTCATGATGTTTGAAAAAGATGCGCAATGTGGGTTCACGCCAATCCACGACATGATGGATGTGGACAGGATAGACAAGCTGCCGCCAGCAAAAAAAGTGCGTCCGAGCCTCTTCCCGTTTTCTCCAACTCGTGCCATGTCAGGGATGCTATCTCCCCAACTGGCTTCGCGCAGCGAGCCGTCATGGCTTGGGTTGCCGCTCGCTTTTTCTGGTGTGCCGGAAAGTTGCCTGAACGCCTTAAAAACGATTTGGGAAGGCTCAGACTTTTTTGTTCTTTCGGGCGGCGGATCCGCTGGTGGGCGCGGCGATAAAGCAGGCGGCGAGCTTAAGCCTGGGGCGGCTGTTGCGGCGGCACTTGCCACGGGCGACATCACGATGGCAGGCACTGGGACTCTCACATGGCGTGAAGGGGATCGCGTGTTAGCGTTCGGCCACCCGATGATGGCACTGGGCGAGGTCTCCATGCCTATGTGCGAATCAGAAATTGTTACCACTGTTCCGAGCTACCTCACACCGCACAAACTTTCCAACACGCGCCGCGAAGTAGGCACAGTTAGCCAGGATCGCCTTTCGTCCATTGCGGGCAGGGTGGGCGCGATGTCGTCTTTGCCGAAGTACAGTATTTCATTTGAGATAGAGGGTGAAGAGCCAGATTTGAAAGAGGGGCATTTCGTTTCTCATAAGCAGGTGACACCGTCCATACTGGCATCGCTTTTTATAGCTGGTCTATGGGGCCGCAATGTGTCTGGCGAAGTGGCCACGATCCAAGTAGAGGGTGAAATGAAAATCAAGGGACACCCGCCGCTCAACATGGATCAGGCGGTGTCAGGCTCTCGCTCCTCCGCTGTCATGATGGCGATCGAGATGGCTGGGCGCGTGGGGCAACTCTACTCGCAGCCGTTCGAGGTGGTGGTGCCTGAATCTCTGAATTTGCGAGTCAGGGTGCGGGATGGCTTGATGAAAATGGAGGTTAAAGATGTTTTTGTCGAGCCGTGCCATCCTAAGCCTGGCGAGACTGTTTCCGTAACAGTGGAGGTGCAGCCGTATCAGGCACAGCCAGAGAGTCGGGTTTTTAAAATCGTCCTGCCAGACCAGCTACAGCGCGGGAGTGTTGCGCGTGTGGAGGTGGCATCAGCACAGACTTTTTTCCAAAAGGATAACGGGCGTGGCGCATTGGCTTCGCGCTTCCCGTATTTGAATTTTTCAGTGGTCGGACAAGATAACGGTGGCGTTTCCGCACGCGGCATAGACGAATGGTTGGCTTGGATGAACAGTTGCAGACGGTCGGATTTTTTGGTCGTGCGTCTCGTCCAAGACCGTGAGGGGCTGCTTATGGGAGGCGTGAGGATGGAGGGGTTGCCGCCGTCCGTTCAAAGGATGATG
Organism: bacterium; assembly: GCA_020049135.1. Lineage (GTDB taxonomy): Bacteria > Verrucomicrobiota > Verrucomicrobiia > JADLBR01 > JAIBCM01 > JAIFLJ01. Next base: position 6,475 of record JAIFLJ010000158.1, on the reverse strand, counting down.
GTTTCTGGCCAGCGCGACGGGGTAGGCAACCTCTCACGCGCAACACTGAGCGAGGAGACCGTTCCGGCTGGGGCGGAGGTCTCTGGATATGTTGAAAAAATGTTAGAGATTGAATGATGGGAGACTGGGTATGAAAACAAATATGTGGAAGATGGCCGCTCTATTTTCGGTGGCGGTTCTGCTGTGTGCAGAGGCGCGGGCTGTCGAAACGAGCAGGGTGACGCACGAGACATTTTCTGAATGGATGGCGGGCGAGCCCAAGGGTGTAACGATCACGGGCGAAGGCGAGTTGTGCCGTGGCGCAGATTTGAAAAAAATAGCCGACATGTCAGGGACAAAGGCGCAGACCGTCTGGTCTATTGTGGCGGACAAAAAAGGGGTTGTTTACATGGGGACTGGGCCGAAAGGTCAAATTTTAAAAGTGTCGCCCGATGGCAAGGTCGAAGTGTTTGCTGAAATGAAAGAGCAGCAGGTTCACGCGCTGGCACTGGATGGTGCAGGCAATCTTTACGCTGGCACTTCGCCCAATGGGAAAGTTTATCGCTTCGACAAAGAGAACAAGCCAGTCGAGTTTTTTAAACCGGGCGAAAAATATATTTGGAACATGCTGTGGGAAGAAGAAATTTTGCGCGTGGCTACCGGGACGCAGGGCAAACTTTTTTGTGTCACCAAAGATGGGCGAGGGAAGGTGGAGTTTGATAGCGAGGAGCCGAACCTCAGATGCCTGCTCGCCGATGGCAAAGGCGGGCTGCTAATCGGGACGGAAGGGAGCGGACGCGTTCTGCGCGTGGGCAAGGACGGCAAGGCGGAGACGCTTTACGATGCGCCGCACAGGGAAATCGTCTGCATGGCATTGGACGAGAAAAAACGACTAGCATTTATCGGGCAGGGCGAAGAGAAAAATCAGGGCAAAATAAAACGGAACAACGGACAAACCCCAGCGCAGTTCACGGCTGTGTTGTCCGACGAGAAAGATGATTCGCCGAAAGACGGTGGGGCGGACGAGGCGCCAATGTTGGACATGAAGGCTATCATGAGCGGCGCGATGAAGTCAGCTCAGATTCCTAGCAGGAAAAAAGATTCTAAAGGCGCAGTTTATATGCTGGAGGAACCTGGGTTTGCGAAGGAGATTTGGCGCGGGCGGCACACGCCGGAAACGCTGTTGAGCAAAGATGGTGAGTGGCTGATCGGAACAAGTGACGAAGGGTTCCTTTTCGGCGTGGATGACCGTGGCAGGCAACGGGTGGTGGCAAGGGCGCAGGCAGATGTTCTGAACGCTTCGCTGGCGCACGGCGGACACTTTTTTGTGGCTTCGAGCCAACGCCCGCAACTGTTCGAACTGGGTGCGGAAAGTGCTATGGGAGTTTACCAGTCTGCCGTGGTGGATGCTGGTGGGTGGAGCCGTTGGGGGGCGTTGCGCGTCTCCGGCGATGCACATGCAGTGCGGACGCGCTCTGGCAACACGGCGCAAGCCGACAAGACATGGAGCGAATGGGTCGGGCTGAAAGACGGTAAAGTGGCCAGCCCATCCGCGTGCTATCTGCAATATGAGATACAGATAGCCAAAGGGTTCGTGCGAAAGGCCGAACTCTACTATTTGCCCAAAAACCTGAAACCGAATGTTTCCAAGGTGCTCGTGTTGCCGACTGGAGCTGGCCATGTTGCCATGATGCCGCCGCCTACCATAATGCCTGCTAAAACAATACAGCAACTACTCAAAGACGGTGGACGCGAGAACGAGATGTTTTTTTCTAAATCGCCCCGTTTGCAGTCGGTTTCAAAGCACGGGGCAAGGACGGTAGTGTGGGATGCTAACGACCCAAACCAAGACACGCTCGTGTTCGGGATTTATGTCAAGCGCGAGGACGAGACGGATTTTCGCCCGCTTGAAAAGGAGGCTGATGCGCCGTTTTTCAGCTTTGACACGGAAGGCTGGGCAGATGGGCGATATGTTTTTAAAGTAACGGCTAGCGACCTTCCATCTAACCCCGACGCTCCGTTGGGCGATGAGCTGTGCAGCGAAAAGGTGCTCATTGATAATACGCCGCCGGCTTTTGGAAAAGTAACAGCGGCAAAGGGTGAAATAGTGTTCGAGGTTTCAGATGTCGGCTCGGTTTTGACAGAAGTATTTTATTCTAGGGACGGCGTGAAATTTTACCCACTTTCACCAGTGGACGAGGTGTTGGATTCTGGGCGGGAATCGTTCCGCGTGAAAGTCGCGGCTGGCGAAAAACTTTTTTTCAAAGCCGAAGACGAGGCTGGCAACACCTCTGGCATGAGCTATACGGAAAATGGGTTGACTGGAAAAAAATAGAGAACAATGAAAGGCATCTATGTTTAAACCGTCTGAATACTTGGATATGGGGCACACGCAGCACCACGCTCTTTTCGAAACTCTTGAAAATGAGGACAAGCCCGTCTGGGAGGCGATAGCGCAGATCGGGGACTACCTGAAATTTCGACTGACGCCTGGCATGGAAGGGACACTCGTCGGCAGGCCGTTTATTGGGGAGAAAGTTTATATCGGTGACGGAACGGTGGTGGAACAGGGGGCGTTCATCAAAGGCCCCGCGTGGATCGGCTCAAATTGCCACATTCGCAGCGGGGCATATATCCGCGAACATGTTATTTTAGGTGACGGAGTAGTGGCTGGCAACTCCAGCGAATTTAAAAACTGCGTCCTTTTTGACGGCTGCGAAGTGCCGCATTTCAACTATGTCGGTGACTCCATACTGGGCTACAAGGCGCATCTGGGGGCGGGCGTGATTTTGAGTAATGTGAAACTGACGCGGGACGAAATAAGCGTTCTGCACGATGGGTGCATGATACCTACTGGCCTAAGAAAGTTCGGGGCAATCATCGGGGATAAGACTGAAGTCGGATGCAATTCCGTGATAAATCCCGGCTCTGTGCTCGGTAAAAATTGCATTCTTTACCCTGGCACGCAGTGGCGCGGAGTGCTGGGCCATCAGTCCGTCGTCAAGTGGTCGCAGCAGCAAACCATCATGCAACGCAGAGCCCGCTAAAAGGCTCGGCAGAAAATGTCTGCGTGACGGAAACGGGTCGGGAAAATTACGGTTTCGTAAATTTTTTAATATTGGCGTTGTTTCATTTGGCCGTTTTGCTAGAAGACAAACTGCGATGGAAGCATTGTTAGCACTTGAAGACGGGTTTGTTCTGCACGGTCAGGCGTTCGGTGCCCTAGATGGTATCAGGGCGGCGGGAGAGGTCTGTTTCAATACCTCGATGACAGGGTATCAGGAAATCCTGACCGACCCATCATACAAGGGTCAAATTGTTACGATGACTTATCCGATGATAGGCAACTACGGAATCAACGAAGAAGATAACGAGTCTTCACGCCCGCAGGTGAGCGGCTTTGTTATCCGCGAACTTTCCCCAGTTGCTTCTAACTGGCGTGCCACGATGTCTCTGGACGAGTATTTGAAAAAGCACGGCGTCCCTGGCATACAGAAGGTGGACACGCGGGCATTGACCAAGCACCTGCGCGACCGAGGTGCTTTGCGCGGCGTGATCACCACGGAAAAAATTTCTGAATCAGCCGCTGTTGAACTCGCCCGCCAAGTCTCTTATGTCGGCGTAGATTTCGTCAAAGAAGTAACGACGCCCAGCCAGTATGTTTGGGACGAGCCCGACACCCAAAGCCAACACTGGAACCTCGTGTGCGGCTCTGCCTGCAAGCTCCCAGAACAACCTTTGCCCCCTGTAAAATACGAGATCGTTGCCTACGATTTTGGGATCAAGCTCAACATCTTGCGCTCCCTGCGCAGGCACGGGTTTCGTGTCCGCGTTGTCCCTGCCTACACGCCAGCACAGGAAGTTTTGGCGATGAACCCCGATGGTGTTTTTCTTTCTAATGGCCCTGGAGACCCAGAGGCACTTGCGGGGATACACAAAGCGGTCAGGGAGTTGGTCGGCAAAAAACCTATTTTTGGTATATGCCTAGGACATCAGATCATTTCTTACGCTCTCGGCGGAAAAACTTTTAAGCTAAAATTCGGGCACAGGGGCGGCAACCAGCCCGTCAAAGATTTGCACACGGGGCGTATTTCCATCACATCGCAAAACCACGGATTTGCCGTTGATACAGACTCTCTGCCGAAAGGTGATGTAGAAGCCACCCACATAAACTTGAACGACGGCACATGCGAGGGGCTTCGGCATCGTAGCGAAAATATTTTCTCCGTTCAATATCACCCAGAGGCTTCTCCTGGCCCACACGATGCCGATTATTTCTTTGCCGAATTCGCCAAAAGAATCGGCGGGGCAGCCTGATTTAGCAGAAAAGACATGGCTCGTCTCTTGCGGCACGGACAGCATTCTCCAGCATGGAACATGGCCGTTGACGAGGTGCTACTCAATCTTTGCAAAAGCCCAACTCTACGCATTTACGGATGGTCGCTGCCGTGCGTTTCCATTGGTTTTTTTCAGTCTTCGGACGAGGTTTGTGCTGAGGCTGTTTTCGTGCGCCGCCCCACTGGCGGGGGGACGGTGGAACATGGCCACGACTTGACTTATACAGTGGCTTTCCCAAGGGCGCACCCACTAGCAAAGATGGGCACAGCAGAAAGCTATAGGGTGGTTCACAGCGCGGTGGCCATAGCACTTTCATCATCTGGTGTAGAGGCGCACCTCTGCGTCGGAGAGAGCGGAGAAAATTCAAACTTCTGTTTTCAGAAACCAGTTTTTCACGATGTAGTTGACGGGGCTGGGCGCAAGCTGGCCGGGGCGGCGCAGCGCAGGACACGGGATGCCGTCTTGCACCAAGGTAGCCTGATGGTGGATTTGTTACCGGAAAAAATATGGGATGTTTTGGTGCTCAAAATGACTGATATATTTCAAGAGCCACTGATGCCGGACGACTTGAGTGCTGCTGAAATGGAAATGGCGGCACGCCTTGAGCGCGAGCGTTATTCTCTGGATTCATGGAACCACATGCGTTAATTGAAATGGCGCATGAAACCATACTTGGACTTGCTTCGCTTTGTTTTGGAAAACGGAAAATATCGCCCCGACAGGACTGGCACAGGGACTTATGCGGTGTTCGGGGCGCAGGCTCGGTTTCCCCTTTCGGAAACATTCCCGCTATTAACAACGAAAAAAGTCCATTTCAAATCGCTTGTCCACGAGCTGCTATGGTTTTTAAAAGGCGACACGAATGTCCGCTACCTGCAAGAGAACGGCGTGAAGATATGGAACGAGTGGGCGGATGCCGATGGCAACCTCGGGCGCGTTTACGGAGCGCAGTGGTGTGACTGGAGAACGGCGGACGGGCGTTCCGTCAATCAGATAGCCCAAGTGATAGAGCAGATCAAAAAAAATCCAGAAAGCCGTCGCCACATTGTTACGGCATGGAACCCGGGCGAAATAGGTGAGATGGCGCTGCCGCCCTGCCACGCACTTTTCCAATTTTTCGTCATGGATGACACCCTGAGCTGCCAGCTTTACCAGCGGAGCGCGGATATTTTTCTTGGCGTTCCATTTAATATAGCATCATACGCTTTGCTGACGCGGATGGTCGCACAAGTGTGCGGGTTGCACGCTGGCGAATTCATTCACACATTCGGGGATTTGCACCTGTATAAAAACCACTTGGAACAGGCGCAGTTACAGTTGGGCCGAGAGCCGCGTCAACTGCCAACACTGAAAATAAACTCGGACATAAAAGATATCAGCGGGTTTCGTTACGAAGATTTCGAACTGGTCGGCTACGATCCGCACCCCGCAATAAAGGCACCTATAGCAGTCTGATTTTGGCGGCAGCATGGGAATTTTATCGCTGCTAAAAAATGAGATATAAAACCAGCAAATATGAAGCATCACGACGATCTTTCATTTCCCTCACATAGTTGCCCATTTGCGTGTTGGACTTTTGGAGCACGAACACACCAAGGCGCAAGGCTTGGGATAGGCGGCTAAATCTAATTTCTGCGATTCTTACAAAAGATTTACTCCGCGCAATGCCTCTGCAATGCGGGTATCAGTTTTGGCCACATTTTTTAGCACTTCAATTATTTTCAGAGTCTGCGGCAGCTCGCTAGTGGCCTGCGTTCTTTCTCAAACTCTTCGTGCATCACTGCCACACGCTCCTCCAAAGGACGCATCACTGTTCGCCTGTCCCATACGATAAACCCGATCAGCCCGCCAAACAGCGTGAACATGGAGACCAGCATCGCTACCATCAACGCCCCGATATAATCTACTTGCTTCTGCTGCGCATCAACGGTTTAGTCCCTTACCGATCAAATCCTACGCAAAACGCGCAAGATTTTTATTTAACCCCAAAGAGCACAAAAGTCACAAAAAAGACCTGCATCACAGAATCCTTTTTTTCTCTTTGCACGGTTTGGCACTATACTGAAACAGGAAGCGTCCCAATAATTGTTGAAAATAGAGGTGGTCTCCGAATGGCTGATCCGAGAGGATCAGGTTGGAAAAAAACAAACCAAAAGGA
>JAIFLJ010000102.1 GCA_020049135.1 bacterium | reverse complement strand
GCGCTTAGAGTCATTGGGCGGTTCGGAAACACTTTTTTTGCGCGGCGAAAAAATACCTGTGCTACGCTTGCGCAACCTCTTGGGCCAACCACCCGACGACACATCCGTTTCACACCCTAAAATAGCTGTTTTTTCTGATGGGCTAACCAAGTTTGCGCTCGTTGTAGATTCACTCATAGGTGTAGAGGACAGCATCATACGACCATTAGGTTCCGAGCTGGCGTCGGTTCCATTTTTCTCTGGTGCCACCATCCGTAGCGATGGCTCTATAATGCTAATACTGAATGTCCATCAAATTGAATCTGCCTGCCGCATGGACAACTCAAGCGGCACGCTCGTCCGCCCATCGCAGCCACAGGTGCAGGTGCGCCCTCCATGCCAACCACTTTTGGTGCTAGGCATCTCAGGAAATCACAAAATAGCAGTCCCGCTATCAGGTGTTAAAAGAATGGAAACAGCCGCCCAAGATCAGATGCAAAACTTCGATGGTGCCGATGTTTTTTGTTTCCAAGAACGACTGATCCCAGTTTTACATCCATGCGCTACATCTGACAATGCGCCGAAAGCAAAAGTCTCTACAAACGCTAAAATGACTATTTATGGTGATGATTCATACACCGTTGCAATAGCATCAGAAACAATAGAAGACCTGCTGCCTGTGCCAGAAGGTTTCCAGCCATGCTCCAACCGCCAAGGCGTCATCGGTTCGCTGCTATGGCAGGGGCATGTAGTCGAAATAATTGATGTCCCGCAGTGCATGGCTAGGTCAAAAATTCCATCATTAGACCAACAATGAACACAAATCGCGCCACCAGCATTTGCCTATTCCGAGTCGGAGAGTTGCTTTGCGGATTCACATCCGATGTCGCACGCGAAATCATCCATGTCCCTGAAATTAGACTCATACCAGGAGCACCGCCGTATATTTTAGGTCTGATAAACCTGCGCAGCCAGATACTCACTGCCTTCCACCTCGCCGTCTGCCTCGGCCTACCACAAGCCACCATCACACCCGCTTCGCGCCACCTAATACTCTCGTTGCCTAGTGGGCGCCTGAGCTGCCAAGTCGATCAAGTCGAATCTATATTGCGCCTCAACGAAAATGCATGGATACCAACACCGAACCTGCCAGCCAACTTGCTCCCATTCGTCTCACGCGCAGCAGTGACAGAATACGGTCTTGCAGCACTGCTAGACCCAGACCAAATATACCATAGCCTTTGCCCTACATCACACCTCCCAACCACACAAAAATCATGAAAATATCGCTCAGACAAAAACTTTATGCCCCCGTGGCAGGTCTCATCGTTTCATCTCTCGTTGCAATTTATTTCGGACAGAGCCAACTCGGACCTCTCCTCATAAACGGCCCTGTTTACCGCGACATAATCCTCGGCAAAGACCTCGTGGCCGACATCCTCCCTCCCCCTGCTTACATTATAGAATCGTATCTGGTTGCTCACCAGATGTTAGAAGCCACGCCAGAAGAACTCCCGACACTTAAAAATGAAATTGCCCGACTAAGCAGCGAATATGCGGCACGCGAAAAGTTCTGGTTTGAAACTCTGAGCGAACCAGAGATATCGCATGCATTTCGTCAGTCGTCCGTCCACGCAAACAAGTTTTACTCTTTGCTTGAGAAAAACATAATCCCTGCATTGGACAAAAAACAGAAGGATGCAGCTACATCTATAGTCCATGGAGAAATGAAACGCGCATACATCAATCACAGGCAGTGGATAGACCAAGTGGTTTCTCTTGCTAGCACACAAAACCAAGCAACAGAAAACAAAGCGGCATCTTCTATAACTGAAATAAACCGCAACAGCTTGCGCATCTGGAGTATATTTGGCGCAGTCCTCTTTATACTCTCTGCTGCCTCGCTCGTTTTTACTGAAAAAATACACGCCGCACTCTTGTCCGTCTCTTCTGGACTCAGCCACTCAGTAAAACAAGTTGATGATGCCATACGCGAGCTTTCTACCATGAGCATCTCGCTCTCCGAAGGGGCATCTACGCAAGCTGCCTCGCTAGAAGAAACCAGCGCTTCACTTGAAGAGTTGTCAGCTACAGTACAGCGCAACACTGAACTTTCGGATCACTGTAAGGTGCTGGCTGACGAAAGCCTATGTGTCACACAAACAGCAGCTCAAGCCTCCCGCGAAATGCGTGACGCTCAATCATCCATAACAGCATCTGTCGGCAACCTCTTCTCCGCACTAGAAGGCGTAAACAGTTCGTCTGCCCAAGTCAGGGGCGGCCTAGTAGATGTCGGTTCCGCTGTGTCCGAAATGAAAGAGGCCATGGTGCATGTTCAGACTTCAGGAGAACAAATAACTACCATATCGCAAAACATTGAATACATAGCAGGCCAGACCAACATGCTGGCTCTCAACGCTGCACTTGAAGCGGCAAGAGCTGGTGAGGCTGGCGCCGGCTTTGCGGTCGTGGCGGATGAGGTGCGCGAACTCGCACGCAAAGTGGCCATAGCAGCCCGAGAAACAGCGACACTCATTGCTGAATCAAACAACCGCAGCATTTCCGCTTCCCAAACAGCCGCCAAAGTATATGCGTCGGTGGAAGAAATACAGGGACGCGAGAAGCAGATGGAAGTAGAAGTTTCTCGAATCACGGACGAAGCTACGGGCATAAGAGACAAAATCAAAATATCGGAGCAAAAAGTCCGCATCGTAGCCGATAATCTGGAATCTACGCGCGAAAAAATGATCCAGCTCGACAAAACAGCCGTTGAGGTTTCGTCATCATCACACGAACAACTACGCGCCATTGAGCAGATCAACCAAGCAGTCCAAGCCGTAGATCAAGTAACGCAAACCACAGCAGGACATGCAGAACAAAACGCAGCTTCAACACACGAACTGGAGCTTACGGTAAGCACACTATTTCATAGCATAGAGACGCTACGCAATCACCTCGTTTCAGGCACTTCGGAAACAGAGCAAACATATCCAGATAAACTAGGCAACACGCTCGCGTGGAACTCTCAAGCAAAGAGAGCAACAGAGACTTCAGGACATACAGCAAACCCACAAAACTTTTCATGCGGAGACATCCGAAAACAAACGGGCATCAATAATAATAAGGTGAGGATCAACAGATGAACACGGAAACATTCTGGAACAAAAAATCAGCCAGCGAAACAAAAAGACACTTGCTGGCAGAGATTATTTATTCGCTCAGTTTTAGGACGCGACTCTTCCTCTCGTTTTCTTTACTGGGCGCATTTGCCGCTGCGATTGGTCTGTGCGGATACATGGCACTAGAAACCACACACGACACTCTGCATGAAATGGAAAAAACACACGGCTTTTCAGAAATGTTTTTGAACAGAGAGATAGACCACCTAAAGTGGGCGCAGTCCGTCTCCCAGTACGCTTTTGATGGAGTCGGCACACTTTCCGCCCAAAAAGATTCGCGCCTGTGTAACCTCGGCAAATGGTATTACAGCGGGGAAAGAGCCGCTTTCGAAAAAGAAATACCAGAAGCCAAAACACTGCTTATCAAGCTGGAGACACCGCACCAACACCTTCACTCATCTGCATCTATCATAGAAGACGCCATAATAGCTGACAAAAACAACAGAGCCAAGGCACTGGCTATTTTCCGGCAAGAAACACTGCCTGCCATGCAAGAAATACAAATGACCTTGGCCTCAATCCGCAAACTTACAACAGACTATATTGCCAAAAAAAATTCAGCTTTAGACGCCAATTGTTCCGCCGCCCGCATGCGCCTCATATTTGTTCTTCTGGGCGGCTCCATATTCGCTATCGTCATAAGCATATTCATAAGCCAACAGCTACACAGCCTCATACAAGGCTTCTGTCAGCAACTTGACAGGACAAATATCCAGATCACCGAAGCATCTAATCAGGTAGCATCATCCAGTAACTCATTGGCAGAAGCAGCATCATCCCAAGCAGCTTCCCTCGAAGAAACAAGTGCATCACTCGAAGAGATGTCGGCTACCGTCCAGCACAACGCCGATCTAGCCGATGAAAGCAAACTGCTTGCAGTAGAAACACTTTCTGCAACAAACTCAGCAACAAGAGCCGCCAACGAACTCGGCGGCGCACAGGAGGCTATACAGAATTCGATGAATCGCCTCTTATCTGCAGTATCAGCAATACAAAAAGCAGCCGCCCAAGTATGTGAAGGGCTCACTGGTGTCGGCTCATCAGTGGCAGAAATGCAGGGAGCGATGCTCAATGTAAAAAATTCAGGCAACCAGATCACTGCTATAACCCAAAACATCGAAGAGATCGCCGACCAGACAAACATGCTGGCACTAAACGCCGCACTAGAAGCAGCCCGTGCAGGGACAGCCGGAGCAGGTTTTGCCGTTGTAGCCGATGAGGTGCGAGAACTGGCCAGAAAAGTCTCTCTAGCGGCACGCCAAACATCAGCACTCATGACCGAGTCAAATGCCAGAACAGATTCTGCCGTCCATACAGCCAGCAAAGTAGATGCCTCCGTAGCCGACATGCAATCCAAGGAGTCGCAGATGAAAAATGAAATCAACAGGGTAGCACAAGAAGCAGCCACAATCTGCGAGCGCGTTGGCGTATGTGGAGAAAAAGTTCTGGTAGTAGCAGGCACACTCACTCACACACAAAGCAAAATGGAAACACTGGAAAAAGTGACCCTTGAAGTCTCATCTTCCTCCCACGAACAACTCCGTGCCATTGAGCAGATAAACCAAGCGATGCAAGAAATAGACCGCGCCGTCCAATCCACGGCAGCAAGCTCAGAGCTAAATGCAACAAGCTCTGCAGAACTCAATGCCCTTACCGATGCCATGACGCAAAGTGTCGAACACCTACGCAGTTACATCCAAGGATGCTCGCAGACGATTCAGCAAGAGCAACATGACCAACACAAACAGCTTCTGCCACACAACCATCAAGTTCACTCCATTATGTCACCCTCAACAAAGCATCATTTACCCCAACAAAAAAAAATCGCTAATTTGCCGACACACACTGTAAACAGTGGTTCTGACGCAAGCTCAGTAAAGAAGTCTGACTTCCGTTCCTTCTGATGCCGCGCATCTCCAGAAACCAAAATTTAATACTCGTATCCCTGCTGAAAAATATTTAAAAAACGCAGCATGAACAAACATTCACTCAAACGGATGCGTGCCTATTTGGACGATCCCATCATTGACTCCCAGATCGGTCAGCTCGTGGAATCAGCCATGCTCTCCGATGAGCCAGAACTATACCGCGAACTCATTACTAACATCATCCGGCTAGGACAAAACCAGCCGCACCGCGCAGACCTCAAACTTTTCATCCGTGCATTCCGCGACTTGCGCCACGCCAACAGGGTTTTTTCAAAATACAAACACGCAAAAAAAATCACGATTTTCGGCTCGGCCAGAACCGCGCCCGACAGACCAGAATACGCAGCGGCACACGATTTTGCCAAAGCTATGGCTGAATCCGGGTTCATGATCATCACGGGTGCTGGCAACGGCATTATGGGCGCAGCTCAAGATGGTGCAGGATGCGACCGCAGCTTCGGTTTAAACATCGTCCTGCCCTTCGAACAAAGCCCTAACACCACGATCAACAACGACCCAAAACTGGTCACCTTTAACTATTTTTTCACCCGTAAGCTTCATTTCATAAAAGAGTCGCACGCCATCGTCTGTTTCCCTGGAGGATTCGGAACTATGGATGAATCTTTCGAGGCACTCACCCTCATGCAGACGGGGCGTAGCAACCTCGTGCCGATCATTTTCATGGACGCCCCAGGTGGCGGTTTTTGGAAACCTTTCGAAGACTACTTGAACCGCGAACTCTTACGCCGTGGCCTCATAAGCCATGAGGACATGCACCTTTTTAAAATCACCGACTCGCTGGAAGATGCTCAGAACGAAATTTTTAATTTTTATAAAAATTTTCACTCATACCGTTTCGTTAAAGAAAATCTAGTCATACGGATGCAACGCCAGATACCAGAGAGCGCAGTCACAGATATAGAGCACGACTTCGCAGACATCTGCACGAAAGACAAAGTCCATGTCTGCCACGCCCTGCCAGAAGAGATTGATGAGCCAGAAATATCGCATCTGCCGCGCCTCCGTCTCCCGTTCAATCGCCGCATGTTAGGACGCCTGCGTCTGCTGATAAACCGTATAAACGAATTTTAAAATTACTGGCCACCGCGTGCTACCCGTTTTATGGCAGCCGACATACTGACGCTCACGCTCAATGCCATGGTCGAAAAACGGCTGTGGATAAGCAGTTTTGCGCTTGGTGCCATACACCGTGCGAATCGCGTTGAGTGCAATGCTGGAGGCAAAGGCGTCAATGTTGCCCGCCAGCTCCTGCGACTAGGCAACTCCCCTCTAGCAATGGTTTGCGCTGGTGGGCACACAGCATCGCACTTGTCGCAACTCCTAGATCAAGAGCAACTGCCACACCATATTTTTCTAACACCTGAACCGTTGCGGGAAGGCTGGACTATCTACGATGAAAATGGGGCTGAAATAGGCTCCTTTTTCGAGCCTTCGGCACCGCTCCCCGAAAATATTTTGGCTGAAATACAATCTTTCCTGCGCCACAAAACCCCCGCTCCTCGTTGGCTTGCCTGCTGCGGGAGTGCGCCAGACGATGCTTCGGCCACTTTTTATCGCCACCTGATCGAGCAGGCGCAAAAAAACGGCCTGCTCACTGCCTTGGACACCTACGGCAAAGCACTTCGAGAAAGCACTGGAGCCTCTCCCACTCTAGTGAAAATCAATGCCCAAGAAGCGGCGCAGTTCTTGGGCGCAAGCATGAACGGCCTAGACGATTTCAAAAAACTCCAAACCCGCTTTTTGAAACTTGGCATCCGCTACCTAGTGGTGACTGACGGCAATAAACCGTTCTTTGGCGCACATGATTCGCGCATCTGGAAAGTAACGCCGCCCGAAGTCGAAGCACTGAACCCGACTGGTTCTGGAGACGCCATGCTGGCTGGACTTCTATCGGGGCTGGGCGCGGCACCCGATGATTTTCCATCGGCACTCCGCCTCGGGACAGCAGCAGGGGCGTGCAATGCGGCCCGTTATCAAGTATCCAACACGCCTCTGGAAGAGGTGCAAAAAATGATTTCTAAAGTGATGTGCAGCGCAGTGGAATGATTGGGCGCTGAGGGGTTCGAACCCCCGACCCCCTCGGTGTAAACGAGGTGCTCTACCACTAAGCTAAGCGCCCAAATGCAGAACAGATGCTAAAAAATTCGGCTCACATGGGCAAGCAAATTAAACCCATATTTTGGTTGAGCCCGAATCATTAGCATCACCATGCTGGGAACGCTGGCATCTTGTCGGCAAAATCAAAGGATGCCAGCGACAGCCCGTTCTCGCGCTTTGCGTCTTACTTTTCTCTTTTATCTTCCCTTGCCACTGCATCCGCCGGCTTAAGGAGCCGTTCACCAGTCTTCATCCGAAATTGTGCGTGCTTCGCGTGCCCCCAAAATCTTGGCCTGCTCAATAACTGCTTCAGTGCTTTCGTCAAAGCGGTAGGCTTTGCATACGGGGCAGATGGCCGCCCCGACGCGGAGTATGGAACCGCAGCCCTCGCAAACCTTGTAATCCGATGGCGCGGCCATTATTTTTTCGGCCTGCATTGCCCTTTTTTGCAGTTCGTCCATCACAGGCTCAGTTTAGGGCTGCGGAAATTGTCTAGCCAACTCGCGGACCCTCTCGCGCACTGTGGCAATAGTCCGTGGCGCATCTTTGCCAGTAATCGAACGGTGGATCAGGTCAGCGACCTCGAACATTTCCTCTTCCTTGAACCCGCGTGTTGTGACTGCTGGAGAACCTAGCCGGATGCCGCCCGCCTTGAATGGGCTTTGCTTATCAAACGGGATGGCGTTTTTATTCACCGTTATACCAGCATGATCTAAAAGTTCCTGCGCGTCTTTGCCCGTGACATTCATGGGCTGCAAATCCACCAGCATAACATGGTTTTCCGTGGTGCCTGAAACGATCCTGAAACCGTTTTTCTTCATCCCCTCGCAAAGTGCCTTCGAGTTGCGAACCACCTGCTGTTGGTAGGCGATGAACTCTGGCTGTAGTGCTTCCCAAAAACAGACTGCTTTCGCTGCAATCACATGCATGAGAGGGCCGCCTTGCGTCCCTGGGAAAACTTGCGAATCAATATCCTTGGCGTATTTTGACTGGCAAAGGATGAGCCCGCCCCTCGGCCCGCGCAATGTTTTGTGCGTGGTCGTTGTTACAAAATCAGCGTGCGGGATTGGCGAAGGATGAGCACCAGCAGCCACAAGCCCAGCTATGTGCGCCATATCCACGAACAGATAAGCACCGACAGAATCGGCTATTTCACGCATGCGTTTGAAATCAATCACGCGGGAATACGCCGAGGCACCAGCCGTGATCATTTTAGGTTTATGCTCTTCTGCCATGCGTGCCAGTTCGCCGTAATCCAAAACCTCCGTCTTTTCGTCAACCCCGTAGTGGACGACATCGAAAAGACGGCCCGAAAAATTCATGGGGTGTCCATGCGTCAGATGCCCGCCGTGCGATAAGTTCATCGTCATGATCTTGTCGCCGGGTTTTAGGACGGAAAAATAAACTGCCATATTGGCTTGGCTGCCAGAGTGTGGCTGGACATTCACATGCTCCGCAGTAAAAAGTTTTTTGGCTCTATCAATAGCGATCTGCTCCACTTCATCCACATGCTCGCATCCGCCGTACCAGCGTTTGCCAGGATAGCCTTCAGCGTATTTGTTTGTCAGGCACGAACCTTGTGCCTCCATGACAGCTTGGCTGGTGAAATTTTCTGACGCAATCAGCTCAATGTTTTCCGACTGACGCTGGTTCTCACGCTGGATTGCATCGTAGATAGCCCTGTCAGTCTTTGCCAGTGCCGATATATTTCCCTGTTTGTTTTTCACAGATAATGACTCCACTTTCTCAACTCTTTGTGTGTGACGCCCGCCGCTGAACGGCGTTTTCAGCCAGCATTCCACGATTGATTTGGCAGTTTCGAGATTCATTTCATTCGCTGCAAGACATAGCACATTTGCGTTGTTGTGTTCCCTGCTCAGCTTTGCCGTTTCGGCACTGTGTATCAGGGCAGCACGCGCTCCAGACACTTTGTTGGCGGCGATGCTCATTCCGATGCCCGACTTGCAGATAAGTATCCCAAAATCTGCCCTTCGCTGAGCCACTGTCACGGCCACCTTTTGTGCGTAGTCGGGATAATCCACGGAAACATTTGTGT
>JAIFLJ010000111.1:27005-28156 GCA_020049135.1 bacterium | reverse complement strand
GTGCGGAGCGTGGCGACTTTTGGAAGGTGTTCGAGTGCTTTCCAGAGGTGCGGTTCTAGCATGGCACGCCACCATTGGCTTGGTGGGCGTGTCAGGTAGCAATCGCCCGAAAGATCGTAAATGCCCTTCGCATGGGCGAGATATTTGCGGACATCGTCGCGTTGCCAGAAAGAGTCATCCTCGTCAAGCACGGTTCCATCAGTCCAGAAATAGCGACAGGCAGGTTTTATTTTTAGCAGCGGGAGTGCCGTTTCCATTTTCTCTCCGCAATAGTTGAAAATGTCGTCCAAAACATGCGGCATCGTGAGCAGGGAAGGGCCGTTATCCCAGCGGAAACGACCCTGTGTGGCATCAAGATGCCGCTCCCATGCTTTTCCTCCAGGAGCAGAGTTTTTCTCAAAAACATCAATATCCCATCCTGCGCATGATAGGTAAATGGCCGATGAAAGCCCGCCCATTCCTGCTCCTACAATTGTTGCACGCATTATTTCTGAATCCTTTTTCTGGCAAAGTATGGCAAAAGTGGCAGAGTGGGCAAACAATTCATGAAAAGCGCAGCGTGGCATCTGCATCGCACTTGGGCCGGCATAGTTGACGGGGTGACATTTTCCCTCGTAAACATGTTTCACCGCAGGCATTTTCAGGCAGCCAGCAGCCCCGAAGAAGTGCGGGCATATCTGGACGAGTGGCCGACGGAAAGACGCGCCGATTTTTTTTCTCCCAAAGAAATAGACATGGATGAGTGGCCCATCGTTGGCGCAGATGAGCACCGGATAGTTTTTGAGACACCTTTTCCAGATATTTTTCCCGAGAACAATCGGGCGGTATTCGATTTTTTTCCGTGCGCTGGCACATGGGAGAGGCCAATCATGTTTTTGTTGCACGGGCTGATGTCGGTGAGCGACCGCGGATACCGCCAATGGGCGAAGCGCATAAACGAGCAGGGGTGGCATGCAGTTTTTGTTCATTTGCCATACCACTACGGGAGATGCCCGTCTGGCTACTTGAGTGGCGAGCTTGCTGTCGGGCCGCATCTGCGCACGGTGCAGGGTGTGCGGCAGGCAGTGGTGGAGGTTCGCAGCCTGATCCGATGGCTACACAAAAAAGGCGTGCCCTATGTCGGCTGCTGGGGGATGAGTTATGGCGGGTGG
>JAIFLJ010000111.1:0-26944 GCA_020049135.1 bacterium | reverse complement strand
GTTTGCGAGCCAGCGGTGCGGTGCGCTCTATTGCTGGAGCCGATTGTAGATTTTGAACATGCAGTGTGGGATTCTCCAGCTTCGTCTGCGCTGAGGGGGCAGCTCGAAAAATCTGGTTTCACAAGAGATTTGATCCGTGAGTTAGACGGGCTCGTTTCACCCATGCTGCGAAAGCCCTGCTGCGATAAAGAGATGGTCGCGGTGCTAGCCGCAGAGTTCGATAAAGTGATACCGTTGCAAGTGGCGCAGTCTTTTGCAGAGAAATGGGGGTGCCCGAGGTTCCGCTGTTACCGACAGGGGCATGTGGGTTACAGGCTAATGAGGGAAGCTTTTCGCGAGTGGAGCCAAGAGCTGGCTCCTATGATCAGAGACGGAAAATGAGGCCAAAAGTGAGATGGCTGTTTTTTTTTCTTGGAGAAAAGCGGCGGCGTGTTAAATCGGTTCTCGCATGATGAAGGAATATTTCGCTTTGTTTGTGCAGATATTGGTGGCGTGTGGGTTCGCCGCATCTGTGCTGGCCGCCTCGTTTATATTGGGGAAAAGGGCTAAGGCATCCCGTGCGAAGAACATGCCTTACGAGTGTGGACTGGATCCGGCAGGGCAGGCAAACCCGCGCTTCTCTGTTAAATTTTACCTCGTAGCGATGCTTTTTGTATTGTTCGACATCGAGATCGTTTTTCTCTATCCATGGGCAGTTTGTTTCAAAGAACTAGGAGCTGAACAGTGGGCAGCGTTGTCAGCTATGTTTTTTTTCCAAGTGATACTTGGTGTTGGGTTTTTATATGAATGGAAAAAGGGGGCTTTGGACTGGACGCGGTGATGTTCGTCCATCTGCTACCCGCAAAGTTTAAAAAAGGAGAAAAATATGTCGCAGATAAAATACCGAGTGTTCGTAGCCGAGGCAGTTTCGCCGAAAGGGTTGGAGCTTTTGAGGGAAAGCGGGCTGATCGAAGTGATAGAAGCAAAAGATGTGCCCAAGGATAAAATACCAGATGTGTTGGCTCAGATTGACGGTCTTATCGTCCGTAGCGCGACGCAGGTGAACGCTGAATATCTCTCTAAAACGCCCAACCTCAAAGTTGTGGGCAGGGCTGGAGTGGGCGTGGATAATGTGGATGTGGACGCGGCGAGCGAGCGTGGCATCCTCGTCATGAACACTCCTGGGGGAAACACTGTTTCCACCGCCGAGCATGCCTTGTCACTCCTATTTGCTCTGGCACGCCATATTCCGCAGGCGCACGCTTCCATGAAGGCTGGCAAGTGGGATCGAAAATCTTTTCAAGGCACGGAAATATGTGGCAAAAGACTAGGCATTATCGGAATGGGGCGCATCGGCACAGAGGTGGCCAAACGCGCCGTGGCGATGGGGATGCGCGTTAGTGTCTATGACCCATTCTTGTCTTTGAACCGCGCCAAGGCACTAGAGGTGGAGTTGAAGGAGACCGTTGACATGCTCGTGCCCGATTGTGATTTCCTCACGCTTCATACGCCCATGACGCCAGAAACCAAGGGCATACTGAACTCCAAGACGCTCGGCCTTTGCCGCAAGGGCGTCAGAATAGTCAACTGTGCCCGTGGCGGGCTGATAGACGAGGCGGCCATGATAGAAGGCCTAAAGAGCGGACAGATCGGCTCGGTGGCACTGGATGTTTACGAGGAAGAACCGCCAGCAGCCAACTGGATAGTGCGAGATCTGCCGAATGTAGTTTTGACACCGCACTTAGGTGCATCAACCGCAGAGGCTCAAGAGAATGTGGGCATTGAGGTGGCGGAGCAAATTAACGACTACCTGCTCAACGGCGTGGTGAAAAATTCAGTCAACCTGCCGAACATGGATGCTAAAACCATGGAGGTTGTGCAGCCATATCTTATGCTTGGCCAGAAGCTGGGTCTGATGCTCGCACAGGTCGGTCCAAAGCGTGCCGACCGTCTCACAGTGCGATACCACGGTACTATAACCGACTATACTACGGCTTCTATCACGCGAGCCATTTTAGAGGGGTATCTCCGCTTGGCAGGCGGGGGCGAGGTCAACAGGATCAATGTTACCAAGTATGCCCAAAACTTAGGGCTTGAGTTCAGCGAAACCAAGATGAGCGAACCATCGGATTACTCTGAGCTGATAGAAATAGAACTCAGTGCAGGGGCTGAAAAAACGACGGTCGCCGCTACATTTTTTGGCGTTACGCCGAGGATAGTCCGCTTCAACGGGTCTGTGATCGAGAGCGCGACGGAAGGTGTCCTCTTCTTCATGGAAAACAAGGATCGCCCTGGCATCGTTGGCTGGATAGGGACGCTGATGGGACGCTATCAGGTAAATATTGCCAACATGGCTTTGAGCCGTTCTGAGCAGGGTGGGCGTGCCCTTACGATTTTGCAACTCGACAGCGTGCCGTCGGACGAGGCTCTCGCCGAGGTGAAGAGTGAAGCAGATATTTACAGCGTCCGTTTGGCCAAACTTTAAAAACTTGCGCGCAAGCACTTATTTTTTGTTTGGTTTAGGTTCGCATAGCGGGTGATGGAGCTTGATTTTCTATAAAAGAGAGCCAAAGTGTATTTAACTAAGGAGACAATATGAGCGCGATCATGACTGAAAATTCTGCCACGAATGTGGGGATGCTGACGGGTATCTTGACAGAGGCAGGGACAAACGAAGTTGAACTTTTCGAGTTCATAATTAACGACCAAAGTTTCGGTGTGAATGTGGCCAAGGTGAAGCAGATTTTGCGCCGCCAAGGGTTGAATTTTACGCGCATGGATTTCGCGCCTCCCGCTGTTTCTGGCACCATGCTGTTCCGCAACAAACCGATACTCGTCGTTGATTTGCGCAAGGTGCTCGCGATCGAATGCACCACATCCGATGAGAGCAGACAACTCGTCATGGTCACAGAGTTCAACAATGTGACAAACGGCTTTCTGATTGATGGTGCCCGTCGCATACACCGCCTTTCTTGGAAACAGTTTGAGCCGATGCAAAACCTGATGACGAGTAACACGCCGTATGTCAACGGCGTGGTGCGCCTTGAAGACCGTCTGATGATGGTGTTGGATTTAGAGCACATCATGGCTGAGATCAGCCCAGAAACCAGTGTTGCTGGTTCATCATTCAAGCTTGATGTTTTCAAAGGGACGCGTGACCGCAGCAAGATCAAAATTCTTTTTGCTGAAGATTCTGCACTAATCCGCAACCACACCGTTAAGCAGCTCGATAGTGTCGGCATAAAAAATGTGATTGTCGTCAACGATGGCAAGATAGCATACGAAAGAATGATTGAGCTGAAGAAAAAATCCGAGCAGGAGCGCAAGCCGATCACGGACTATGTGGACATAATCCTCACGGACATTGAGATGCCAGAAATGGATGGTCTCACATTCTGCCGCCAGCTCAAAGGAATCCTGAAGATCAATCTTCCTGTAATCGTTTATTCCTCGCTCATCAACGAGCAGATGATCCAGAAATGTAAGGCCTGCGGTGCAGATGCCTACATGGGCAAGCCGCAGATAGATAAAATTATTGCCGTGATGGACGAACTTTTCAAAAGCTGATGTTCGGCAGATATACGAGAGCCTGTTTTCAATAGGCTGCTGGATTTAAAACATATCTAGGACACCCCCGTTTAGAGACGGGGGTGATTTCAGAATGACTGTGCCAAGGCACTTGTCTGCTGTGGAATAAACTTCGATGGTGGCCTGTGGCTGGCGCGGGGCAGATTTCCATGCGTTGTAGGCATCTTTGAAAGCTGCGAGTTTCGGTGTGGGCTGGCCATCAAAAGTTTTTATAATGTCTCCAGTTCTGAAACCCCTTCGCTCTGGCAACGCATTTTTTTCAGGGTGTACCCATCCGACTTCCACGCCGTTATCGCTTTCCAGAAACACGGTATCTTCAGGCAATGCGAGAGGCTCTATGACAGGCTGTTTTTGCGGGTCGAGATAGACCAGAAACAAGTCTTCTGCGCCAGCCCTGTTGAGCATGGCGCGAAAGACCAAATGGTCATTCCAGCGTGTTTGCAGTGCCCTGCTGCGGAGTGCCTCAGCTTTGGCGGACGGGCGGCTGATCCTGTCAAGCCCGCCCTGTTTCGTGTAGGCATTTTGTTGGTCTATTCGCCGTTGCGCTTCCTTGACATCGAAGTCGCCAGTAGATGGCATGTTGAAGAGCGTACACAGTATGGTGCCTTTTTCTAGGATGGTGCTTTTGTTTATGAGGCATGCCTGTGAGACCACAACTTTATCACCCTGCTGCTCCAGTGGGAAGTAGAGCCCCAGTTTTGATGCTGTTCTGGATGGCTCGGTCTCTGTCTGCGATGTGGAGTTGGACTGCTGCGAATTCTGTTGTGCGCTGGGTGCATCTGTGTTGGCGGATGCTATGAAAGCCGCTGATTTAAAAGCGATCATTGCGGCTAGTACTTTTAAAATCATGATTTGAAATGCGGCGAGCTTCACAGCGCGAAACTGGATCAGTCGTCCCGCTGTTTGTAGTCGTTTATGCCTTGGGCAATGGCTTCGGCCATAGCTTGGCGGTATTCCGGCTGCAAAATCCGTTTAGCTTCCCACTGGTAATGGGTCAAAAAACCGCCCTCAACAAGTATGGCAGGCGGTGCAGTGTTACGGGTGACAAAGAACCGACTCCGCTTGATACCGCGGTCTTGACGCGGTTTAAGTTTTTGTATCATCCGGACATGGACATACTGGGCTAGATTGCGGCTGTTGCTGCGGGTGTAATAGGTAGTGACTCCATGCCCTGTTGCGCTGTAATAGGCATCGAAATGGATGCTTACAAAAATGCACTTGGGTGTCTTGTTTGCTATATAGCAGCGCCTGCTCAACTCAATGAATGTGTCTGAATTTCTGGTCATCACCACTTTCAGCCCTTGGGTTGTAAGGAGAGATGCCAACCTTTGGGCGACATCTAATGTGTAAGTTTTTTCTGCGTATCGTTGGCCAGGGATGCCGCCGCGATCTCCGCCGCCGTGCCCAGCATCAACAACGACAGTTGTAAAAGCGGACAGGGAATGGACACTCATCCATAGCAAAAACAAAACTAGGGCGGCTGGTGAAATATATCCCCGCATATCGTGTCGTATATTCTATGTGAGATCAGGTTCAATCGCAAAGCAAAAGTTCATACTTTTGCCGCAGCTACAAATAAAATTGTGCGTGTTCTTTAGCAAGCGAAAATGCCAGAGCCGAAAGATGTGCCGTCGGGCCAAATAAGGAAATTGTGTCCTGAAAGCGGGTCGGTTCTTTTTGTGAATGGGCAATCAACTTGTATTGTGAAAGCGTCAAGCACACCAATTTTTTCAATTTTAGTAACTTTCTGTATTGCAGGGGCTTTGTTGACTGGGCGACCTATTTCTTGAAATGGTAACCCATGTGAATCTGCCTCTATTAAGTCAAATAGCGGGATTGTTCTATTTGCTGTTTCGATGAAAATATAACCTTCAACATTTCTCAGTTCGCACGCCATCAGCGACATGTTTTCTCTCAGTGAAGAGATGGGACATTTGATTCCGTCAGAAAGCAGAACGAGTGCGTTTGCAGCTAACTCGTATGAACCTTTTTCCGTGCTAATCCTGATGGCATCAAAGACACCGCTTTTTAAAATCTGCGCCGCCTTCGCTTTGATACGCTTATCGGGTGGGTGGTAGCTCAACACTGTGAATTTGGCCTTTTGGTCAGCCAGAATTTTTGCGATGACAGAACCCATTGCCGTGTATGGTCGGGATGTTGCACTGATGTAGCGTGGTTGTTCAGAACTGGGGGTCATATGATTTATGAAATGCTACACTACGGCTCCAAATGTTCAACCTTTACTTTTGACAAATCACATTCGCCCAACCCAAGTTTGGTGGCAGTCTGGAGGTATTGCGTCAAAGGTTTTATCGGCGGCAACTGGTCTGCCGCCCGCCATTTATCAGCCCGTTCTACTGCCATGCTATCAATGGCAACAGGGTCTGTGCCAAAGTACAGCGTGGCGTGCGGCTTGCAGTATTTGGGCTGAAATGAAGGTCCGCCAGCATACTGCGCAAGCATCCCATCCAAAATATGAAACACGGTTTTTTTCTTCAGCGGCTCTTCGGCCAATATTTCAGCGAGCGCTGGGTTGCCGAACATCGGTGGCCCTTGGAACCGACGCGTGTTATCTACGGATGCCAACGCCAGACCAGCCACGCAGCCTTCGAAACCAACGGTGTCGCTGTCGCTAAAAACCGCTAAATTTATTATCTTGGTCGTGTACTGGGATGCTATTTTTGCAAAATAAGATTTGGCACTTTCCTGCCTGCGTTTTATCTCTTGCGCAGCGGGTGGCAATGGCAACCCCGCCTTTTTTGCGGCTCGTTCGGCTGCTTCGCGTGTTGATTCGGCCAGAATCTCTTCTCTGGTTGGCTTGTCGCCTTTAAATTCGTGGTCGCCCCAGATGAGTTGCCCCATCATTTCGAACATGTAAAAACGGCTGATGTCGAATCCGGTTCCTGGCACCACCGATAGATATCGTATGTTGCGCGGGCTGGTTGTTATGTGGAATTTTGCGGCCAGCATGTCCTCTTCTTTTTTGTCCCATACGATGACATTCCTTGGTTCTATCCCTACTCGGAACATGGAGTCCACTAAGGTGGCGAGAATCTGTTTTTTAACAGCCAAGGTAGGGCCGCCCGCAGTGCTTATCCGAACGCCTACAAGGTCGCCGGGTTTGACTAGGCAGCGCACGGCATCGGGAAGCGTGTCTTTGTCTGTCCACTGCATGAGCCCAGCCATGAGCATGTCCCGAAGGATTTCTTCGTTAATTGCAAAATCTTTAATGGCAGCTTTATTCGTGACCGTGACAACGCGTGAAGTGCAAGGCTGCTGAGCCGTAGCGCGTGATGGCATCGCCAGAAAAAATATTCCAGCAAGCAGGGCTGCAGCGCAGACTGCGGGGTGCGGCTCGCAAAAGAGCTGCAATTTTAAAAAAGCGGATGCGTTTGATTTGGGTTTCATTTTGTTCCAGACAGTATAGTGAAAAAAGGGATGGGGCAAGCTACACCTTTTTTCGAGCGTTTTGGGACGGCGCATTTGTCCATTCTTGCTGTCACCTTCTTGTTGCCTTTTTTTCTGGTATGGCTGCGCCGTTTGCTTGGGCGCAAATGCTTGTTTGGACGGGGTGGGGGAGCCGTGTTTGTTATAGGGTTAGTTTTGGCTGTGATCCTTGTCGGAAACAAGCTGTTTACACTCTGGCTGGCGTGGAAGAGCGGGAGGTTGGACGGCACGAATTTTTTGCCGCTGCATCTTTGCGACATCGCTACTTTATTGGCGGTATGGGCACTGTTGCGAGATGGGCGGACGGCGTGCGAACTGACTTTTTTCTGGGGTTTGGCAGGCACTATGCAGGCTCTTTTCACGCCCGATTTGCGTCACGGTTTTCCAAGTCCTTTTTTTTTCACATTTTTCATTTCGCACGGCGGGATTGTTGCCGTGGCCATTTATTTGGGTGCAGTCAGCCCGTTCAAACTGACCGCCGGTTCTGTCTGGCGTGCGTGGGCTTTGCTGCACGGCTACGCGATGCTGGCTGGGCTGGCCAATTTTTTTATGGGCTCCAATTACGGCTATTTGGCGGCTAAGCCGTCGTCAGCCTCGCTCATGGATTTCCTCGGGCCGTGGCCTTTTTACTTGGCCGTCCTCAGCGCAGTTGCGCTTGCGTCGTTTTGGTTTTACTACGGCTGTTACAGAGCCGCAGTTTTGATCAAAAACAAATTTTTTTCGGCGGGCAGTTATTTCGTATAACCAAGGTTTGGCGAGAGCCATTTTTCGGCTTGGCCTAGTGCCCAATTTTTTCTGAGGCAGTAGTTTTCGACTTGATCCTTGCCTATTTTGCCAACAGAAAAATAGCGCGATCCAGGGTGTGAAAAATAGAGTCCGCACACAGAGCTGGCAGGGCTCATGGCAAATGATTCGGTCAGGTTTATACCAGCCCTTCGCTCACAGTCCAATAGGTTGAACAGGGTTTCTTTTTCCGTGTGGTCAGGGCATGCTGGATACCCTGCTGCCGGCCTTATGCCACGGTATTTTTCCTTCAGACAATCTTCTGCACTGAGGTTTTCTGAAAGTCCAAAGCCCCATATTTCTCTGGCTTTTTTGTGCATGAACTCTGCGAAGGCTTCGGCCAAGCGGTCGGCCAATGATTCCACCATTATTTTTGAATAGTCGTCATTCGCTTTGTCATACGCGGATTTTAGCGCGTCCAGCCCGTGCCCAGATGTAACGGCGAACAGGCCGATGTAGTCGGCCATGCCACTGGATTTAGGCGCGATAAAATCGGCGAGAGCGAGCTGCGGGCGAGCATCTCCTTGCGGCATCTGTTGCCGAAGCGTATGGAAAACTGCGATTGCATCGGAGCGCGTCTCGTTGGCGTAAAGCTCTATGTCATCGCCCACGCTGTTCGCAGGGAAAAATCCCATGACACCTTTTGCTTGGAGGCTGTTTTGAGCTGCTATTTTGCCGAGCATCTCTTGAGCGTCTGAGAAAAGTTTTCTGGCCTGTTCACCACATGCGGGGTCTTCAAATAGCGAGGGGTAGCGTCCGCGTATTTCCCATGTGTGGAAAAATGGCGACCAATCAATGAATGGGATCAACTCTGCCACCGAGATATTCTCCGCCCCGTCTTCTGCCGTGGATGAATATGTGCGCAGGCCGCAAAATGCGGGGCGCGGGATAGATTCTTGCGGAAGCGTGAACGGTGCCCTGCGGCTGCGGGCATCATCGAGCGGCAGGAGGGTTGGCGGATTGCGGTGCTCGTACTGCTCGCGGATTTTTTCTTGGGAAGAATTGAGTTGGCGGATGAAATCCGGTGCTAGGTTCGGGTTTTGTAGGCTCGCCACGACATGAGCAGCTCTAGATGCATCAAGGACATGCACGACTGGGTGGCTGTAGGCAGGTGCAATTTTCACTGCCGTGTGAGCTGGGCTTGTCGTGGCACCGCCGATAAGCAGCGGGACGGTGAAACCAGTCCGTTCCATTTCCTTGGCCACATGAACCATTTCGTCAAGCGATGGCGTGATGAGTCCACTCAACCCAATCATGTCGGCACCGTGTTTTTTTGCTGCTTCGAGTATTTGTTCGGCTGGAACCATGACGCCAGCGTCAATGATGTGATAGTTGTTGCATGCCAGCACTACGCTGACGATGTTTTTGCCGATGTCGTGAACATCGCCTTTCACGGTTGCCAAAAGTATTTTACCCCGCTCCTGCGCGGAGGGGTTGTTGCGCTTTTCCTCCTCGATAAACGGTGTCAGGCAAGCGACCGCTTTTTTCATCACGCGTGCGCTTTTGACGACTTGCGGCAGGAACATTTTTCCTTGCCCGAAAAGGTCGCCAACAATGCCCATGCCTTTCATCAGCGGGCCTTCTATTACCTCGATTGGCTTGGGGTATTTTTGCCTAGCTTCCTCAACATCTATCTCAATGAAGTCGGTGATGCCTTTGACTAGCGCGTGAGCCAAGCGGTCTTCAACCGGTGCTGAACGCCATGCGATTTCTTGTTTGGCTGTCGGGGCGTCGCTTTTTTTGACCTGCTCTGCGAAGGCGATGAGCCGTTCTGTTGCATCGGGTCGCCTATTGAGTAAAACATCCTCGACACGCTCCAGCAGGTCGCTTGGTATTTCCTCGTAAACCGTGAGTTGCGCGGGGTTGACTATGCCCATGTCCATGCCTGCTCGTATGGCGTGGTATAGGAAGGCCGAGTGCATGGCTTCGCGCACGGCGTTGTTGCCGCGAAATGAGAACGAGACATTGCTCACGCCACCGCTCACGAGGCAGCCTGGGAGCGACTGTTTAATCTTGCGCGTGGCTTCGAAAAACGCCACGGCATAGCTGTTGTGTTCCTCCATGCCTGTCGCCACCGAAAGGATGTTGGGATCGAAAATTATATCTTCTGGCAGGAACCCAGCTTTTTCCGTGAGAATCTTGTAGGCTCGCGTGCAGATTTCTATTTTTCTATCCGCTGTGTCAGCCTGGCCTTTTTCGTCAAACGCCATCACCACCACGGCGGCTCCGTACTGGCGCACGGTGCGAGCCTTCTCGATAAACTGCGCTTCGCCTTCTTTCAGTGAGATCGAGTTGACTATGCCTTTGCCTTGGAGGCATTTTAGCCCAGCTTCAATGACTGACCATTTTGAGCTATCCACCATGATGGGGACGCGGGCTATATCCGGCTCGGATGCGATGAGGTTCAGGAAATGCGGCATCGCTTTTTCGGCGTCCAGCATCCCCTCATCCATGTTGATGTCCAAAATCTGCGCTCCGCCTTCGACCTGTTGCCGCGCCACTTCCAAAGCACCGTCGTAGTCTCCAGACAATATCAGTTTGGCGAATTTCGGGGAGCCAGCGACATTGGTGCGTTCGCCTATGTTGACGAAGAGGCTATCTGGTTGTATGGACAAAGGTTGCAGGCCGCTGTAAAAGGAAGTTGTGCCGCATTTTTTGCGTTGTCTCGGTGTGACGCCTTCAAGAGCGGACGCTATCGCCCTAATGTGATCTGGAGTCGTACCGCAGCATCCGCCTGCAATGTTGATCCACCCGTTTTCGGCAAATTCCCTGACGATGGCCGCCATGCTTTCTGGCGTTTCGTCATATCCGCCAAACGCATTCGGTAGCCCAGCGTTTGGATAGCAGCTTGTGAATACTGGGACTAGGTTTGAAAGCTCCTCGACAAACGGACGCATGTCCTGTGCGCCGAGGGCGCAGTTGATGCCGAACGATATGAGCGGCGCGTGGCTGATGGAGTGCCAGCAGGCTTCCAGCGTCTGGCCAGAGAGCGTGCGCCCGCTTTTGTCGGTGAGTGTGACTGACGCCATCACGGGTAAAACTTTTCCTGTTTCTGAAAAAAACCGTTGTATGGCGAAGAGAGCAGCTTTGAGGTTGAGTGTATCGAAAGTCGTCTCGGGCAGGAGCAAATCCGCGCCGCCGTCCACTAGTCCGCGCACCTGTTCGGTGTACGCATTGACGAGGTCGTCAAATGTCACGGCGCGGAAAGCGGGGTTGTTCACATCTGGCGACATAGATGCTGTGCGATTGGTGGGGCCCATCGCTCCAGCCACAAAACGGATGCCTTTTTGCGGATGGCTTTTCATGAAATCGTCCGCTGCCTCGCGTGCCACCCGTGCAGCCGCCACATTCAGGTCATATACGGCTGATTCCATGCCGTAGTCGGACATCGCGATTGAGGTGGAGTTGAAAGAGTTTGTTTCTATGATGTCGGCACCAGCCTCCATGAAAGCCTTGTGTATTCCGCGAATGATATCCGGGCGCGTGATGCTGAGCAGGTCGTTGTTGCCCCTGAGTGATTTCTTGTGGTCAGCGAATATTTTTCCCCGGTAATCTTCTTCTTTCAGCCCGTGTTTCTGTATCATGGTGCCCATTGCGCCATCAATGATGACGATGCGGCGATGAAGTAGTTCCTGCAGGGCGTGTAGGCTATTTGTCGTGTTTGGCATGAGTGTGAATATATGTGATATTTTAAAAATGCGCCACGATGAAAAACGGTCTAACTTGGTGGTTTTATATGTGTTGGGCAGGTTTCAGGCGCATCGGTATTCCTGCGACCATGAACTCGACGCGGTCGGAGAGCGAGGCCGCGAGTTGGTTGGCTCGCCCACAGATATCGCGAAAAAGTCGTCCTTCTGGGGACGATGGCACAAGGCCGAGTCCTACCTCGTTGCTGACTATGATAAGGCTGCAAGGCGATTGTTGGGCAGATTTTACGGTTGCGCTCAGCTCGGTTAATATCTCGTCTTCTGCCATGTTTTCTGACTGCCGTGCTGAGATCCACAGCGTGAGGCAGTCCACGAGCACAGCGTGCCCCGCATGTTCGGCGGCTATTTCAGCGAGAGCCAGCCTGTTTTCCACACACTTCCATTCTGGCGGGCGACGCTCGCGGTGGCGTGCTATGCGTCCTCGCATTTCGCTGTCATCCGTGCCAGTGAGGTATGTGGCGACATAAACAACAGGGAGTCCAGAAAGGCGTGCTAAATTCTCTGCCCTGAGACTTTTGCCACTGCGGCTTCCTCCCAAGATTAGCGCGGTGCTGTGTGCGGTGTCCGGCATGTGTTTGCGGGCGCGTCAGGAGAGCGGGGGGAGCGGTATGCGGACGGTGAATGTAGTGCCTTTGCCTTCTACCGATTGACATTCGATCTGTCCGCCATGGATTTCCACGCAGCGTTTGACAATGGAGAGGCCGATGCCCGAGCCAGCGGCAGAGCCTATGTTTGCTCCTCTGTGGAAGGGCTGGTATAGTTTTTTTTGGTCGGCTGATGGCACGCCTATTCCGTGATCCCGCACTTTTATTGTGAGACGCCCGCTTTCTGCAGATGCAGTGATTTCTATCGGGCTGGAAGCATCTGAGTACTGGAGTGCGTTTGTCAGGAGGTTGCGCAGGATAAGTGCTAGGAGACTTTCATCGGCCAAGCAGACTGGCGGTAGGTTCTTTTCATCTATCAAGATAACGCGCTTTTCTGGGTGAGCCCGCAACATGCTGTCCCTGATTTGTTCGATGATGGTGGGCAGGTTTATGGGGCGCGGTTGGAATGGGCTGACCTGTTTTTGCGTTGGGTCGAGAAGGTGTATCTGTTCT
This sequence comes from bacterium, assembly GCA_020049135.1. Taxonomy (GTDB): domain Bacteria; phylum Verrucomicrobiota; class Verrucomicrobiia; order JADLBR01; family JAIBCM01; genus JAIFLJ01. The sequence continues at coordinate 14,343 of JAIFLJ010000111.1, read as the reverse complement.
ACGAGGCGCGAGAGCTGTTGGATGGTGTTTCGTATGTTAGCGAGAGGTTTTTTGCCGCTGTGATCAGGGATGGCTGACTCCAGAGATTTGAGGTCTGCATGGACTGTGGCGAGAGGGGCTTGGAACTGATTTGCGATCCTTTCAAGAGTTTCCAGTAGATGGTTTTTTATTTCGTCCAGATGCTCTCGGCTTTCCAGCGTTTCTAGGAGTTCGTTCTGTATGCGCCGCTCTTCCGTTATATCGCGCAGAACGGACATGATGGCAGGTCTCCCCGCAAAATTCACGCATACCCCGTTCCCTTCCACAGCGATTGTTTTGCCGTTTCTGCAAAAGTAAGTGGTCTCGAAAAGCGAACTGCCTCTCTCGCAGATGCGATGTATCCTCTGGGCAAGGCTTTCGGTGGACTCCGCAGTTTCGATGTGAGGCAGGGATTTTGCGGAAAGCTCCGAGCACGAGTAGTCCAGCCACTCGTAGAAGGAGCGGTTGGCCTCCAGTATTTTCCCATCTAAATCATGAACCATGATCGGGTATCCAGCGTTTTCGAAAAGTGAATGGTATCTGTTTTCGGCCTCTCTCAGCCCAGTTTCTACCTGCTGGCGAACCCGTATTTCGTTTTGCAGCGTCTGGTTGGCCTCCTGCAATTCTTGTGTGCGTTTGTGAACCAGCCATTCCAGATTCTGGTTGAAACTGTGTATCTGCTCCTCGGCGCGTATTTTTTCGGTGACATCCCTAGAAATGACTATGACCGAAGCGACTGCCCCGGATTCGTCGCGGATGGTATTACCCATTGATTCAATGTGATGTATTTTCCCAGACGCTGTCAGAAAACGGAAGCCCGCAGAAAAACCGTTTCCCGCCTTCACTGTCTTAAAAAATTTATTCCTGACTTCCTCTCTGTCGTCTGGGTGGATGTCTTGGAACGAGTCTGTGCCAACGAGCTTGTCCGGGTTGCCAAGGATGGTTTCGTAGGATTTGCTGTTGTAAATGCGACGCCCCTTGGTGTCTAAAATAGCGATCAGGTCGGAACTGCCTTCCGTGATGATCTTAAGGAGTTTTTCGCTTTCAGTCATAGTGGCAAAGAATGTCGTTAGAATAGCGGCATCGTTGCTGAAATGTCAAAAATATTAGCTGTTCATCGTTGCAATTTTTTTGCGCTCGGCTAATCAGCCAAAATATGATTACTTTCGAAAAGGTATTTAAAAGACAAATTTTTTGTTATTTCCTGATCGTGTTATCGGTCACGCGTATGCACGCAGCCGATCCGGTTGCTGCCCCTCTACAGCCTGCCTTGCCAAATGTGGATCGGGTGGTTGTGAGTTTGGATGACCAAGCTTTTGCTGCATATTCTGGCGGTAAAAAAGCACTGATTGGGCCGATATGCAGCGGGATGTCAGGGTTCACTTCTCCCGTGGGCTCGTACCGCGTCACGCACAAGCACGCACATTGGATTTCTACAATTTACAATATTCCGATGCCTTTCTTTTTGCGGCTCAACGGCGGCTCAGTCGGTCTTCATGCCGGTTTTCTTCCTGGCTATCCAGCCTCGCACGGGTGCGTGAGACTCAGGAGCGAAGACGCGCAGAAGCTTTTCCAGATGACGCCGATATGCACGCCAGTTTCTATAGTTAAAGAAAGCACACCCGACACTTACGGCGTGCCACAGCCGCCGCCTAATTACCGCTATTACAGGATGGTGAACGGCAAGCGCGTCTATCTCACTGACGGAGAAGTTAAGGATAAGCAGGATACAAACCAGAAGGCGACTCCGTATTCACAAAAAGGAATGCGCTGAACGGATCGGTGGTTCTTTGGTGTGCGGTAGAAAGTTGGCTCCAACCAACTTTGGAGCACACTCCTTCCATTTAGATAGAGGTCAGGATGTCCGAACTTCGTAGTTTGGGACAAAAACACCACTCACACTCAGTCCCTCACCAATAATGAACTTCACAATTCAGCATTCCTATTCAATTTATCTGCACGACACACGCCCCTCTGGTGCTCGGTTCTGTAGAAACCATCTGGGATCCTGAGAAAGATGGTTTGCTCGATTTGGACTTAACACCAGATCACCAAGTTCGTATTGAGCCAGTCACTTTTGCAAAGCACGGCAACGCCGATAGCTGGCTTCAATCCAGACTATTTGACTTGCCGAGTGCTTATTCTACTGAAGCCGAAAAAACAATGTCGCGGGCGGACGCTTTCATGCAAAAGTATCCAACTCCCCAAGAACCTCCTACCGATGAATTAAATGAGATTCACCAAGCTCTCATCAGCGTTCTTGGCGGTGATGATGAATACTTTGGATTTTGGACTCCTTACTACCGCATGGCGGCACAAAAACGATGATTCCCGTTCCTAATCCCATCTCTGAACCACCTTTATTCGACATTGAGTGCCGTCGAAAGGCATGGCATGGCTGACATGCCCATCCAAACCAGACAGACTATCCTATTTATTGGACTCAGTTCAATGGCGAACTAGCGAAAGCGTTTCAGAACCGCTGTGGTTGGCTGGCTTTCGATATTACCGTGGGGGATGCGCATAATGCGCAGGATTTGAGCCGTAAGGGACTAATGTTGCCAGCCACTTCACCCACAGATTCTGGTGAGGAGGCTTATTTTTCACCGCATTTTGAGCCATGCGGCTTATGTGGTGGCGGCGGGCGCATAGATTTCATGTGGTCGGCGAATTGTATGCGTTCCTCATGGTTGAGACTGGCGGCAAAATCGTGTATGTTCCGGCTGATTTCTTCGTGTAGCTGCCTGTTGGTTTCGGCTATCTGCCGAACAGCTTCGCTGAAGGCCGCTTCGTCAATTTGCGGGGCACGCAACGCATCTGCCATACGGTTCTTTGACTCTTCCATGCGATTGAAAAAGACCTCATGTTTTTCCCTTGTTTCATGCATACATTTTTCAAATAAATCCTGTTTGTTTCCAGCGAAGTGCGGCGGGGGAGGCATGTTAAAGGGGAAACGCTCCCTCGGGTGGAGCCGCCCAGCAACAAAACCAGCCAACAACAGATTTGCCGCCAAAGAGGCGATCAGACAGAATAATAGAGTTTTTGTGTTCATTCGTTTATGGAACGGATCAAACCGCATTCATCCTTCGTTTGTATATTTGGGCACTTCTGATTCCAATTTCTTTAACTGCCATATTCAGGATTATTTTTCCAAGCAGAAGGCCGCATAAGTATCGAGTGGTGAGTAAGCCGGAAACGCCAGTGGGGACGCGGGATCTCGGGCGGGTGTTGCCCCCATGCCAGCCAGATAACCGGCCACAAATAACGACGCTAAAGGCACGGCTAATTTCCAAACAAAAGCCTTCCCAAAACTCTCTTGCAGCCATGTGCGAAATGAAACTTTGCCAGTCTGAGCATGGCTCGTAACAGCCCGCAAGAGCCGTGCATCTAACCCGTATGGGACAGGAGGGGGCGGGATGCGTTTGATATCATTTATAAGTGCTGAATCGTTGTCTGGTCGCTTGGTTTTCATAAATTATTAAGTTGTCTGAGAGTTGCTTTAGCGCGAGAAAGAAGGGATTCCAGTGCTTTCATGCCGATGCCCAACATTTCCATCGCCTCCTTTTGGGTGTAACCTTCTTGGTAACACAAAACCACGGCAGACCTTTGTCTGGCGGGCAGCCTTTGAATAGCCTGTTGCAGAGACTCCAGCCGTTCTTTTTGATCTATATCCGTTGCCACATCGCGACAAGAGGCGGTTATTTCCATGCCATCAATATCGTCGGAGTCCTTCCTTTTCCTTATGAAATCTAGGCACTGGTGAACGACCACCTTATGTAGCCATGTGGAAAAAAGGCCGCCTTTTTCTGGCGACCATTTTTCTGGGCGCATCCATATTTTCAGAAAGACCTCCTGTAATACATCCTCGGCTTCGTGCGTGTCATTGAGCATGCGGTGAGCCAAGATGTAGGCTCTCGGGGCATGGCGACGCATCAGTACGGACAACGCATCCTTGTCTCTGTCCCTGCACCTTTCCAGTAAAAATGAATCTGTTTCTTCCGCGTCCTGTTTCACGCTGTTCATGCGTCCTGTCCGATTTTTTTTGTTCGGAAAATTTTTCCTCGATAAATCATTTTTTTCCACCGATGAAAGCCCTTATTTCAATGGTTTGAGCATACTCACATCCAAATGAAACGCATGAAAAACATAATTCCTTCGTTTGACATCTTTTTCTCAAAAAAACTGCGTTGCTGCCGTTACACATGTTGCGGTGGCATATGCGGTGCATGACGGTGGCTGCTGCGCAAAGCGAGTGTTTTGCGAGAACGGCTGACGATGACGAATATAAAATGAAAGGACAAATATGAATATGTCAATAGGAAGTAGCGGTATCCAATCCATGTCGGGCGGGATGTCGCGAACGCAAGAAAACGGGCGACCGCCCAAAATGGACGACAAAGAAATCCTCAAAAAGATCACGCAAGATTTCGGCGAGGATGCAGCCACGAAAGTCACGGATGACAAAGGCGGTGTGGACAAGACCAAGCTCAAAGAACTCCTCGAAAGCAAAGGAGTGAAGGCACCCCCGATGCGGCCCCCGATGGGAGGTGGTGGGATGCGTCCAGCGGCACCGGCAGCGGAGGAAGAAGATGATGAAGATACGGAGACCCTGATAGAAAAACTCACCAAAGCTTTCAGCGAGGAAGAGGCGAAGGGTATCTTGAACGAAGATGGGACGATCAACACGGATAAACTGGGCTCGCTTTTTGAAAGCAAGGGAATGCAGCGTCCACCATCACAAGGCGGCGGACAGGGAACGCAGACGGGCGAAAGCACGCTCCTGCAAAAATTCTCTGAAACATTTGGGAAAGATGAGGAGTCCAAAATCACGGATGATGAAGGCAAGCTCGATTCAGCAAAACTGTGGAGCTACCTCTCGGAAAAAATGCAGGATAACAAGTGGCTTTCTACTGGCACAGCGGGATGGCCACCCGGTCAGTTGCTCAACACCAAGTCCTGAGCAAAATAGACATTTGAGGGTAGGAAGCCCGTTTGCAATCAGAAAAGGCGGCATTTCGTGCCGCCTTTCTCTGGTTACTTTTTAATGATTCGTGTGGGTGAAAAATGCCATCGGAAAACATTTGTCATTTTGCTCTCATCTTATACGGTTTACAGATGAGCACTACACAAGAGAACGCAGATTACAGTAAGCACCCATACCCAGTGGGGATCATGAAAACATCAAAGGGAGAGATTGTTTTTGAGTTTTATCCAGATGTTGCACCCAAGCATGTGGAGCGCATGGAGACCTATGCGAAGACAGGGTTTTATGACGGCATATATTTCCACCGTTTCGAGCCTGGTTTCGTAATCCAAGGTGGGGATCCGATTTCTAAAAAAGGTGTCAAAGCTCCTGGTGTTGGGACTGGCGGCTCGGATATGCAAGATTTGCCTCTCGAGGTGAGCGAGAAACAGAAAAACACGCGTGGTGCGTTGGCCATGGCTCGCTCGTCAAACCCCAACTCCGCGAACAGCCAGTTTTATATTGTGCTTAAAGACTCCCCTTTCCTCAATATGCAGTACACCGTTCTCGGGCGCGTGATAGGCGAAGGGCTGAAAGTGGTGGATCAGCTCCGCGTTGGAGACCAGATTCTTTCTTTCACGATGATCGAAAAATAACTTGGCAGACAGGTTTACAGACTGTTTTTGGCAAGGTCGTTTCCGATGGATTTGACAGCTATGGACAAAGGGAAAATTTCATTGGGCAGGAGGGACTGGATCAAGCTTGGCGGGGCAGCCGCAATCGCTTCGTCTTTGCCCCTTATCGGTTGTGCGCCAGGGAAGGTTTCTCGCTCGCGTGTGCGCAAGGTTATTTTCATGGTAGCCGATGGCATGAGCGCAGGCGTCCCATCTATGGCGGAAAAGTTCTCGCGGTTGACCAGAAATAGCGGAACCGCGTGGCAGGAGATGTCCGCTCACCGCGAGACTACACATGGTTTTTTTGAGACGAGTTCGCTGAGTTCTGGCGTCACGGACTCAGCGGCTGCGTCTTCGGCGTGGTCGTCTGGCTCGAAGATTTTCAATCGCATGATTAACATGCTTCCCGATGGACGCCCGCTTGAGCCTATCGGCAGATTGGTTCGGCAGAAAGGCTGGAAGCTCGGTTTAGTGACGACATGCACTGTTACACACGCCACTCCAGCGGGGTTTGTAGCAGCCACCGACAACCGTGATGATGAACAAGGTATAGCTGGCCAGTATTTGGATTCTGTTGATGTGGTGATGGGGGGGGGGCGTGCGTTTTTTTCTGGGGATTTGAGGGACGATGGGCGCGACTTGGTGGGCGAGTTTGCGGGGCGCGGTTACGGTGTTCTTTTTCACAAGGACGACCTAAAATCGGCTGGTGGAAAGAATAAGTTGCTCGGCCTTTTCGATTACTCGCATTTGCCTTTCACATTGGATCAGAGCCGTTCTGCTGCGCTTGCTGGGCGCGTTCCTTCTTTGGCGCAGATGGCGTCCGTGGCACTGGACGCGTTGGCAGCGTCTTCAGATAATTTTCTTTTGCAGATAGAGGGCGGGCGCGTGGATCATGCTGCGCACCGCAACGATGCGGCCGGGCTTCTTTGGGAGCAGATTGCATTTGATGATGCCGTACGCGTGGCATGGGATTTTGCCCGCAAACATCCCGACACGCTTTTGGTCGTTACGACCGATCACGGTAATGGCAATCCTGGCCTGTGCGGCATGGGATACGAATATATCACTAGCAACGATTGTTTTGCGCGGTTGGCGGGTTTCACAGGGACGGTGGATCAATTTTATCTTGGCCTGAGGCAAGATATTTTGGCTGGGCGCAAGGCGCCGGACGCCAAGGAATTTGCTGGGCGACTCCAAGTTATGACAGGGTTTGCAATGCCAGAAAAGACCGTGGCTGAACTCCATGCGGCATTCCCTTTCGCGCTCAAAGAAAAGCATGGACAAAGGCGGTGCTTCCTCGAAATGTTTGGACGCTACCTTGGGGATTGGACTGGCATACAGTGGTCTGGGCTAGAACACACCTCCGACTGGGCACTTTCTATGGCGTGGGGTGCTGGCAGCGAAGAATTCAAAGGGTTGTTGGCTAACACCGATGTTTGTGGGCGCATAGCTGTGTTCGCAGGGGTTCAGCACCAGAACACTAAAATGACTGTTGAGGAGGCACTCCAATATAGGAAACTCCAGCCTGCAGTGATGTGATTTTTTATAGATGAAAAATTTCCGAATGAAACTAGTGGCCTATAACACAAAAAATTTCATGCGAACCTTTTTGTGTTACAGGCCACTAGCGTTTGTTGCTTGGTTGTGCCTTGGTGCATTATCTTTTGCGTTAGAAGTGGGGGGGGGCAAAAAAGCTGTGGTCTCTGATGCCAGCACATCCCGTGTTTTGACTATTCACCAGTGCATCGAAATGGTGCTGGAGAACAATATTGAATTAGACATAGAGCGGATTGCTCCGCGTTTGCAGGAAGCAGCATGGCAGACGGCTCGCGGGGCGTTTGAACCCAATTTAACATTTGGAGCGGACAAAGAAGATGCCACGCGCCCAGGTAACAACCAAGTGTCATCATATTCAAGCGGGGTAGAGACGATGCTGCCCATCGGCACCACTGTCGGCGTAGAGGGCACGACATACAACAGCGAGGATATTGCAGATCGCGCTTGGGACAGCAAAATGTCTTTCACGGTTTCCCAGCCTATTTTGAAAGGCTTCGGGACGGATGTGAATTTGGCGGACATCCGCGTGGCTCGCAAAGGAAAGCAGGGTGCCGATGCTGCTTTTGAGTTTGCCCTTTCGCGGCTGGTTATGGATGTTTTCCAAGTTTATTACGACCTGATTTATGCTCGGAGCGACCTAGCGGCCAAGCAGGAGTCAGTGGGGCTGGCAAACCAGTTGTTCAAAGATAATCAGGCGAGGATGGATGCGGGTGTTATGTCTCCGCTGGACATATCGCAGGCTAGGACTGAGGCTGCATCAAGACAGGAGTCAGCCATTCGTGCGGAGCAGTTTTTGAAGGAAACCGAGAACAGGATGAAGCGTCTTATTTACAGGGATATGTCCACGAAGTTGGAGGAGCGCATTGTTCCTGCCGAGGTGCCGCTGCCGCCGACTTTTGCCAATCCGATGTTCAATGTTATGTCTGCCCTGAAAAATCGTGCAGACTTAAAAGAGAAAGCTGCGCAGATGGAGCAGGCGGACATCCGTCTCGCCTATGCTGGCAACCAGCTTTTGCCCACGGTGAATGTTGATTTGGGCTACGACTTCCTAGGCAGGGATGGGCAGTTCCCAGAGAGCGTTGGGCGTGTTAGGGAGCCGGAAGACCAAGCGTGGTCGGCTGGTATTTCCGTAAAAATACCGATCGGCTCCAGCGGAGAAAGGGGGCGTAAGAAGTCGAGGGAGCTTGAAAAAAGGAAATCCGTTTTGGCCTACAAGGGGCTGGAGCAAAGCGTGATCGTCCAAGTTTCTAATGCTGCGAGTGCTGTTCACACGAACCAAAAGCGGCACGAGTCTGCACGACAGGCCACGGAGCTTTCACGGGAAATACTGGAAGCGGAACAGGAAAAACTCAAAACCGGCTCTTCGACCACATATCTGGTCTCGCAGTTCCAGAGGGATTTGGCCAACGCAAAAACAAACGAGTTGAAGGCATTGGCCGACTGGCACAAGTCTATTGCAGAGCTTTCCCATGTGGAAGGGACACTCTTGTCTAGGAGTAAAATCAGCCTAGAGCGATCTAGCGGGCGATAGTATTCCACTCAGATTAATGTAGAAGCGGCGTCTCGCCGCTTTAAAAAGGTCTGCACCCTTGGTGTTGGCAGAAGTGTTGCGAAAAAGCGATATGCCCACATCCGTTCTGAATGGGAGACCAGACATTCCTGTCTGCATCTTCCAATACTGGGAACGCTGACATCTTGTCGGCAAAATCAGAGGATGCCGGCGAGACGCCAGCGTTCCCAGTAAATTTGCTTGAACTCTCTTTTCACCCTTTTTATTTGCCCCACTTTACTCGCTAATGATTCAGGCGTTCAGCAGTTTTTCGAGGACTTCGCCGATCAGTTGCGGGTTTGCTTTGCCTTTGGAAAGTTTTATGGCTTGGCCTTTCAGCGCGTTGAGAGCTGCCATTTTGCCTGCGCGATAGTCGTCCACGGATTTCGGGTTGGCTTCGATTGCCTGTTTGGCAAATGATTCCAGTGCGCCCTCATCGCTGATTTGCACCATTCCTTTTTCTTGGATTATGGTGCTAGGCTCTTTCCCTGTGGCGAACATTTCCACAAAAACTTCCTTGGCCTGTTTGCTGCTTATTTTTCCAGCATCTACGCACGAGACGAGTCCGCCGAAATGTTCTGGCATAATCTTGCAGTCAGCCAGCGTCTGGTCTGCCCCGCCGAGCAGGCCAAGCAGGTCGTTAATTATGAAGTTCGCTATCGCCTTGGCGACTTTCTGTCTGTCACCTTGAGCTGCGTTCAGGACGCCCTCGAAATAGTGCGACAGGTCTATGTCGGAGGAGAGAACGGACGCATCGTAGTCGTTGAGCGCGTAGTCGCGCATGTACCGTTCTTCACGCATTGACGGGGTTTCGGGCATCTGCTGTTTCATGCTCTCAACGAGACCCAAGTCCGTGCGCATGGGCATGAGGTCGGGGTCGGGAAAATAGCGGTAGTCGTGAGCCTGTTCTTTGGTGCGCATGAGATAGGTCTGTCCGGCCGCGTCATCCCATCGGCGCGTTTCCTGCGAGATTTTACCGCCGTTGGAAATCGTTTGTATCTGGCGTGTGATTTCGTATGCTACCGCCCTGCGCACGCCGCTGATACTGTTCATGTTTTTGATTTCGCACTTAGTGCCGAACTCTAATTGCCCCTTGGGTCGAACACTTATATTGCAGTCGCAACGAAGTTGACCTTTCTCCATGTCTGCATCGCTTATCCGGGCTTGCGAAAGCGTTTGCTGGAGCGTTGAGAGGAAAGCGAAAGCTTCTTCGGGCGAAGCGATATCTGCCTGTGTCACGATCTCCATGAGCGGAGTGCCAGCGCGGTTGAAGTCTATGCCGCTGGTGGTTTCGAAGTGGAACGATTTAGCCACATCTTCTTCAAGGTGTATGCGTATCAGGCGCACATTTTTCTTTGCAGATGCTATGGGGTCTTTCTGAGCGTCTTTCGGGAACGCGTATTTGCCGAGAACAACGCCGCCGTCAAGGCAGAGTGGTTGGTCATATTGCGATATCTGGTAGTTCTTCGGCATGTCGGGGTAAAAATAGCTTTTCCTGTCAAACTTGCAGATGCGGTTGATCTCGCACCCGAGCATGAGGCCAGTGAGCACCGTTTTTTTGACTGCCTCCAAATTCGGCGTAGGCAGCACGCCAGGCATACCAAGGCAGACGGGGCATGTGTGCGTGTTGGGCGGAGCACCGAACTCGTTTTTGCATCCGCAAAACATTTTTGAATGAGTCTTGACCTGAACATGAACCTCAAGACCTATGACGGCTTCGTATTCCATAAAATTTTTCCTTCCGATAAATTGTTTGCCTACCCTCAGGCGCAGGCGGGTCTCTCTTTTCTCCATTCAGTGGATTGCTCGTAGGCTTGACCCACGCGCAGCAGCGTGGCTTCGTCGAACGCCTTGCCGATGATTTGCAAACCCACAGGGAGCCGCCCGTGTTTTCCTTGTGCCGCAAACCCGCATGGCAGCGAGAGGCCGCATATCCCTGCCATGTTGACCGCAATGGTGAACACATCGGCCAAGTACATCTGCATGGGGTCTTCCGTTTTTTCTCCTATTTTGAATGCGGGCGTCGGGGTGGTGGGTGTCAGTATCGCGTCGCACTTGCCAAACGCCTCTGAAAAATCGCGGCGTATCAGCGTGCGGACTTTTTGTGCCCGCAGGTAATAGGCATCGTAATAGCCAGAACTCAGCACATAGGTGCCGAGTATGATGCGGCGTTTCACTTCGCTGCCAAAACCTTTTTCGCGAGTGCGGCAGTAGGTGTCTATCACATCTTTGCCGTCTTTAACTCGTGCGCCGTAACGGACGCCATCGAATCGGGCTAGGTTTGCAGAGGCTTCAGCCGGGGCGACTATGTAATATGATGCTAAGGCGTAGTTGGTGTGTGGCAGAGAAATATCCACGATTTCGGCGCCGAGGTCGGAGAGGTGCTGTATGGCATCCCTGATTATTTTTTCCACTTCTGGATCTATGCCATGAATGAAGTACTCTTTCGGCACGCCAAGTTTTAGCCCCTTAACTCCTTGGTTTAAGCCTGAAAGATAATCTGGCACTGGCTCGGCGGCAGAAGTGTTGTCGCGTGCATCGTGCCCCGCGATAACTTGGAGGATGCGTGCAGAATCTTCCACCGTTTTGGAGAGCGGTCCGATCTGGTCTAGGGACGATGCAAACGCCACAAGACCATAGCGCGAGACGCGTCCGTATGTCGGTTTCAGCCCGACGCAGCCGCAGAGTGCTGCCGGCTGGCGTATTGAGCCGCCCGTGTCGCTGCCGAGGGCAACTATCGCTTCATCTGCTGAGACGCAAGCCGCGCTGCCGCCGCTGCTGCCACCCGGGATGCGCCCCGTATCCCACGGATTGTGCGTGGGGCCATCGGCGGAGTTTTCTGTCGAAGAACCCATCGCGAACTCGTCCATGTTAGCGCGGCCTAGCGGGATGGCTCCTGCCGCACGCAATTTTTCGATGACGCAGGCGTCATAAGGCGAGACGAACCCTTTGAGGATGCGCGAGGAGCAAGTCAGAGGCTGGCCTTTGACAGCCATCACATCTTTTATCGCAACGGGGACTCCGCCGAGGGGTTTGGCCAAGTCCTCTGGCGTGAGTGCAGCGGCTTCAGCACGCGCCGTTTCCCAGTCAATGTGGTTGAATGCGCGGATGCTGGGCTCGACTGCTTCGACCCGTTTTTTTAGAGCATCCAGCACCTCAGTGGGCGAGACTTTTTTAGTCGCCAGTTTTTCGCGCAATCCCGTTAGTGTTTCAAAAAAAAGTTCCATATTTCACTCCACGATTTTGGGCATGATGATCAGGTTATTGGCCTGCTGGGGCGCGTTTTTTAAGGCGTCTTCAACGGGCAGGGAAGGGAGTTCAACATCCTCACGGAAAACATTGTAAACTGGCGAGGCGTGGGCGGTAGGTTCAATGCCTTCCACATCCAGTTTTTGCATTTGCCCCACATGCTCCAGCACGCCAGAGAGCTGTGATTGGAAGCGCGTTATCTCATCTTGCGAAAGGGCTAGGCGGGCTAGGTGCGCCACATAAGAAACATCCATTTTCGTTGAACTCATAACTAGAAATGAAGACTATAAAAGAGGCGGTTGCAATGGCAAATTTTTGAAAATGATCACCATTCTGGAAATACGCTGGGAACGCCAGCGTCCCGCTGGCATCTTGTCGGCAAAATCAGGGGAGCCAGCGTGACGCCAGCAGTCCCAGTGAAGATGCCGGCGTGACGCCAGCGTTCCCGAAAATGGCGTGCTGACTTTGCGCACATTCCTTCGATGACTCTCATCGAGATCGAAGGGGGGCGTATAGTCCGGCGGCAGGGACTCTCGCTTCCAATCGTTCTGTTTTTCCAGTGCGGTTCGACTTGGTGAGGGGAGGCATGGAAATAGTTTCCGTCATTTTGCCGTAAAGTCAATACTCCTCTGGCAATAAGGCAGTGGTGTAGCTTCTATCCCACTCGGTGATGATGTAGATGAATGCATCGTCTCTGACGCGGTATTTGCTCAGGATGCGCTCGCCGTTGAGGAGGGCAGATTCGTTGGCCATCTGATCGTCGAGGTCAAGCGTGTCCAAGTCGCACCAGTCGCCCGAGACATGGCGGTCGAGGTAAGGGGTCAAGTCCACGCCGAGTGCGAGTGCGCCTGGGGTTGCAACGACTTGGCCGAGGTTAAACTTCATGTTCCGTTTATCCATTATTTTTCCTTTCAATTCAAGAGCCTGTATTTGACCCAACCGTGGGGTTGAAAGTGTTGGTTCATGCCAGAGGGCGATTGACCGTGATAGTCGAGCCGCGCATTTTTCCTGCGCGATAGCTTTCAGAGTCAGTGCGGGCAGAAGTTCTGCGACGGTTAGCGAGTCTGCCGTAGTTTTCGCTGACATATTTGGCGAGGGCGGCTTTCGTATCGGCTAGAACCAGATCGTAGCAGGCTTTTTCTTGGCCGCTTGCGGTAGCTTCCGCTTCCTGCTTTCCGCGCTGGATGGCTTCTTTGACCCCATCGTATAGGCCACGGTAGTAAGACTTGCGGTTGGGTTTCTCTTGGCCAATGGATCGTCCCTGACGATTGAACTCGTTCCAGCATCGGAAGAAAGTCTGGCGCAAGAACTCGAAAGCGTAGGATGCGAATGCGATGTCTTCTGGTGTCCCGATCAGGTCGGCGTATTGGGCATCGGCGGTTCTAGTCAGGATCACCTTGATGTTGAAGTGGGATTGTAAAAGCGAGAGGATCAGCATGTCTGCGGGGTTTAGGGTTTTGGGCAAATCCACTTTTTCTTTGCCGATATGAATACTGGCGGGTTCTGCTGTATTCATGCGAAGGGAAGCCATATCAATTTTGTGGCGGGTCATGAGTTCTTCGGCTTTGGCGAGGGCGACTTTCGCCTCGTGCTCAGTTGCGCCGCGTGAGCGGTCGGCTAGGCGGAGCAGTTTTTGGATTTTATCAAGTATATCGTTTTGCATATTGTCTGAATAGTAACCATCCCCGTGCCAAGCGCAGGAAAACGCAAAAAAAGACGGGAAGCCCCAACTTGTTTTTGTGTGAAAACAGCAAGTCTTTCGGTCATGCATGTCCCGACACAAGAATCGGACGATGCACTTTTACAAGTTTCAGACATCCTGACCTCAGTGGAAAAGAGATGAGCTATTTTGGCTGGAGCGAAACGCATCTGAAAATAGAACGGCGGGTGGGCAATTCAACCTTTTTTGCCCTCTTTTTCCTTGCAAACCTGAAAGAGACCCTTAGTATTAGTCCATCGATATCACTTGGTGGTGGTGGACACGCTTACACTGGCGGGACTGAAGGTTTAGCTCTCATAGAGGGTGATGTGACATTCACAGGAGGATTGTCTTCTTTAAATTTTGATGTGTGCTGGAATCTGGATTCGAACCCGATTTTAATAACAAATCTGCAATTCTTACTGTTTCAGCATCGGCAAAGATCACTGTCGGTCTAGCCACTGTTTTACAATATGAAACGGTTTTATATGAGGATAGAATATACTTTTAAACATGGTCTTAATATGAATGCAATAAAAAATCTGCTACTGATACTTCTTTTATTATTTTCTGGCAAACAGGGCGCAATCGCTCAAATAATCCCAGAATTTTATATAAATAAAAAGAATTTATG
>JAIFLJ010000256.1 GCA_020049135.1 bacterium | reverse complement strand
CGACGACTACTTGAGGACTACTTTTATTCCCCAATCCTTGGTTGGGAAGGAGTTTGACCACGCCGTTCTCCATCCGGTTGCAAACGACAATCTCCACCTGGTTTTCGCCCTTTTTCAGCAACCCAGAAGGAACCGCCAACTGAAAAGGTGCGTCGAAAACGATGCCTAGACTCCGCCCGTTGATCCGCACCTCCGCCGAATCCTTCAGCACCCCAAGATCCACAATCGCTTCGCCCGCAGAGACGGCCTCCAGCGTAAATGTTTTTGCATAGGTCGCCGCGCCACAGAAAAATTTCAGGTCGGCATCCTGCGTCCAATCTTTCAGAGTATCAAATGACTTATCCACTGGCGCACTCCCGTCCATATGGACAAACCGCACCTTCCACCCGCCGCCAAGCTCGGTCACGGTTTTGCCATCCACCATCGCCGGTGCTGGTGCTGGCGAATCATCCCTCCGGAAAACAACAAGGGCCGACTGGCCCGGAGCCAGATTGAGTTCAAGCTCCTGTGCCATGCCGTCTGCCTTAGCCGATTTAGGGGCGATGATCCGCCCGCTGGTCGCGGACCAGATTTCTGGACGGCCTTTGGCGTAAAATTGGGCTTTATCCACCGGCATATCCTCGGAATCGTTGAACACGAAAAAGGCATCGTAATCCTTTCCGTCTCGGTGCTCAAACACGCATTTGGCGCCCGTGACCTGCGGAAGGATGCCGATTTTATCGCATAGCGGAGCTATTTGGCTGGAGCTCACCCGCCAAGTCTTTCCCTTGCCAACCGCCATTTCCTCCAGACCCGGCTTGTTCGGAAATATTTCCTTCACCAATTTGAGCATCTCGGCTTCCTCGCCATCCTTGGCTTTGAGGCCCGGAGAACTCACCGGTGAAGTCAAAAGGGCCACACGGCCCCCCGCCTCCACCAGTGCTTTGATCTTCTGCAAATCGGCAAGGGGCAATTGCGTCTTGTTCAGCAAAAGGATGGGATAGGTGATGGCTCCCACCCTGATCCGATCACCCTCCAGTTGAGCCATCTTCAGCAAAGCGGGGCGACTGATCCGATCCATCTTTCGGGAGGAATCCGCATATCCCCGGATCGAGGAAGAACCATAGCAGGCCAGAGGAACCACCGGCGCGCCGTGCCGCATCAGTAGAGCGTTGCGCGCAATGTGGTCGGAAAGGGCGCGATAATGTTTCCAGAGAGGATTGTTATGGTTCAAGTTGGAGCTGGCGTAAAAGTGCCAGCCGGGAAACCCCGCCTCAGGCGGCGAATAGGTATAGCCGTGGTGGACAATCTGATTCACGCCCATCGAAAAGATATAATCGGCGGTGCGACGGTATTGCGCCAGGGAGCCGCGAAAGTGCGGGGCCATCCAGGTGAAGCTCTCGCATGAAACCACTTTGCGCCCGTAGATGTGAGCAGACGATGCGATATCTCCCTTGCCTCGCGATTCGCCCGGCATCTTGGGCTTGTAAAACGGACTTCCAAAAAACTCCATCTCCGGGATATCCACCACGCCAAAAGCGTCAATGTAATCGCACTGGGCAGGCTGATGGCCTTCCGCCCGCGCCGTGAGACCTTTGGAATGGCACCATTCACGCAAGGCGACAAAACAGTTTTCCAGATTCAGTTCTGAGCGGGTAGCAGCCAGATCATCCTGGACGCGAGCCAGAAGACTGGTTCCTGCTGTGTCTGTTTTCTCCCTCTTTTTGTCCTTGCCGTCAGCACCCAAAATCAACGGCAGATAAGGGGCCAGATCATAGCCGCGCCGCTCCTTGAAAAACGCCAGCATCTTCGGGGTCCAAAGAAAAGCATCCCCCAAAAAGCCCTCGATATTGTCCATGTAAACGCTCTCAAACGCCTTGCCGATCAAATCCTTGGGCACCTTGTCGAGAATCGGCTGAATGGTTCGATCAAGATGGAATTTCATCGCCTCGGACGAATAATGGTCAATCGTGCGGCTTTTGCCCCCTGAATTCCCTTCCGATGCCAAACTCCAGTAAGCCATTAGCTTCCATTCCCCTTCTGGAATCTCACAGGAAAGAACTCCGTCTTTAACCGCATCGGTCAGCACCTTTCCGGGAACCTCTCCTCCCTGCCACAAAACAACGGCTTCTAAAACCGGCTTGACCGTCTTTAGACCCAGCTTCTTTTTGGAGATCACCGGATGATCGTCCGTCAGTATGGGAACGGGACCTGAAAATTTTTGAGGGCCCTTGACCGCCAGCTCGACCAACACCAACGACTGCATCGCCATGGCATCGGTCACCCATTCTCCGTGATAGGGCCAGCGATCACACGGGGTCACATCCAGTTTCATCCCAGCCTCCCCTGCAGCCACCACCGCATGCGCCACCAAATTAATCCACTCCGGCGAGGCAATTTTTTGGGGAACATGGCTTTCCACCTTAGGAACAAGAGTCCCCGGATGCGGGCAAATCTCAGCACCGGAAAGCCCCGCCTCCTTCATGAGCTTGAGCTCCCTGGAAATCTCATCCTTTGTAACCGCACCATTCAGCCACCACCAGCGCGTGCGGGGGCGATACTCGTCAGACGGACTGGCGAATTGTTTTTGTAGATCGCCGATGGATCGTTCCTCACAAAAAACAGTCCCGGCAAAAGCCAGCGAAATGGCCATGCAAACAAAAAAACGACGATTTGTTCTGTGATATTTCATATAATAAAATCCCTTCATTTCGATTTTAAAACATTCTTACTTCATGTTTTCCGCTTTCGAGATGGTCGATTAACAAATCCAATCCGGTTTCGACTCCTTTTACCTCTTTCCCATCCAACATCAGGCGTCCCTCTCCCCGTTTGGGCACGATAATCGCGGCAGTTGTTTTTTTTGGAATCTCAAATGTCATGGAAAAGGAGTTTTTTTCGTTCTGAATCTTCACGGATACGGGGCCGCGCACGGTGGTCACCTTGCCTTCCGCCCAAGTGAGATTCCCGAGTCGAGGCTGGATTTTAATTTTGGCAAAGCCGGGCTCGGCCGGCTCAATGCCCAGCACCTTGCGTGGAAGAATGTTTGCTGGTGCTGCGCCCCACGCATGGTTCCAGTCGAGATTACTTTTGTATTTGATATCCCATGCTTCGAGGCACATGGTGCTGCCTACCCGCTCAATCATGTGGGTCCAGCTCCGGTCACCATCTGCGGTCATCAGGGAAAGTGCGTGTTGGGCTTCGCCGTTTTCAAATAGAGCCTCTAACAGAAATTGCGCGCCGTAAACACTGCACGCCATACCGCGGCTTTTGATGAACTGCGTGACCGCACCCTTTCGTTCTGGGGGAACCAGCCCGAATGCGAGCGGAAACATGTTCGCGTGCAGGGCGCTGTGCGTGGCGCCTTCTCCGTCGAAGTAAATGCCTTTGGTCGAATCAATCAGCTTTGAATTCATGCTCTGAATCGTTTTTGCCGCCGCGTCTTTGAACATCTTGGCATCATCCTCTTTGCCTATCACCGTAGCGAGTTCGGACAACTGATTTAGGGCGCGGGCATGGAACGCATTGACCACGGTATTGAAAGCCTCTTTTTGGTAGCCATCACTTTCGCAATGCGGCCAATCGACGATATCGGTAAAAGGCTTTTTCTTGGTGTAATGCGCCGCCGCCATGATTTCGACGGTCACGGGCGGCTTTGTCGTGCTAATAAGACCGTCTTCCCGACGCAAGCCCATCAGAGCCTTGGCTTTCAAATCCTCATAGAAAACCTGAAGGCTGGCTTTATCGCCTGTATACCAGTAATCTTCCCACGCCATCAAAACAGAAAAGAGAATCCACTCGGTCGGCCATGTGGGGTTCAGTATAAGATATTCATGGCTGTAACGCGCCAAGGTGATGTCATCGGTGCAGGCATACCATCCTAGCTGATTGATATAGGCATCCGCTTCATAGGGAAGACGCTCTCGGTCGCCATCGACAAAAACCCCACCAAAGCTGGTTGCCTGAATGGTGTGACGGCACAGTTCCCATACGGCATTAATTTTTTCATCCGAACATTTGAACGCACCCGCATCCTCGGTGTATGGATAATAGACGGCCACCATGCGCACATTTTCCTTTTTCAGCGCAGGGGCATTTTCAATTTCGACATATCGAAAAGGCATGACACTGCCAATTTCTTTCGTCATCAGACGGCTGTAGCCCCCCACATCTTCCCCGTCTGCGGTTTGCCGCCGGCCGCGATAACAATCTCGGTGTTCCAATACCGAATCGTAGAACGCTCGGGTGGCTCGCGGTTGACTCGGTTTTCCGTATCGAGCATTTCGCCCATGTGAACAGCAACCTTCCTTCCAACCTCCGAGTCAGGAACTCCGACCAATTCAAAGCGGCCAAACCACGCCTTGCCGAAATCAATAAAGTAATGTCCAGGCTTCACCTCCAGCATGATCACGGGCTCTACCAGCTTTTGAACGACTGGCTTGCGCGTGACCGTAGTCCTTTTCGCCACGACCTCCGACGGTTTTTCTTTTGAATCATTATCGGCGGCAAAAGAAAAATTTGAGAAAGCCATCATCATCGAAATCAATACCAGCAGCCAGTTGCTGGTAACAAGTCGCTTTTGAGTGGAACCACGGTTCATTCTATGGCCTCTTTTTTGATAAAATTCGCTGTCAGCCATTGAAGAGCTGCCTCCTGCCATTTTTCCCACATCGGTCCTTTGTAATGCCCGAGCCCGTGTCCGCCGGAAGGCAATTCAAGATATTCTGCAGGAACGCTCTTGGCTCGTAGTGCTTCGTAAAACATCTTACTGTTATCAGGGCTGACAAGTTTGTCGTCAACGGCATGAGCTAAAAATGTCGGAGGCGTTTTTTCAGTCACCTGCTTCTCATTTGAAAAATTGTCCACCAAATCTTTGGTCGGCTGCATTCCCAGAAGACTCTTGCGCGAGCCCGGATGCGTTTTTTCGCCCATGGAAATCACAGGATAGATCAGCACCATGAAATCCGGACGGCAGCTCTCTTTCTCCAATGAATCCGTCGCCGCACCATTTCCTTCGTCAAAATGCGTCCCGAGTGTAGCGGCCAGATGGCCGCCAGCCGAAAACCCCATCACCCCCACTTTTTTCGGATCCACACCCCACTCGGTTGCCCTGGATCGGATCAGGCGCATGGCGCGCTGCGCGTCGCCGATCGGAACCAAAGGTCTTCCGTTGGGAAGTTCATATTTCAAGACAAAGGCGGAAATTCCTTTTGAATTCAGCCACTTGGCAACCCAGTCCCCTTCCCCCTCCATCACCACGCGAGAATATCCTCCGCCCGGACAAACCAAAAAAGCTGGGGCTGGGTTGTTTTTAACACGATAGACATGAAGCTCGGAGGTCGTCTTCCCCTTGCCCGCTACGCCATCCCAAAGCTGGAGAACTTCCGGCTTGGAGGATTTTTTTGACTGCTCAAGTTTCATGACCGATTCTTCCGCTGAATACACAAGTTGAGCAAGGCAAAGCAATGCAATAAAAAGCGACACCGCAACTGGTTTGAGCGATTGATTAAGCTGACTATTCTTCGTTTTCATTAATTTCCTTTCAGATAAGTGCCCCATCCAATGACAACAGTGGAAATAAACAACAAAGCGATACCAGCCGCAATGAGTCCATGTGCCTTCTTGCTGGCTCCCTTCCATTCGTGAAAAAACCAGCCCCACAGGGTGCTGAAAATGATGATGCTCGCCATGTGAAGTGTCCATGATGCAAACCCGTAGTCGCCCATCTGCGTCTCGCCCATGGTGTAGAAGAAAAACTGGAAATACCAGCATGTTCCTGCCAGTGCTGAAAACATATAATTTCCAAACATCGGAATCCTTAAATCGGTCTCCGCGCCAGACGCCGCGCCTGTTGCTGCGGGCCCATGCTCCCCTCCTCCAGCCCCGCCATGATGCGCATGCTCCTCGCGGACATGTGAAGCCAGATACTGGTAGCCACTGCGATTTCTAATATTAAGAAACAGACACCAGATAAAGTTGGTGGTAAAGCCGCCCCCCAGAACCACGCAAAGCTTGGGGATTCCCGTCCATAGAGTGGAAGTTCCAGCTTGCGCCGATGCCTCACCAATCGGGATACCTGCGGTCAGCGCAAATGAAAAACAGGCGCTCATGATGCCGGAGAAGGTCGCCACCAGAATACCCTTCTTGAAATTAAATTCCTTGATTGTCTTTTTCTTCTCTTCCTCAGGCATTTCTTTTTCCTTGGTCAATCCGGCCAGAGCCGCCACACCAATACCAATCAGGCAGATCAGAACTCCCAGAAGCGTGATTTTACCTGAAAAAGTGGAGGCAATCTCGGCGATCGTCTCAGCCACGGGAACCGAGGGCAGAAACAACTTGCTGATGGGCGGTAGCAAAGTGCCGAATGCAGCGCAATAGCCCAATGCCACACCCATACCAAGCGACATGCCCAAATAACGCATGGTTAGACCAAAAGTGAGCCCCCCGAAACCCCACATGGCACCGAAAAAGTAAGTCCACCAAAGAGTGGTAAACGACTGCCCGCACAGCACGCCCAGCAGATTCTCGGTCATCATCGAAGCAAACAGCCACGGTCATATAATCCACGAGAAAAAAACTCCCACCAGCCAGTAAGTTTCCCAAGACCATTTTTTGACCCCCTTGTAGGGAACATAGAAACTTCCCGAGGCAAGCCCGCCAAGCCAGTGGAAAAAGACTCCGAGAAATGGATTGCTCATGCGCCCACGATAAACAAAGGCGATTCCCATTGAAATAGACGGAATGACACTTTATGATGGATAATATGGCACATAAAAAATCCAGTTCACGGTTTTTCGACTGGTCTGAAGCAGCCCTGTTCGGAGTCCAGCTTAACGGCTGTGGCCGGAATCAGTTGTCTCCAGGCCATCAGTATCAACATGCCAGAAAAAACACGACCTACGGCCTGACCCTGATACGGGAAGGCGCGGCGAGAGTTGAAACCCAGCGCGAAAAAATTCATCTTGCGGCAGGGGATTTGTTTTTTGCGCCGCCCTCTGAGAATTGGAAGCTCGTTGCAGACAACTCAAAAAAATGGGACGAGTATTGGATTGTTTTTTTTGGCGAACTGCTGTCAAACCATCACAATGACCTGCCGGACAGATTTTCAGCCATTAAAAAATCCGGAGACACCGGGAACAAATTAATCAAATTATGCGCTCAGGCCTTAAAAAGAAAAACGCCCACCCATATACTCGCCGCGCAACTGGTTTCGCTTCTCGCGGAACTGGCGGGTCAACTGCATTCAAAATCCGTAAAGCCCCCGTATGACCCCATCGTGAAAATTGCGGAGAAAATCCGAAAAAATCCCGGATCCGAAATTAACTTTGAAGACAGCGCCGCTCGCGCCGGCATGAGCTATTCGCTGTTTCGAAAAAAATTCAAGCTCCTGACAGGAACCTCACCGCACCAGTTCCTCAACAATACGCGAATCGAACTTGCCCACACAATGCTGATGTCTGGAGAGACAGTCAAAGAAGCCGCCGCAAATGTTGGGATGAGCGACCCCTATCATTTTTCGCGTCTTTTCAAGCAGTTAAAAGGAATGAGCCCGACAATCTTCCGCAAGCACAGGCTTGAAATGGCATCCAGAAAGTAATATTTTACCGACAACTTTGACGATCTGAACAACTGGACGACCACCATAACAGCGGGCGATGGCGGAGCCAGCTCGAACGGCAGCCTCGCGATTTTGACGAACGATTCTTCTGGAACCGCCAACGCAAACCCGCGCTGAGGCGACTTCAGATCGAGATAGATAGCTATCCAAGGAAGGCAAACACGAGATTGTTCCAGTGACGCTCATCGCCGAGACTGTGTATGACCGTTTTGTCAGATCGATCAAATCTGGCTCGCAGAACCCCTCCGACCTGCCAGATGTGCGCAACGCGCTTGTTGACATCGAGCTTTGCTCGGGAAAAGAGTAGTGGTAAAACCCAAGCGTCCAGCGGGATCGTCAAAGAACAAGTTCAGACCAGACACCCTGAAGCCTCTGGATTTACCGTGACCTCAACGGGCGGCTTTTGCGCGAAGTGCCGTGGAGTGCGTTCGATGGATCGCCGCTTTGGACGTGGTGGCACGACACCTCGCCCTCGCCTGCAAGAAGGCAAAGGCAGAAGATGGTACGGTTTTTTCAGCAAACCGCCGCTGGAATGGACGCATGCGCACATCTCGGAGAACCGTCCCTGCCTCCTGCCAACAAGGTGCCCCTCCATCTTCTCACTTTTTCCATTGCCCCTTTTTTCTTGAATGCTGGGCGGACGGGAGCGTGCGACCTTCCATCCAAGAAGGTTCAATCATGTGAGTCACTTTATTGGCCGCCGCTCCGAGTTGTCCTGAACGGATCTGCACATCGAGCAAATCCACGGCAGACGCGCCGATCAAGTCTGTGTGCAAATCAACCCCCGCCACAGCACCTCGGCGGTTGTTCCACCCGAAACAGACATAGGACACCTCTTCGGGAAAACTCCACCCCTGGGAGATGAGGGCGTCGAATAGTTCAAGGTTGGACCCCAAAATTACATCGGGGCGGTGCTGGATAAACCACGCCTGAAAATTTCTTGCTTCGAGCAGTGGCGGGATCGGCATTAAAGGTTTTTTGGGAGGAAACGGAGAATGCCCAAAAGACTCATGCCAATACGCCCCCATCTGGTAAGCCGTGTTGTCGTCGGGGCCCTCGTCCATAAACACCACTCCCGCCCTGCGGTAGCCGAGATCGCTGACGGCCTTGAAGCAAAGGCGCATGCCGTTGAACACATTAGGCATCACGATGCTCGACGGGATGCGGTCTTGGCGCAAGCCGCAAGAAACGACGGCAAAGCGATCCCATTCGAGGCTGATAGGCGTCTCCTCCTCGCACTGGTGAGCCACGATGATCCCGCGCACCCCCCGATGGTAGAGCGTGCGGTTGGCTTTCTCGTGAGAAGAAAATTCGCTCAAAAAGTAAACATCCAACCTGTAACCGAGTTCCGCCGAACGCGTCTGTGCCGACTTGAGGCACTCGGAAGAAAAGACATCTTTTTTCGAGGGAAAAACAAAGGCGAGCGGTGTTCCTGCCGCCGATCGTTTTTTCCAGCGCCGTTGAGTGAACGCGGAAAGGATGGGGTCGGGGCGATAGCCCAACTTGTCGGCAACGCGCTGAATGCGCTCTCTTGTTTTTGCGGAGACAGAACCCGTCCGCCGCAAAGCGCGGGAAACGGTAGCTTTACCCACCCCTGATTTTCTGGCGATCTGGTCGAGCGTCACTGGCATAGGCTGATACAACGGATCTGGTTCCACTCTAATCCTCCCCCCAGTGGAGTCAAGGCATGAAGAGAGGAGGGAAGCGGCAAGGGTGCAGGACAAAAATTTTCCAAATTTCTGAAATGCGAGCCATTTTTGTCGCAAAAGATATATTTTCATAT
>JAIFLJ010000018.1 GCA_020049135.1 bacterium | reverse complement strand
GATACACACTGGTATCGCTCCCTCCTTGCGCCTAGCCAGCCGCAAAAAATCCTGCGCCATTTAATATCATCTTGAAAGCGAATTGGAATAAGGCATAAAACATTTTAACAACACAAAGAGGAAATAATATGCCTATTCAAGTAACGATACCAACGCCGCTACGGAATCTGACGGGCGGAAAAGATACGGTGGATGCCGCAGGGGCAACCGTTGGAGAGATAATAGCCGACCTAGATAAAAATTATCCAGGCCTGAAAACACGGCTTTGCGATGAGAGCGGAAAAATTCGGCGTTTCGTGAATTTTTATATCAACGGTGAGGATATCCGATTCATGCAGGATCAGGAGACATTGGTCAAAGAAAACGATGAGGTCAGCATAGTGCCGGCCATCGCAGGAGGTTAATTTATGGCAGAGTTTACAGGCCGCTACTGGCTGACATTTGACAAAGAATCTGGCAAGCGTCCGATCATTTGTGAGATGAGCAGAAAATTCGACATAGTTTTTAATATCCGCCAATCGAGCGTTTCAGAGGAGACTGGTGTGATTGCGCTCCAACTCGAGGGGGCACGCAAAACGGTGGACGACGCCATTGTGTGGCTTGAGTCGGAGGGCGTTCAAGTCAAGCCCGTTGAAATACAGACGATAGAAGGCTGATTTCAATGAGGTGCGGGCTTGCCTGATCGAAATTTATTTTGTTGTGGCGACAAACCATTGACAAGTCGGGAGTGTTTGTTAAAAGTCAAAACCTATCATCAAAACAAGGAAAACATAAAAATATGGCGGTAAAAAAGAAAAATATTAAAGTGGTTAAAAAACCTGCGAAAAAACCCGCGATTAAGGCGGCTGTTTCAACTAAAAAACCTGCTCCTAAAGCGGTGGCATCATCCAAGCCCAAGGCTGGAAAATATGTCTATTTCTTCGGGGATGGACAGGCCGACGGCAACGGCAAAATGAAAGAGTTGCTCGGTGGCAAAGGAGCCAACCTAGCGGAAATGACCCGCATAGGTCTTCCGGTTCCTTCTGGCTTCACTATCACCACGGAAGTCTGCACTTATTTTTATGTGAACGGTCGCAAATACCCCGCAGACCTTATACCACAGATGGAAAAAGCCATCGCAAGGATGGAAAAAATCCAGAACAGCAAATTTGGCGGTGTGGATAATCCTCTCTTAGTGGCTGTCCGCTCTGGCGCACGCGACTCCATGCCAGGCATGATGGATACGATCTTGAACCTCGGTTTGAATGACAATACGGTTCTCGGCCTTGCTGCCAAAAGCAATAACGAGCGCTTTGCCTACGACTGCTACCGTCGTTTCATCCAGATGTACGGCGATGTCGTCATGGGCGTTCAGAAACGGGAAGGTGAAGATCACGAGCCTTTCGAGGTTGTCATTGATGAGTTGAAAGAAGACCTCTTTCCGGGTCGCCATGATGTGGCCGACACGGAGGTTGATGCCGCTGGACTCAAAGAGCTTGTCAAACGGTTCAAAGCTCTCGTTAAAGAGCGCACGGGTAAAGAGTTTCCCAACAATCCTTGGGATCAACTCAAAGGCGCAGTGGGCGCAGTCTTCGGTTCATGGAACAACGAGCGGGCAAATATTTACCGCCAGAAATACGGTATCCCGCATGAATGGGGAACCGCCGTGAATGTGCAGTCCATGGTGTTCGGTAACACGGGCGACAACTCATGCTCTGGCGTAGCGTTCACACGCGACCCAGCGACTGGTGTAAAAGTGTTTTACGGTGAATTTTTGATCAATGCGCAAGGCGAAGATGTGGTGGCTGGCGTTCGCACGCCCGATCCTGTCGCCCAGCTACAGGTTAAAATGCCAAAGGCACACCGCGAACTTGAAGATGTCCGCAAGACACTCGAATCGCATTTCCACGAAATGCAGGACTTTGAGTTTACGGTCGAGGAAGGGAAGCTGTTCATGCTCCAGACACGCAACGGTAAACGCACTGGCGTGGCAGCGGTCAAGATCGCTGTGGACATGGTCAAAGAAAAGCTGATCACTTGGGAAGATGCCGTCAGGCGCGTCCCTGCTGATTCACTCAACCAGTTGCTGACACCGATATTCGATTCCAAGGCACGCAAAACTGCCAAGATGATCGCCACGGGTTTGCCTGCGGGGCCAGGGGCGGCATCTGGCAAGATTGTTTTCAATTCCGATGAGGCAGACGCCCTCGCCAACAAAGGTGAGAAAGTGCTCCTCGTCCGCTTGGAAACATCGCCCGAAGACATCAAAGGGATGATTGCTTCCGAAGGTATTTTGACGGCTCGGGGCGGTGTTAGTTCGCACGCGGCACTGGTTGCTCGGCAGATGGGCAAAGTTTGTGTCTGCGGCGCATCGGAACTACATGTCAACTACGAGGATCAAACCCTCACTGTCGGTGATGTCACATACAAGAAGGGCGAATTCCTTTCTATAGATGGCTCCACCGGCGAAATTTTCGCTGGTGAAGTGAAAACGGCACCTTCCGAGGTTGTGCAGGTTCTCATCGAGAAGACGATGGCACCCAAGGATGCGCCTACTTACCAGTATTTCGCGCAGCTTATGACATGGGCTGACAAAGCCCGTAAATTGCGTGTTCGCACTAACGCGGATCAGCCCGACCAGGTTGAAAATGCGGTTTCGTTTGGCGCAGAGGGCATAGGTCTTTGCCGCACGGAACACATGTTCTTCGAGGGCGAACGCATTGATGCGATGCGCGAGATGATTCTTGCTGAGACGGAAGAGGACAGAAAAGAAGCACTCGCGAAACTCCTCCCATTCCAGAGGGAAGACTTCGTGGGCATATTCAAGGCACTCAAGGGGCTTCCTGCCACGATCCGTTTCTTGGATCCCCCATTGCACGAGTTCTTGCCCAACACTGAAGAACAGCAGGCCGAATTATCCGAAAAGATCGGGGTTTCAGTCGAGGATATCCAGAAGCGCGTCGAAGAACTCCACGAGTTCAACCCGATGCTCGGCCACCGTGGTTGCCGTCTGGGTATTGTCTATCCTGAAATATCCGCAATGCAGGCTAGGGCAGTGTTCGAGGCTGCGGCGATTGTGATAAAGGGCGGCGGAAAAGCCAAACCCGAGATCATGATTCCGCTCGTTGGTTTCCCGAAGGAACTCGAGTTGCAGCTTGAAATTGTCCATTCCGTTGCGAAACAAGTGCAGAAGGAAAAAGGCGTCAAAGTGGCTTATTCCGTTGGCACGATGATCGAAATTCCCCGTGCGTGTGTGGCAGCCGACAAGATCGCTGTGCAAGCTGAGTTTTTCAGCTTTGGCACCAACGACTTGACACAGACAACACTCGGCATGAGCCGCGACGATTCTGGCTCGTTCTTGCCATACTACCAGCAGAAGGCCGAAATCGTTAAAGCTAACCCGTTCGCTTCGATAGACGAAGCTGGTGTTGGCGAACTCATGAAGATAGCGATTGAGAAGGGACGCAAGACGCGGCCTGAGATCAAGCTGGGCATTTGCGGCGAACATGGCGGCGACCCTGCCACCATTAAGTTCTGCCACAACATCGGCTTGAGCTATGTAAGCTGCTCGCCCTTCCGTGTCCCTGTCGCCAAATTGGCGGCTGCACAGGCGGCACTTGCCTGACGATAAGCATTCAATAGGATGCGTTTCTAAACGCACGGGCGGATTTTCGCCCGTGCGTTTTTTGTTTTTTCAAAAAGTTCATTTATTATTGAACAAATTGAAAGTAGCAGTATATTGTCATCATCAATGGTTACATCTCACCTGAATTTATCTTCGGATATAAAGCCCAAAACTGAGAAGCAGCCCGGTTCAAAACGGGGTATAAAAGTAAGAGGCACGCAAAATGATGGAGTGTTGGCAATGACACCATTGGAATTGGAAATGGTGGAGTTTTTTGTTCGTGCAGTGCAGATGCTGGGGTTCCCGAAATCGGTTGGTGAGATTTACGGGCTGCTGTTTATCTCTGAAAGATCGTTGAACATGGACGATGTCATGCAAAAACTCAATCTGAGCAAGGGCGGGACAAGCCAAGGTTTTAAACAGTTGCGGAACATGGGTGCTATACGCGTGGTTTATGTTCCAGGAGACAGGAGAGACCATTATGTGGCTGAGACGGAACTCAGACAGTTTGCAGGTGGATTTATTCGCGAGCAAATACAGCCGCAGCTTGCGTTTTGGGAGACGCGGCTAGGGATGTTGGAAAACGCTATGAAAAACGGGTCTGACGGAAACGCTCATTTTTTACATGAGAGGATTTCCAAACTGAATTCGTGGCGCCAGCAAATGCAGAGAATTCTTCCGTTGATAAATATGGTGTTAGGAAAATAAACATTCGGAGACATGGAAAACTCTTCTGGCCAGCTCTGGTTCTGTTTGAGATCAAAACCCAAGCACGAGCATATTGCCGCCAAAGTATTGCGCATGGAGTATGGAGTAGAAGTTTATTGCCCGCAGATACGCTACCAAGCAGCTAGTCGGCGGGGGGCAGTATGGAAAACGGAGCCCCTGTTCCCGTGCTACCTTTTTGCCCGTTACGAGCAGAGCGAGATGCAGGTGAAAGTGAGATATGCGCTCGGGGTAAGCACTATAGTCCGCGTGGGGGAGAAGAGTGCTATTGTGGGGGATGAGGTTATTGAGTTGCTGAAAGCAGGCATGGGCAATGAAGAGTTGAAAATAATGCCGCCCAAGTTTGTTGAGGGGGATGAAGTCTGGGTAGCCGAAGGGCCGATGAAGGGACTTATGGTGGTGGTGACGCAAGTCATGCCAGCCAAAGATAGGGTTAGGGTGTTGCTAGAATTTTTGGGTGGGAAAACCACTGCGGAGATGTCGTCGTCTGCATTGATCAAAAAGACAATGCATCCGATGGCTGTGCGATAGAATATTTGAAAACCTGGTGGGTTCGTCGCTGGAATAGCTGGATTGGTCTTGTCGAAAAAATCGGCAAACGACCAAGTGCGGACGCTTGGCAAAATAAATGGAAGAATTGAGCGATATGCAGGTGGAGATTTATAGAAAAATGTCTTTTCAACAGAAGTGGGAAATTTGTCTTTCGCTCCAAAAAATGGCGAGGGAACTCCGTTTCCAAGGATTGAAAGCGGCTCATCCAGATGCGACGGATGGCGAACTTTGGAAAATGTTGGCGAAGGAATGGACTTGTGCCAGAACATGATCTTTACGCACTTTTTGTGAGACCGATTCACGCTTCTGGATTGCGGTATCTGGTGGCAGGATCTGTGGCGTCGGTTTATTACAGTGAGCCGAGGTTGACTATTGATGTGGATATCCCGCTTTGGCTGGGCAGGGAGGATGCTGCCAAGATCAGGGCGATTTTTTTGGAACCCGAATACTATCTGCCTCCCGAAGATGTGATCGTGTCGGAGGTGCAGAGGGAGTGCCGTGGACATTTTAATGCCATTCATCTTGAGAGTGGACTGAAAGCGGATTTTTATCCTGCTGGTGCTAAGGATAACACTTTTCTTTGGGCATGGGAAAATAAGCGGACAGTTCAGCTTGGCGATGGGCGTGCCGCGCATCTCGCCCCTCCAGAATATGTTGTTTTATGGAAGCTGATCTATTTTGAAGAGGGGAGATCGGAGAAGCATCTGCGGGATGTGCGAAGTCTCATGAGGCATCATCCCGAAGTAAGGGAAAGCGAATTTTTGAAACAACAGAGGGATGAAAAAAGGCTGGAAAAAGCTTGGGCGACGGTGGGGTTGGGTTGAAAAAAATGAATAGTGTAAACAAAGAGATCGTGATTGAATCCAAACACAGCCTCTGGGATTGGCATCTCGGGGAGTTGTGGGATTACCAGGACTTGTTGTTTCTGATGGTGCGGAGGGATTTTGTTTCGAAATACAAACAGACGCTTTTTGCGCCGATCTGGATGTTGGTCCAGACATTTCTCAAGAGCGTGGTTTATGTGGTGGTGTTTGGGAAAATCGGCCAAATTTCAACTGACGGCGTGCCGCCTATTTTATTCTATATGGCGGGATTGATTTCGTTCTCCCTTTTTTCGAGCGCATGGAGCAGTTGCTGGGCTTCTTTTTCTTCGAATTTGGGGGTGTTCAGCAAGGTCTATTTTCCGAGGTTAATCGCGCCGATTGCGTCTCTTTGCTCTATTCTGATCGAGGCGGTATTACAAATGGTCGGGATGGGGCTGATCTATCTTTATATCAAAACGACCTCTCTGTCGGTGGGTCTCCATCTGCATTGGGGGGTTGTTTTTCTGCCGATTATTTTTATGAACATCCTGTTTTTAGGGGCAGGGGTCGGGTTGATCTGCTCGTCGTTGACCATCAAATATAGGGATGTTCGCTACATCATCATCTTTGTTCAAGGCATGTGGGTTTATGCCACTCCCGTGATTTACCCTCTTTCTTGCATCCCGGAGCATTGGCGGTGGCTGGCTGCGCTAAATCCGTTAACCTCGCTGATCGAGGCGGTGAAATATGTGGTTTTGGGCGTAGGGACGGTGAATTTGTCCATGCTCGGGTATTCGATGGGGGTAACCGCGTTCGTGCTCGTGCTAGGTCTAGTGTTGTTCCATAAAGCCGAACGGACTTTTGTGGATATTATTTGAAAACGGATATGTCGCAATCCATCATTGAAGTTGAAGGGCTTTCTAAAGGGTATCGTTTGGGGGAGATCAATCTCCGCTCGCTTCATCGCGCTTGGAAAAAACGGATAAAAAATTGGATCCAAGGCGCGAAAGAGGAGGAGGAACTTTTTTGGGCGATCAAGGATCTAAGTTTCAAGGTTAACCCAGGGGAAGTCGTCGGTGTGATCGGCTCGAACGGAGCGGGAAAATCTACGCTTTTAAAAATCTTATCGAGAATCACCGCGCCGACGGAAGGGCGGGCAGTTTTAAGGGGTAAACTGGCTTCTTTACTCGAAGTGGGAACGGGTTTCCACCACGAGTTGACAGGGCGCGAGAACATTTTTTTGAGCGGCACTTTTCTGGGGTTGAAGAGAAAAGAAATAGAAGCCAAATACGAGGAGATCGTTGAGTTTTCCCAGATCGGAGAGTTTATCGAAACGCCCGTGAAGAGGTATTCGTCTGGGATGTTTGTGAGGCTGGCGTTTTCCGTGGCGGCATTTTTGGAAGCGGACATCATGATCGTGGACGAGGTGCTGG
This sequence comes from bacterium, assembly GCA_020049135.1. Taxonomy (GTDB): domain Bacteria; phylum Verrucomicrobiota; class Verrucomicrobiia; order JADLBR01; family JAIBCM01; genus JAIFLJ01. The sequence goes on along the minus strand of JAIFLJ010000018.1, from coordinate 2,303 downwards.
CGGTGGGAGATGCGGCTTTTCAGAGGAAATGCCTCGGCAAAATGGAAGATGTGGCGCAGAGCGGGAGGACAATTTTGTTCGTCAGTCACAATATGGGAGCGGTTAAAGAGCTGACGACGAGGGGGATTTATTTGAAAAAAGGGCGACTCGTGTTCGATGGACCGATAGACGAGGCTGCCAATCAATATTTGGGAGCGGCAACCGGCAATGAAGGGCACGCCACTTCGCACGATTTAAAGCTTGTAGAGAGGTCAGGTGAAAGCGGTAAACGCTGGATGTTCACTGGCATACAGAGCGTGGGTCAACCTTTCTTGGTGGGTTACAACAAGCCGCTGAGATTCGAATTGGAATATGAATCCAAAGAAAAAGTTGATGAAATCCAAATAGGTTTTCATATCGCGAATGTGTTCGGCACGCGCCTGACGACATGCCGCAGTATTGATTCAGGTGTTAAATTGACTTGTGCCAAAGGGGAAAAAGGGAAACTGAGCATGGTGATCGAAAAGCCTTTTCTGCCCCCTGGGCTCTACATGGTTCAACTGGGAGCGATGTCGGGATTTGATGAAAATGGGCTAGACTACATCCATGACGCGCTCCGGTTTGAGGTGAACCACGAGAGTTGCCCCGATTACTATACAGCTACCCACAAGGATCAAGGCGTCAGGATGCCTTCCGTGTGGTCGGTTGATAGATAGATTTGCAAGCAGATGTCAAATAATAGGCAGGCGATAATGGTGTTTATTGGCTTATTTCTTTTTGTTTTTGGTTATAGGTTGGGCTTTTTAAAGGAATTTGGAGATAGCTATCCATACTACGACAGTTGGTATAATCTATCTATTCTTCAAAAAAGTGATAGCGGAGAGATCAATTTGGCCGATTTAGTTGCTCCATATAACGGACATCGCATTGCATTGCAAAGAATAACTAATATCCTGCTATACAAAATTACAGGTGTATGGGACGATCTTCAATTGGCTGTGGTGAGCGCGTTGGTGTTAGCAATAAGTGTCGGCTTTGGTGGTTCGTGGATGGTTAAAAATGGATCTTCGACAGGCATGGTTGGAATAGCGGTTGTTCCCGCGCTATCCTTGTCCTCGTTTGATAACGCTCTGTGGGGTTTTCAACTAACATTTTTTTATTTATATTTATTCATTATAGTTTTTGTAATCTGTGCAGTATCTAGCAATCAATATACTATGATTGGATTGTCGGCCATGATAGCTGCTTTGTTTACGGTAGGATCCGGATTGGGGGTTGCATGTGGAGGACTTATTTTTTCTGTGTGGATGTCGTGGGTCTGTCGCTTTTCTTGGAAGGATAGCGTGGCAAGAATGCTTCCCATCCTAGCGGTGTTTTTAACAGGGTTACTAATTTTTAGGACAGGATGCGAAGAGTTAGGATCTCATAACACAAGAGATTTTATGGTTTCATTAAGCAAAAACCTCATATGGCCATGGTGTTTAGAAGTGGCTGGTTTAAAGGCAATGTTGCTAGCGCTATTTCTTTGGATGCCTCTTTTATGGTTAATGATTTTTGGTTTTCTAAAAAGACAATTTTTAGGGCGTCTGCATCTTTGGTCCGTATGTTTTGGAATTTTGATAATTGTGCAAGCTGCAGGACTGGCTTATGGGCGAGGGATAGGTGGTGTTCCTCCACAAGTGCGTTATCTCGATATTTTATCGTGGAGCTTTTGGGCGCAGGGGGTAGGATGGACTGTGTTGGTGAAAAATTACAAGAAAAAATGGATGATCTGGTTGTGTGCGTTTTGGATGATAGTTACATTGTCTGGCTTCTGGCACATGCAAATTAGAGCTTGGCAAGAAGGAGGTCCAAAATGGAAGCTTCACTTAACGGAACAGAGAAATGTTATCGCTGGTTATATAGAAAGTAAATATGATCCCCAAAAAACTGAAATAAGATTTGGAGAGTGCGTATTATCTGATTTTTCGGAGCCGATTCCCACAAAGTGTGTGCGGTGGGCAGTAGAAAAAAAAGTTTTACCCCAAGGGCAGTTAGGTTCTCCTGCCGAACAAGGGAGATTTGCTGGAATTATAAAAATACTTTTGCGAGGGGCGTGGGTAATAGCCATTTTAGGTTTTGCGCTTACATCATTGGGGGGTAACGGTTTTAGAAAAACCGAAAGCGTATGAGAACCAGAAGAAGATGGGCTCTCTTTCAGGTTTGCAACGAAAAAACGGGCAAAAAAGAGTTGAAAGCGGCGTTTTTTCTGAGCAGGAAATGGGCACGAAAACCAACTTGCAGTTTTATAGGAAATGAGGCCAAAAGGTTGTTTGTGCGAGCTT
>JAIFLJ010000078.1 GCA_020049135.1 bacterium | reverse complement strand
AGATATATTATCTATAATATGTCAACAGAAAAATACCGAAAACAAGAGGCTTTTTCAAAAAAAGGTTAATTTTATGGAAGGAACAGGGGGAGGGTTGCACGGGGCAGGTGCCAGGGCACTGGATGAGCACCAATGTCGCCCTCGTCCATGACGACCTTTTCCCCCAGGGATTCGGCCATAGCGCCCTCCTGCTCGACACCACTAAAGAGCAGATGAAGCTGGACAAAGAGGGTGTTGGCACGCCCACAGGCAAGTTTGACTCCTACTACATGCGCGGGATCGGCATCAGTCGCTTTGTGGATTTTAACGGAAAATGGATCATCAAGGTCAAAGCAAAGGCACTCGATTCGGGAGCCAAGCTCGCCCTCGAAGAAAAGGGATGCAAAGCGTTCGCCCCGATTCCTGTCCCCATCACGGGCGAGTGGAAAGAATACACGCTGACCGCCGAAGTGAGCGGGAAAAAGATGGCGGGCGACGGGGAGAAGGCAGAATCCATGAATGTCCAGTTGACCGCCACGGGCGGGCGGGTCTTGATTGATGATTTTACTGGCACGAAGGATGTCACCTACAAAAACCCCACTATTTTCAACGATGACTATGTGGAGATGCTCCGCTCGCTCAAGCTAGGCATCGTCCGCCAGCTCATGATGGGGGGCACGATGGAGGAGCGCCTCTCGCCTTGGATCGAGATGGTTCGCTCGACCAACGACCTGACCAAGCCCGCGGGTCCCATCAACCTGCGCACCTCCTGCTCCTGGAGTTTGCCCGATGTCTATAACTTGGCGGAACATCTCGGCACGGAAGTCTGGGGTTCGATCCCTGGCACGCTCTACCCAGAAGATGTGGATCTTTTCATGGAATACCTCGGCGGTCCCGCTGGGACTAAGGGCGGCGATATGCGCATCCGCCACGGGCACGCGAAACCCTACACGGAGACGCTGAAAAAAATCCATGTCGAGATCGGCAACGAGGCGTGGAACACGATGTTCGGCTTCATGGCGGGCGGCTACAATGGCGCGGACTACTGGGAGGATATTTTTTCGCGCATCAAAAAATCGCCCTACTACAAACCCAATGTCATCTGCCACGCCGCAGGTCAAAACTACGCGACCGACATGACGGATAGGGTGCTCAAGTTCACTCCGAGCGCGGACGAATACGCCATCGGCCCCTACCAGATCCACGGCTTGGTCAAAGAGGATGTCGAAGGCTTCAAGAGCGATGCCGATTTCGCAAAGTTTTGCCTGATCTATCCAATGAAGAGCGTCGAGACGGTGATGAAAAAACAGATGGACACCATCAAAAAGCACGGCAAACGCTTTTCGATTTACGAGATGAGCTGGCACATGACGGGCGAAGAGATCGAGGCCAATAACCCGACCCCCAAATTCCCAGAAGTGCGCGAGATGGCCAACCGCTTTCTCGTCACCACGCCCGCCGCCATCGGCCATTTCAACCACATGCTCAGGCTCGTCCGCGACTGCGATATGCGCACGCTTTGCCACTTCACCTTCAGCGGCGATTACTTCAATGTCCGTCTCTGGGGCAGTATCCTGAATATGTCTCAAGGCAGTGAACGCTACCGCCCGATGGGGCTCGTCCTTGCGCTCGTGAACGAGGCGATGTTTGGCGACATGATCACGACGGAACACTCCGCCAACCAACCGTCGTTCACGGGGACGGGCGGGTATGCGGGCAACAAAAAGGTGGAAGTTCCAGGCAAAAAAGGGAAGGTAACAGAAAAGACTGAAGCGACATGGCCTGTCGTCCAATCCTACGCTTTCAAAGACGGTGCGAAACGCTCCCTCATCCTCTTCAACTTCGATTTGGAAAAAGCGCGGGCGGCAAAACTCGCCCTACCCACTGCCGCCAAGAGCGTCACTTCGAAAAAAGTCGCCCCGCAAAACTGGCAAGACCACAATGAATACACGATGGGCGACGGAAAAAACCATGTGAGCATCGAGGAGGTCAAACTCCCCGCGCTGGCGAGCGGTGCGACCGTGGAACTCGCCCCCGCCTCGGCGCAGATCATCATTTGGAACGAGTAATCAAAAAATAAAGGAACAAATATGAAAACCACTTTAAAGTTTAGACTTTGTTCGACTCTATCATCCTGTTTTGCGGGGGTCTTGTCGGCCAGCGTGATTCTCTCCGCAACCGCGCTTTTCGCCCAAGAAGGAGGGGAACCAGCCACCCCGAAAAAGAAACCTGCGGGCAAGGGATCTAGCTCGGTAGCACCCGGTGAGATCTGGGTGGATCCCGCCCGCCCCACCCAAGCGTGGGATCCCGAAAAAGGCGGTCCGAAGACAGAGCCCCTCCGCCTGCGCGTGGTCAACTTCCGCCAATCCAACTGCCGCGGTGGCAGTGAAAAAGAGCGCGTCGCTTTCGGCCAAAGGCATCAACTTGGCGATGTCACGAGTGGGTCGGGCAACCGCTGGCAAAGCGCATTGGATGTGGATGTGGACGGCAACCCGCAAACGGGCGATTGGGTTCGATACATCCCCTTCAGCCTCGCGGAACCCCTCAGCCCAGCTGTGCCCCAGTGGACTTTTGATACCGTTTTCCACGGAGGGTTTTCCTTTCAGATGTCCGACCGCAAGCCCGAAGATGGAGGTCCGACCGAGACTTATGTCAACTCCAACGAGTCCGTGAGGCCTCAGCAACCCGCCAACGATTGGGCACTCCATTTTCTCCCTTCGAGAGGAAAGCCCAAAGCCTTCCGTTCCTACGGTGCTTACCTCTGGAAAAAGGAAAATTTCACTCCGCCCGCCAACCGCGAGGATGTGAAGGTCTCGCTCGACGAGAAGAGTCTGCTCGGCCTTTATACCCAACGCTACTGGGCGGGTTGGGACGGCATTCGTTTTATCGTTCAAGACGCAGGTCAATTCTACTGCTCGGAGGTTCTCCCCAATGACCCTCAAAGTTCCCCGACGGGGCTCTGGGATTTGCGCACGGGCACTCCTCCCGCCTTGAAGTGGGGGGCATGGAACCCCAAGAACGATTCTTGGGACATCGCCTTTGATCCGCAGTCTAAAATGGAGTCGAAGACCTTCAACGATGTCCAAGCAGTCGGATGGTATATTTTTAAGGAGAAGTTTGATTCCACGACGGTCGCCTGCAAATGGGAGAGTTTCGAGGCTTACGCTACCGTCCATGCACCCCAACGCCCCAGCCAGCTCATCCAAATGAAAGAGATCAAAACCGACGGGGGAAACCTCTGGGTGGCGGTCGCTGAAACGCCGTATGACCTTTGGCGGGAGGTCGTGAGATGGTCATTCAATCGTGGGCAATGGTGTTTGCAACCTCGCCCTTACGCCTTTGACCGCGACGGCGATATGGGCTCGATGGCACTCGCCGATGGCACCCACACCCAAGCGGAACCCGTCACCCGCGTGACAATCTATGATGCGCTCGCCTTTCTCAACGCGTGGTCGGAACGCGAAGGGCGCGAACCCGTTTACTACACGGAGGCTTCGTTTAGCCGAGTCAGCGAATACGAACGCATCCGCGAAGCGGGTAAGGAAATATCTACCGATATCGTTCAAAAGAGCAAAGATACCGTTTACCGTTCAGTCATTCCCAGCGCGCATGAGACGGACCCCGACCTCCGTGTGCGTCCGACGATCTATGTCAAGTGGGATGCCGACGGTTACCGCCTCCCCACGCCGAGCGAATGGTCGGCGGCTTGGGGCGACGCGAAACCCGAGCCGGGCGAAGGCAAAAACAAACCCGTGATGGCAGGAAAACCCAACTCCGCAGGGCTCTACGACCTCGGCGGCAATGTGTGGGAACTCGTCTGGGCTTGGGGCGACAAACTCGACCCTGACCCCGCCGAGATCACCGCGCTGGGCGGCGGTTTTGAAAAAGGCGATAAACCCGCCATCGGCGCGGGTCCAGACGCTCCCTATCGCGGGGCATCTAATGTGGGCTTCCGCGCCGTGCGCCGTGCGACGGGTGGCAAAGCTCCCCAAGCGGGTGACAAGATCGCCTCTGGCATCCCCGTCTGGAAAATTTCAGCAAAAGATCCCACGGCCACTCCAGCTCCCGCAAAAACCGAGATCGCACTCGTGAAAGTACCCGCAGGGAATTATTTGGCGGTATTTGCAAAAACTCCCGCGCCACAAGAAATGTCTTCTTTTCAAATGGCAACCACGGAGACGCGCTACCGTGACTGGATCGCCGTCTATCGCTGGGCCGTGGATCACGGTTACTCTTTTGACCACGACGGCGATATGGGGAGCCACGACTGGAAATGGTTTTTCAACGAACACACCCCCGATGAACCCGTGGTGAAAGTGGGCTTTCACGATGCGATGGTCTGGTGTAACGCGCTCTCCGAAATGCAAGGCAAAAAACCTGTTTTCTACACGGACGAGGCAAAAACGAAAGTTTACAAGGAATGCTGGCGGAGGCGTCCGACCGAATACCGCAATGTGGATCTTGTCGCGCATAAAGGGCGCAAACCGAATTCTGCCATGAGTGCCGAACCTCTCATCTACATGGCTTGGGATGCCGATGGCTACCGTCTCCCCACCCAAGCAGAATGGCAATATGCCTACGCCGCAGGGGTTCCTGTCACCGAAGGCAAAGAGGCGGGTTTCCCTTGGGGCAAGGATCCTGCGGGAGCGGGCGAATACGGGTGGACGCTCGTCAATAGCGGCTTGCGCACGCATCCTGCTGGGACGAAAAAAGCTAATGCGTTTGGCTTGTTCGACACCGTGGGCAACGCCATCGAATTCGTCGTGGACTCGCACATCAAAGGCGGCGACTTCCAACGCAATCAGACAAAAAATCCGATCGCAGAATGTGTTCCTTATATTATCCACGATCATCAGCGCTGGCTTTTGGCTCGGGTCGGTTTCCTTTACGACGACCACCGCGCCATGCGCATTCAATCCCTCGCTGAAATCGAGTTATGGGCGGGCGTGGCCTCCAATGTCACCGATCCCGACATCGGCTTCCGCGTCGTCACCGCCCCAGGCAACTACCCGCCCCAAGGCATCGCCGCCGACAAACCGACCGACGCGGTTCCGCTGGATCTACTGAGGAAGAAACCATGATGGGGGAAGTTAGAAGTTAGAAGTTAGAAGTCAGAAGTATGAAGTTAGGAGCGAGAAGATGAATGATTTGAAAGAGAGAACAAAGAGCTTTGCCTTGCGGTGCATGAAGCTTTGTGCGTCTTTGCCCAAGGATAGATCGGCAGATATCTTGGCTAGACAACTGATCAGAAGCGCAACATCCGTGGGTGCTAATTACCGTTCCGCTTTGCGGGGAAGAAGTAAGGCAGAATTTATTGCTAAAGTGGGTATCTGCCTTGAAGAAGCTGATGAATCTGAATTTTGGCTAGATTTGATTTCTTCAGCAGACATAATGAAAACTAATTTGGTAGAACCCGTTCGTGAGGAAGCCAATGCGCTGACTGCGATTTTTGTAACAACCCTTAAATCATCAAAAAAATGAAAAAGACATCCCTCTTACTTCTCACTTCTTACTTCTCACTTCTTACTTTGGCTCTGGGAGCCAAGAGCGGCGAAGCGTATGGTTATGATCCTCTCCAAGGCGCCACCTACCGCGGCAATCTCTTGCGCGATGGGCATTACCTCAACGAACCCGCCCCCGACCTGCAAAAGGTCTCCTGGCAGTTCAAGACGGGCGGCATGGTCATCGCTTCTCCCGTGGTGACAGGGGGCAAGGTATTTGTCGGTTCGCACGACGGTTCCTTCTACTGCCTCGACGCGGAAAAGGGCACGAAACTCTGGGCGTTTGAAGCGGGCGCACCGATTTACAGCTCTGCCACTATCTACGATGGCGTGGTCTTTTTTACCGCCAACAACGCGAAACTCTACGCGCTCGATGCGGCCAGCGGCACCAAGAAATGGGAAGCGGAGTTGACGACTGAAAAAAAACTGAACCACCTCTCCTCGCCTGGTGTCGCCTTTGGCATCGTTTTCATCGGGTCGGGAACCGAACAAAAACTCGGCGTTTGTGGCTGGAGCGGCAAACGGTTGATCGGGTTTGATGTCGCCACGGGAGAAAAAGTCTGGCAGGATAACGCCCCCAAGGGCATTGGGCTCGAATGCATCGGTGCCTCCGTAATCTTTCCCAACGGCACCCTGCTCAGCAACTCTTCGTGGTATTGCAGCGTTCTCATTGACCTTGCAACGGGGAGTTATCTCTGGAACGGCTCGCGCACCGATACTTTGACCGCAGGGCACTACTACGCCACACACTGCTCGGGAGGCGGGGATATCGCCTATGTCGCCACCGCTCGCGGCGGCGATCAGTCGGGGCAATCTCAGACCAGCCAACTCATCGCCATCTCATTGAAAGATGGCGCGAAACAAAAAAACAAATGGACTGTCTATCCCTATCCCGATTTCGGCGAAGGTGGACTGAAACAAAAACCCAAAGATGGTAAAGACCACACTTGTTGGGCACCGCTGGCGATCGCTGAGGGCATCCTCCTCGCGCCGAACAACGACGGGTTTCTCCGCGCTTTTGAAGCTGAAAAAGGCGGACGCCTTTGGGAGACCGATCTGAAAGCTCCCCTGCGCTCAGGGCCCTCTTTGGCGGGAGGATGCGTGGTCATTGCGGGAAACGACGGAAAAATACACACCCTCGACTTGAAAACGGGAAAACTCAAAAACTCCGTCCCCGTCGGCACCAAATTCCAATCCTCCCCCGCCATCAGCGGCGGCAAAGTCTATATCGGCAGCGATGATGGCTGCGTCTATGCCATCGAGTAATGCAGGAAACAACGGAGTGGGAGCAGACCGCAACCAAGATTTCAGCATTTAGCCAATTTTCACCCTTCGATGAAATATTCAAAAATACTGAAAGAACGCGATTTTGAGACGCAATTCGAGGCGTTGTTGCGCAAGTTGTTGGGGCGTGTGCCAGCCTTTTGGTAGTCCCAAAATCCCAAATCCCTGCCAGACACCTGACCTGCTGCTATTGCGTCTGCTGTCTGGGTCGGTGGAACTTGTGGCTGGGCAGATTATTTCATGCGATGTGAAAAGTTTTGCCTACACCGCCAGAACGAGAAATATTTTACTCTTGTTTTATGCCGTAAAAAAATGCTTATTAATGAAATGAACCAGCAGGAAATGATCGGATTACAAGATTTGCAGAGCAGGTATGGCCAGCTCAGGAGGTTTCTTTGACGAGGCGTCCACACGCGCACGCCTACAGGAACTAGAAGAACTGATGTCCACTGCGGAGTTTTGGAATGACAAAAACGCCGCGAAAGTAGTCATATCAGAAGCCAACCTGATTAAGTCAAAGCTTGAGCCTTTCGATGCCATCGGACGGCGACTCACTGATTTGCCCGTCCTCATGGAAATGGCCGAAGAGGACGGCGGTGTCGATGCCATCGAAGAAGTCCAAGGAGAACTGCGCATGGCATCGCAAGAGATAGGCGACTTGGAACTCAAACTCCTCCTCGGAGAGCCGCTTGACATCTCTTCGGCCATTTGCAGCATAAACGCTGGAGCCGGTGGGACGGAAAGCTGCGATTGGGCCAGCATGCTTTTCAGGATGTACCAGCGCTGGTCTGAGCGGCACGGATGCCAAGTGGAAATCACAGACATGCTTTCCGGTGAAGAGGCGGGTATCAAGTCCGTGACATTCATCGTCAAAGGCGACTACGCATACGGCAATCTCAAGTGCGAGCGCGGCGTTCACCGCCTTGTGCGCATATCGCCTTTCGACTCGAACGCACGCCGCCACACATCTTTCGTAGCACTGGATGTCATCGCCCAAATCAATGATGATATAGTGATAGACATCAAAGACGCTGACATCCGCGTTGATGTGTTCCGTGCGGGTGGTCACGGCGGGCAGGGGGTCAACACCACCGACTCCGCTGTGCGCATCACCCACTTGCCCTCGGGATTGGTCGTTACATGTCAAAACGAGCGTTCTCAGATAAAGAACCGCGCCACTGCCATGGGCGTGCTCAAATCCCGCCTCTATGAATTGGAGATGGAAAAGAAACGCTCCGAGATGGAGAAGTATTACAGCTCCAAGGGTGAGATCGGATGGGGGCGGCAGATTCGTTCTTATGTTCTCCAGCCGTACCAGATGGTGAAAGATTTACGCACGGGCGAGCAGTCCAGCGACACGCAGGGTGTTTTGGATGGCAAAATTGATTCGTTCATAGAAGCCAAGCTGAGGGGCAAACAGCGGAACGATACCGATGGTGACGAAGATGAGTAGGCTGGTCATACGGCAGCACCACTGATGTTTATGAAAAACAAGCTGGATGAAATCATGGCGTTCAAACGGCAAGAGGTTCGCCGACTAGAATCTCTGGCATCTGCGCTAAGAAAAGAGGCGTTAAAAAGGGATGGTTTCCGGTGCTTCCGAGAGTCGCTGAAGCGGGATCAAGGCGTGGGGCTAATCGCCGAAGTAAAAAAAGCTTCGCCTTCGGCTGGCGTGATAGCCGAGGGTGTGGATCCGCTGCACCAAGCTCGCAGCTACCACCACGGCGGGGCGCATGCCGTCTCCGTTTTGACGGACGAGCACTATTTTCGCGGACACCTAGACGATTTGAAAAGCGTGTGCCCAGAAGTGCCGCTCCCGGTCATACGCAAAGATTTTATCGTCCACCGCAACCAGATTTATGAGTCAATAGTGGCCGGAGCCGATGCCATACTCCTCATCGTAGCAGGGCTTTCTGACGGGGAACTTAACGACCTATACCACGAGGCGGAGGATTTCGGGCTGGATATTCTCGTGGAAACGCACGACCTGCGTGAGATGGACAGGGCACTTGATCTGGGGGCGAATATGATCGGTGTGAACAACCGCAATCTACAAACATTCAATGTGAGCCTAGAAACCTCGATTGCACTGGCCGAAGAAGCACCCCCAGATGTAGTGCTCGTCTCCGAGAGCGGCATCAAGACGAGGGAAGATGTCAGTCGTCTGGAAGAGGCAGGTGTGGACGCCATCCTAGTGGGTGAGACGCTCATGCGCTCGCAGCACATCAAAGCCACAATCGCGGAATTGCTCGGCCAATGACACGCGTAAAAATTTGCGGCATAACTAGGGAAGAGGACGCTTCTGCCGCCGCATACGCAGGAGCGGATGCGCTCGGATTCATAACATACCCCAAGAGCCCTAGGTTCGTGAGGCTGGAAGATGTAGCCCGCTGGGCGCAGGACTTGCCGCCGTTTTTGCAGAGGGTAGTGGTCGCAGTGAACGAGCCGATCGAACAAGTCAAGAAGTGGGCAGAAATTTTTCCGGCAGATGCGTGGCAGTTTCACGGCGATGAGACTCCAGAATATATCATGGCGGCAAAAAGTGTTCTTGGCGCAGCGCGGATCATAAAAGTTTTTCGCGCTGGGCCAGAGCTTGCGATTGATATGTGCCGCGAGTTCTCCGCTGCCAGTTTTTTATTGGACACGCCGGCGCAAGGGTATGGCGGGGCGGGTAAAATTTTTGACTGGGACATCGCAGCAGAATTTAAAAAACGGTGCGGCAAGCCAGTGGTGTTAGCTGGGGGGCT
>JAIFLJ010000138.1 GCA_020049135.1 bacterium | reverse complement strand
TCGCCGTGGCGTTGGCCGGGATGCTGACTGTGTTCACTGTTTGTTTTCCTTTCTGGTTTTGTTTGGGTTAAATGATTCCCGCAGACCTAAAGCTGTAATAACCGTTCGGGTAGGCGCGACTTGGCTCGCCCACGATCACATGGTCAACGAGTTCGATTTGGATGATTTTGCCCGCGTCGGACACTTTGCGCGTGATAAGGCGGTCGGGTTCCGAAGGGGACGGGTCGCCGCTGGGGTGGTTGTGCATGAGTGCGACGGCGTGGGCTCCCATCGCCACCGCCGCCCTGAAGACTTCTCTCGCGTGGCAGAGGCTCTCGTTGGCTATGCCCAAACTCACCAGCGAGTGTCCGACGGCCGACAGGCGCGTGTTGAGAACCAGCGCAACGACCTGCTCGCGCTCTGGGTCATACCACGGCGAACGCACCACTTTCTCCCTCCAGTAGGCGACTGTCTGGTCGGGCGTGTCTACCCTGAAAGATCCGCAGCTTTCGTTGAGCCTCTGGACTTTCACCTCGTAGGTCGAAAACTTGTATTTCATTTGCGAACCTCGGTTGTTTTGTGGCCGACCCATTCGAGAAGATGCGAGGGGTGGCGTTTGATTTTTCCGGCTTCAACAAGAATACCGATCAGCTTCTCGTAGGTTTCGATGCTCATATACTCCATGAGCCGCGCGTAAAGGTGCCCGCTCGGGACGCTCCCGAGTTCGCGGATGCACTCTGCGATGGCCAGCATCGCGCCGGCCGCGGCCTGCGCCCTCAAATCGGAAGGGCTCCCGGTTGTTTGTGGTTTGATCCCGTTTGATTCTCTCGTTTCTGTCGTCATGGTTTTTCCTTTCGGGTTGGGGTTTCAGATCAGGTTGAAAGTCGTGGCGAGTTCCTTGAGCGCTTCGTGGATGCGGCGGGCGTCGCCGACTTGCGCCCAGTTGACTTGATCGGGGTGTTCGACTCTCATGTGGTCTTGGAGGAACGCCTCCAGCTTCGCCGCCAACTCGAGCGACCCGTGGATGTTCGCGCAGAAAGCGTCGAGCGCCTTTTCCTGATTGCTGTTACTTTGGTTGTTGTTCGTTTTCATCGTGCGCATGACTTCGCTCATAGCGGCGATGATTGAAAGGGGTTAATCTGACTTTATCTGACCCGCTACCGCCGTAGCTGGCACACCATTTGCACGGGCGGTTTTTGTGCCAGCTTCCTCGTAAAACCACCGTAATACCCAAAGGGCGTCCGCCTCGTTGTCGTCCTGCGCCACGCGCCCCCAAGGATGAGACAATGCGGCCAAAGCCGCCATCATTTGAGCTTTGTCGGCGTTCCCTTTGCCCGTGGCGTATTTTTTCAACACGCCCGTGTGAACGCAACCGTGGGCCAACCCGGACGCCCAAACCGCCGCCCGCAACGATGACCAAAGTTGGCTTTGCGCCTGACTGGATAAAAACAGCACATCCTCAAATACGATGGATTCAACCGAGTATTGGTTCACCGCATCGCGGATATGTTCAGAAAGGCTGACAAACCGCATGTCGCAACGGCGCTCCCCGCGAGTTTTGCGTTGCTGTCGCAATTCCCGCTCGGTCGCCAGTAGCCATGTCCCGGAATGAACGGTTCCTTCATCCCAAACGGCCCAGCCCGTCCGTGTCCCCAAATCCAATGCAAGCGTGTTTTTCATGCACAGGAAGCGATGTCAGCCGTTGACACCTTCCCCAGCGGTATGAAACAACTCAAAGCCAAAGCGCTCGCAGACGGCATCGAAGTCTGGTGCTCACACGAAAAACTGGTTCCGGTGGAAGATCTGAAACCGAACCCGCGCAACCCCAACACCCATCCCGATCATCAGATTGAATTGCTCTCCAGAAACATAAAATATTTCGGATGGAGGAGATGCATTTCAGTGTCGAGCCGGAGCGGATTTATTGTGGCGGGACACGGACGACTCATGGCCGCCAAAAAACTCGGCGTGAAAATCGTGCCAGTCGAATATCAGGATTTTGCCAGCGAGGACGAGGAACTGGCCGTTCTAATCGCCGACAACCGATTGGCGGAACTCTCGGAAACCGATGACGACGGACTCAAAAATCTTATCAAGGAATTGGACGGCAAGATCGATCTGGATCTGACCGGCTTCGATGCGGATTCGTTGGACGATATTTGGGGGCGTGTGGCCGACAACGAGCCGGAAGCGGCCATCCCCAACCTTCCCAAGATTCCGATTTCAAAGGCGGGCGACCTCTACGAGCTTGGAAACCATCGCCTTTTGTGCGGGGATTCCACGAAGGAAGAAGATGTCCTTCGGCTCATGAACGGTCAGAAAGCCGTGCTGTTCGCCACCGACCCGCCGTATCTGGTGGGTTATGACGGGTGCAACCACCCGCAGGGGAACAAGGATTGGTCTGAAACCTACGGGGCGACATGGGACGATGCCGACAAAAACAGTGACCTTTACAAAAAATTCCTGGCTTGTGCCGTCAAGTGCGCCATCAACCCGGATGCGCCCGTTTACATCTGGCACGCCTCGCGGCGTCAAAAGATGCTCGAAGAAGAAATGGAAGCGGCCGGGATGCTCGTCCACTGCCAGATCGTATGGGTAAAGAACCGCCCCGTCATGACTCGGACATGGTATTTGTGGCAGCACGAACCGTGTCTGATGGGCTGGATCAAGGGCAACCGCCCCAAGCGCATCAGCAAGGATTACGAATCCACGGTCTGGACGATGGATACCCTTGCGGGTGACGAACGCCCGGAACACCCGACACCCAAACCTCTGGAATGTTTCCAGATCCCGATGAAACAGCACACCCGCGAGGGGGACATCTGCTATGAGCCGTTCTGCGGTTCGGGCACGCAGATCGTCGCGGCGGAAAAAATCGGGCGGCGTTGTTTTGGGATGGAAGTTTCCCCGCAATACTGCGATGTGATCGTCAAACGCTGGCTCAATCTCGGGGACGGGAGAACGGTCAAACGCAATGGCGAGGATATCACCGATCAGTTTTTGGAAAAGACATGAGCGACTTCGACCCGAGAACCACGGCCAACATCCACACGCTGCTCCCAGCGGCTCGCGTCAAGGCGAGCGAGTTCATGACGGCCTGCATTGATGCGGATATTCCGCTAAAGATTATCTGCGGCACTCGCACCTACGCAGAACAGGATGTGCTTTACGAGCAGGGGCGCACCAAGCCGGGCAACATCATCACCAACGCTCGCGGCGGTTACTCGTGGCACAATTTCGGGATTGCGTGGGACATCGGGATTTTCGATCTGGCCATTGGAAAATACATCCCCGAATCACCCTACTACCGCAAGGCGGGACTCATCGGTGAAGGGATCGGACTCGAATGGGGCGGGCGATGGAAATTTGTGGATGAACCGCATTTCCAGCTCAAGCTCGGGCTCACGCTGGCGCAGTGCAGGGAGCGCGTGGCGAAGAGGTTGCCCGTGGCGGCCTGACCCGCCGTCGTATGAAGGAGGCGACTGTTGACACCGCGACGAAAGAATGACATGCGCGATAATACCGTCACCCCTTACATCTCGCTTTGCAGCGGATACGAAGGCATCGGAATTGGGCTCCACCGCTGCATCCCAAATCTTCGCCCAATCGCTTACTGCGAGAGGGAAGCGTTCGCCGTTGCGAACTTGGTTAAAAAAATTGAAGGCGGACACCTTGACCCTGCACCTGTCTTCACGGATGTGTGTTCTTTCCCCTGGGGCGACTTCGCTCCGTTCATGGCTGGAGGAATCCTGTCCTTCGGTTTTCCGTGCCAGCCATTCTCCCTCGCCGGAAAGCGGAAAGGCGTCGAAGATGAACGCTGGCTTTTCGACACCATCGCAGACGGCATTGCAATTTTGCGTCCCGGAGCCGTCTTCGCAGAAAATGTCGAGGGGCTGCTGTCCTCAAAAATGCCAGACGGCACCCTCGTCATCTCCCATTGCGTCGAGAGACTGGAAGCGATGGGTTACAGGGTTGAGGCAGGAATATTTAGCGCGTCGGAAACAGGCGCTCCTCACCAGAGAAAAAGAGTGTTCATCCTCGGCGTGGCCCACGATTACCTCGAACGAATCGCGCAACACGGCTTGTCCGAGCCAATTTCAGAGGAACTCTCCCCCGTTGGGGACGGCGGTGGTGATGGAGGATTGGCCCACTCCTACTGTTCAGGAGGGAGGGAAGATCGGCAACCAGCCGAACCACGGACAGAAGGCGATCAGCAACCATCCCGCGATTGTCGGGGTTTGCGCGAGAGAAAAGATGGAGAAATCTGGCCTTCTCGCCCCGGACAACCCCAACACGGGTGGGAGCCTCCGAGAGTCTGCTAGTTGGCCGACGGCATCCGTCTCTGACGCTGAAGGAGGCCCGCAACCGAAAGTAACCTTTGAAAACGGTGCATTCACTTGCGAGAAAGTGAATGGGCCAGAAGCAACTTTCGGGGCGAAACTGCGTGACGCTGTAGAGATGCACGAAAAAAATTGGGCAACCCCGAATACGATGGACTGTTTGCCAAGCAGATCGTATGAAGCAATGAAAAAGCAAGCGACAAATGGTGGAAGGAAAAACAGAAGTCGTCCAGGCAACTTAAGGGAGCAAATAGACCCACTGATGTGTCAGGCTTACAAAGACGCACAAGTTGAAACAAACTCTGAAAAAAGCTGGGCGACACCGCAAGCGTTCGACTGCGTTGATATTGTGAGATCGGATCTCTCGGACGCGGCCAAACAGGGCGGTTGCGCCAATCTGCGAGAACAGGTTCACGCGGGAGAAAATTGGTCAACACCGAGGGCAGGAGCCACCGACAACAGCCGACCGAACAATAAAGGCGGCATACCTCTGGGCGACCAAGTAAGGAGGTGTCGTGACAGCAACTGGGCGACACCGCAAGCCAGCGACCACATCGAAGGTGCGAGGACGGATTTAATCTCAAAGCAAAAATGCTTGGGCAGAGATTTGAGGGAGACTGGCGACATACCGAAACAGTGGCCTACCGCCACGGTGAACGATTGCTCGTCCCGGGGGTCGAACAGCGCCAAAAACGGACCGGACAACATTTTAAAAAAGTACCCCGAATGGGCGACCCCGCAATCGCGCGACCACAAGGAGGGAGGAAACCCGCAACCTCACGGCTTCGGCCAGATAGACCTCCCGCAACAAGCCGGACGAGGCAAACTCAACCCGCGCTGGGTTGAGACTCTGATGGGTTTAACGGTCGGTTGGGTCATGCCTAATTGCGGGCGACTCGGCTCGGTGGAGTATCACACGCGATGCGATAACCGGACCGACGAGCTTCGTTTGCTCGGAAACGGGGTGGTGCCGACCACGGCGGCGAAGGCGTTCTCCGTTTTGGCCCAGAAGGTATCCGGGGAGTTTTGCCTCCCGCTTTGAAATGCCGGATGGCGTGCCGCCGTTGACACCCGCCGCCATGCATGGCGGCAATTGATTATTCTGTCGGGTTCACGAAAGAGGAGGTGCAAGAGATTCTTGCCGTCCACAAACTCGAACTCAAGAAAACGCTCGCGGGCTGGTCGGACGGCGGGGCGAGCGTGACCAAACGCCGCCTCGACGAAATCCATTCCATCATCGCTGCCTGCCAGAGCGCTTTGCAAAAACTCGACCCCGTGGCCTACCCCAAAGGGCGGCGAGTCATGCAATCGGGCGTTTCGGGGGTTCTGCCCAAATGAAACTGCCACGATTCATTTCCGCTATCTTATCGTGGTATTCGCCGTATGAAGGAGCCAACGGGTCGCCACGGCGCGGGCGTGTTCCAGGGGCGTCGCCGGGCGACACCAAGCGCGACCTCACCCCAAGCGTGCGCACCGAACTCGTGCGGAAATCCCGCTACCTTTACAAAAACTCCGGCTTCGTCCGGGAGCTGGTTTCCAACATGGCGATCTACTCGACGGGCGACGGCATCAAGGCCCAAGCGCAGTCGCCTGACCCGGAGTGGAACCGCCGGGCCGAGGAATATTTCAAACAATGGAGTTCGAGGTGCGAGGTGACGGGGCGTTTTTCGTTCGAGGAATGCCAGTCGCTCATTTGCCGGGGCATGGACATAGACGGCGAGTATTTCGTTATCAAAACGAGGGATGCGCGGAACCTGCCCTCGCTACAACTGGTCGAAGCGCATCGCGTGGGCGACCCCGACAACAACGGGGACGGGGTCATTACAGATGCCGTCGGCAGGCCGCTGGCCTACCGCATGATCGAGGATGCACGGACGAGAGATTATCCCGCAGAGAGCGTCCTGCACATCTTCGAGCCAGAAAGCGCGAGCGCGGTCAGGCACGCACCGACGCTCCAGCATTCCATCAACCATATCTTGGACGAAATGGAGCTGATCGCGATGGAAAAACACGCCGTCAAAGACAACGCGGATATTTCGCGCGTCTTGAAAACGGAGGGTGGCGACATCGAAGAGAACAGCGATTTTTCTTTGGGCACTCCATCGCAACAAGCCGAAACGAGCGATCCGGTAACGCTGCAAAATATCATCGGCGGCAAGCTCGTGGCACTCAAGCCAGATGAAAGCATCGAGAGCTTCCAGTCACAGAGGCCGAGCCCGACTTTCACGGGGTTCCTGGAACATCTGAGGCGGGACTCGGCCTTGGGCATGATCCCGTTTGAGTTCGCGGCGGATTCGAGCAAGATCGGCGGTGCGGGCGTGAGGCTGGTTGTCGCCAAGGCCGACAGGCGGTTTTCGCACCGCCAACTCATCCTCGTCCAAAGGCTCATCAAGCCGGTCTGGTTTTTCGTGGTCGGGGACGCGATAAGCCGTGGCGAGTTGCCGCCCGTGAGCGGCTGGCACAGGATCTCGTGCGTCACGCCCAAGAAAGTGACCGTGGACGCTGGCAGGGAAGCCCAGCAGAACCGGGCTGATGTGGAGCTTGGGATCAAGACGATCTCGGATCATTTCGAGGAAATGGGCGCGGATTTCACCGAGGAAATCGAACGCAGGGCGCGGGATGCCCGCCTTATTCTGGACACGGCTACCAAATACGGAGTCCCCATTGAAATGTTGTGGAAACCCTCGGGCGGATCCCCCCTCCTTCCGATGCAGGAAGAAACCTCTCGCGTTGACACGCCGCCCAAGGCGTGAAAGTTTTATCATTGCTCAAGCAACCGTGGCTCATCGCCCCTGAAGCGTTGGAGGCGATAGCCGCCGCATCGTTTTTACCGCAACCCCCCGATCCTTTGCCTCCTGACAACGAGCTTTTGACCGTCGATGATGGTATCGGTATCGTTTCGATCTGCGGGATCATGCTTCGTAATCCCGACCCAATTTCAAAGTTTATCTACGGCGCGACGGATGTGGAAGAAATCGGTGCCGCCATCCGGGATGCGGTATCTCGGCCTGATGTTCACGCCATTTTTTTGGATATCGATTCGCCCGGTGGAACGGTCATGGGGACGCCAGAACTCGCGCAAGCGGTGGCGGACGCATCGCGCGAAAAGTTCGTTTACGCCTTTTCCGGTGGACTGATGTGCAGTGCGGCCTACTGGGTCGCATCCCAGTGCGACGCGATTTACGCCACGCCCAGCGCACGGGTCGGATCCATCGGGGTGATTCGCCCCGTGGTGGACAGCACGGAAGCGTTTTTGAAAGAAGGGATCAAGGTCGAGGTTTTTGCTGCCGGTAAATTCAAAAGTATCGGGACGCCCGGCGTCCCACTGACGGGCGATCAACGATCCCTGATCCAATCGGAGGTCGAGGAAATCGCCTCTGATTTTAAGACGGCGGTTCTGGCGCGCGGAAGAAAGATTTCTGATGAAACGATGGAGGGACAGTCGTTCAATGCAAAAACTGCCCAACGCCTCAATTTGGCCGGGACGGTCAAAAACAGGGAGGAAGCCTTGGCCCGGCTGCGCGCCTTGCATGTGCGCGCGGTTGACACGGCGGCCAGTGCAATGAAAACGATTGAAGAACAATTTAGGGATGCGTCTGATCGCATGGCGGCTTTGGAAAAAGACGCGCAAGCGCACGAGGCATTGATGGCGGAATCTACCGCCAGATTTTTAACTATCCAATCCGAGCGCGACCAGCTCGCCAACGATCTGGCGACGGCGCGCCAGTCTCTGGAATCGCTCTCGACAAAAAACAAGGAACTCGAAGCGCGAGAGCAGGACCTTTCCAAACGGGCTTCTGTCGAAGCGGCGCGGATCGCCGCCGAGATGGGTTCGCAACCCCCCGCCCACATCACGCCCAAGGGCGACGCGCAAGCAAGTAATCTTTACGAGCAGTTCAAAAGCATTTCTGACCCCAAAGAGCAGACCCAATTCTGGCGCAACCTCACCCCCGCGCAACGGGCGGTGATGCTGATCCAGAGCAACCAACCCTAACAACAAGACAAGGAAATATTTTTTATGAGCAACACCCTCACCGATGTCAAAGACATCAAAGTCGCCCAACACGCCCTGCAACCTTTCATGGCATCGCTCACGCCTTTGCGGGCGTTCTCGACCAACTTTTCGCCCGACCCCGCCGACAAGCTCGACACGGTTCGGGTGCCCGTGGTGGGCACGCCCTCGGCAAGCTCCAACTTTGCTGGAAGCTACATCTCAAGCGTGGACTCGACCGTCACCGTCGTGCCTGTCCAGCTCACTCGCCACAAGTTCAAGACCGTCCATGTCACGGCGCGGGAAGCGGCTGAGACCTCCCTTCCCGTCCTCGAAAACCTCGTCTCCAGCGCGGTCAAACAGCTCGCCGAGGATGTGCTGGTGGACATTTTCTCGGAAGTGACAGCCGCCAACTACGGGGCGCCCGCCATCACGGCGCTGGCTGCTGACACTTTCGACTACAAGAAAGTCCTCAAAATTCGCGAGGCCTGCAGCTTGGTCAAGATGCCTATCAGCGACCGTTCCTTGATTCTGGATGACGCCTACTACACCAACTTGCTCGCCGACGATGTGGTTGCAAAAAGTTTTATCCTGCCCCTTTCCCAGCCAGGGGTGGTCGAAGCCAGCTTGCGGCGCATCGGCGGGTTCGATGTGTTTCCCAGCACGGTTCTCCCAGAAAACGGCGAGAAACTTGTCGGGTTCGCCGCGCACCCCTCGGGGATGGCGGTCGCCATGCGCTACCTCGCTCCTGTGGCGAATTACGATGAGGCGGGTGCCGTCACCGACCCAGACACGGGGCTGACTTTCGGCTACCTCCGCTACACGGAGACTTCCAGCAACCGAATTTTTGTGACGGTGGAATGCCTTTACGGGTTTGCCGCTGGAATCGCGGCAGGCATCAAACGCATCGTCAAACCTTAACCCTTTCGGTTCGGTTCCTCCACCCCCTTGCCGTGTCGTTCCGGTGAGGGGGGCTTTTTTTTGAGTTGGACAGATCCAGAATTTAAAGAATTTCAAGGTATTTTCAAAAGTCGGTTGACGGAATGGACGCAATTACTAATACACAGCTATGAGCAACGAACCAGAACAAGACATCGAACTTATCAAAACGAGAGACGCTTTAACCATGGAAGCGTCCCAATAATTGTTAAAAATAGAGGTGGTCTCCGAATGGCTGATCCGAGAGGATCAGGTTGGAAAAAAACAAACCAAAAGGAG
>JAIFLJ010000038.1 GCA_020049135.1 bacterium | reverse complement strand
CCACAGAAACCCTCTATCCAGGCACCGAACTTCGCCTCGTTTACACCCCAATCAGGTCAGCCGTTTTCCCCGCAGGTCAGGATGTCTGAGCGTAATGTTTGCGGTCACTACCATCGGCAAAGAGCAATCCCTTAGCCTTGAGCAACCGTAAGCCAACATAGCGCAGAGGGGTGCTTTGTTTGTGCTCGTAGCTTTGGCTCGGCACAAACTCCACTTCCGCCCACTGCCGCAAGGTGCCGTCGTTTTCTTTGCCATAGGTAGTCCAAGCCTTTTCCTCTACTGAAGCGACGGCGCGTGCCAAGGCTGGTTCCATGACCGCGCTGACGCAAAAGCCGATGCGTCCGCCGTGTTCGAGTGCCCGATTGGGATGGTTGAGCCAAGTGATGAGCCCGTTCTCATGACAGGCACTGTCGCCACGGAAGTAACGCTCTTTGATGTTCTGGGGCAAAGCAGAAAAAGCCATCTGCGCACAGCGTAGCGTAGCCTGCTTGGCTGGAACATTGCCGTCTCGAAACTCGCTGGCCAGCACCAAGTCCGCCTCTGCCCAGTGGGCGACCATGGGCTGGTAACCCCGCCCGCCTTCGTAGTGGGAGAGAGCACTTTTTTAGGCGAGGATCGGGGTGGCTTCGGTATTTGTTTTCCCCCTCCATAATTCCAGTTGAACACCTCGTTCTTTTCTGCATAGTTTGCCGCCCATGAGTAAAGGTTATCATGTTGCGATTGTGGGGGCGACAGGCGCCGTGGGCGTTGAACTGCTGCATGTTTTGGAACGCAGAAATTTTCCAGTGTCTAAACTGACACTGCTGGCTTCGGCTCGTTCCACTGGCAAAAAGCTTTCTTTTGCTGGTAGCCACGTGGATGTGCGCGAGTTGGACGCAGCCGCTTTCGATGGCGTGGATTTTGCATTTTTCAGTGCTGGTGCCACGCGCTCCAGAGAGTACGCCCCTATCGCCGTCAAAGCTGGTGCTGTGGTTGTGGACAACTCTTCGGCTTTTAGGATGCACGGCGATGTCCCGTTAGTTGTCCCAGAGGTAAACGCCGCAGCGATGATGGGGCACAAGGGGATCATAGCCAACCCGAACTGTTCGGCTGCGATTTTAGTTGTCACGCTGCAACCCATCCAAGCAGCCGCTGGGATCAGGCGCGTCATTGTTTCGACATACCAAGCGGCCAGCGGTGCTGGAGCCAAGGCCATGGCCGAGTTGGAGCGGCAGGCCCGCGAGGTTTTGGACGGCAAACCTGTCACCAAAGAAGTGTTGCCGCACCAGATTGCGTTCAATGTTTTCAACCACAACTCTGCCGTTGCAGAAAACGGCTACAACGAGGAAGAAAATAAGATGGTCGAGGAGACCAGAAAAATCATGGGACTACCGTCCTTGCAGATCATGCCTACATGCGTGCGCGTGCCCGTGTTTCGTGCGCATTCTGAGTCTGTCGTTGTCGAGACGGAAAGAAAGCTTACGGAGCAAGAAGCCCGCGAGATTTTTTCTAAAGCACCGGGCGTGAAGCTGGTTGACGATAGAGCGGGCAACCATTTCCCTATGCCACTAGAGGCCAGCGGGGATTTAGATGTGCATGTTGGGCGAATCAGGCAGGACATGTCTTGTGAGAACGGGTTGGCCTTTTTTGTGAGCGGCGACCAACTCCTCAAGGGTGCTGCATGGAACGCAGTCCAAATCGCGGAACATTTGATTCGAAAATAAGTGGTGGGCATTTGGCTATGAGTTTGATTGTTCAAAAATACGGCGGCACATCCGTTGGCTCCCCTGATCGGATAAAAAATGTCGCGTCACGCGTTGCCAAATGGCACGGCGAGAAACACCATATCGTAGTCGTGGTCTCAGCTATGTCAGGCGTGACCGATGGCCTCATCAAGATCGCCAGAGAAATTAGTCCTGAGCCGACCGAGCGTGAGATGGATGTTCTCTTGGCTACAGGCGAGCAGACCACGATAGCACTTTTGGCGATTGCTCTAAACCAGATCGGCGTCCCTGCTTGCTCGTTCACGGGGGCGCAGGCCGGCATAGTCACCGATGGCGTTCACACGAAGGCACGCATAAAAAACATAACACCGAAAAAAATACACGATGCGCTTGAAGGTGGGCAAGTAGTCATCATTGCAGGTTTCCAAGGGGAAACCGCTGATGGACGCATCACTACGCTTGGGCGCGGCGGCTCGGATTTAAGCGCGATAGCCATAGCAGCCGCATTGAAGGCCGATGTCTGCCAGATATACACCGATGTTGACGGCGTTTACACGACAGATCCGCGCATCGTTCCAGAGGCGTCAAAAATAGCTGAGTTGAGCTATGATGAGATGCTAGAGATGGCTAGCTTGGGCTCCAAGGTGATGCAATCGCGCTCGGTTGAATTCGCCAAAAAATTCGGCGTAGTTTTTGAAGTCAGGTCTAGTCTTAACGATACCTCTGGAACAATTGTGAAAGAAGAAACTGGAAATATGGAAAAAGTAGTGGTTCGCGGCGTGAGCCTCGAAAAAAATCAAGCCAAGGTGACACTAAGCGGGGTGCCGGATCAGCCGGGCGTGGCTGTGAAAGTTTTCAAAGCACTAGCTGATGACAACATCAATGTGGATATGATCATCCAGAATGTGAGTTCCTCCAGGGTGACAGATATTTCGTTCACAATCAACAAAGACGACATCGCCAAAACGCGCCGCGCTATAGAGCCTGTTATCGGAGTGATCCGTGCCGCTGGCTTCACTGCGCAGGAGGGTGTAGCAAAAATTTCGGTTGTTGGCATAGGCATGCGCTCGCACGGAGGCGTAGCGGCAGCGATGTTTGAAGCACTTTCTGGTGCTGGCATCAACATCCAGATGATAAGCACTTCTGAGATCAAAATTTCGGTCGTTGTGGATGAGTCTGTGGCGGTGGACGGCGTCAAGGCGATACACTCCAAGTTCCATCTGGAATGCTGATTCCAATAAACCTGCTGCACGAGAAATGTCGTGCAAAATTTTTTTTGATGAAAATTGCGGGGGCGGGATTTGAACCCGCGGCCTTCAGGTTATGAGCCTGACGAGCTACCAGGCTGCTCCACCCCGCGATTGGACAAGCAATCTACTCTGATTAAAGTTTGGCGCAAGCCTTTTTTTATTTAATTTTTTGCAACAAACTCGTTGCGCCGTCGTCCGCTTCTTGTTAGGGTTTATAGCATGGTCGTGCCGCGTCCGGAACTGCACTGGTATGAGAAGCTTTATCTGCCCTCCATTCTGGGTGGGCTGAGTATCACTGGGCGTTATTTTTTCAAAACTCTGTTTTCGCTCCTCTCATTCGACAGGCAAAAAAGGGTCACGCAATATTATCCTGAGGAAAAGTGGACTTTGCCCGAAGGTTATCGCGGTGCCCCTGTGCTAGTGAAAGATGAAGAGGGTCGCGAAAAATGTGTCTCCTGTCAGCTATGCGAGTTTGTTTGTCCCCCGAAAGCTATAAGGATCGTGCCCGGCGAAATCGCCGCTAATTCCCCGCACGCCCAAATCGAGAAGGCACCGCAATCCTTCGAGATAGATATGCTCCGCTGCATTTACTGCGGGATGTGCCAAGAGGTGTGTCCAGAGGAAGCTATCTGGTTGCAGCAGGGTTACCTCTTCAACGGCTACACCCGCAAAGAGATGGTCCACACAAAGGAAAAACTTTACGAGATGGGTGGACAGATGCAGCGTCCCATCAAAAAATGGAAAAACAAATAGTCCCATGAGCCACCTGTCCATCTATGATATGCCAGCGTATGAAAGGAGATCGCTATGATTTTCTGGATGCCGTCAATGGTGTTCTGGTTTTTGGCCTTCCTTTTGCTTGGCTTCGCCGTAGGCGTGGTGGCTTTTCGTAACCCTGTCAGCTCTGCTCTTTCGCTGGTAGGTGTGATGTTGGCTTTGGCCGCCATGATGATTCATGCGGGCGCGTTTTTCTTGGGCGCAGTGCAGGCACTAGTTTATGCTGGAGCGGTGATGACACTTTTCATTTTCATAGTGATGCTGCTCAACTTAAAAGAAGAGACTGGGGCGCACATCGGCTGGGCAGCACTTGTTGGAGGGGTGAGCGCTGCATCCGCGTTCGCGTGGATAGTTTATAAATCAGTCTCTCTGATGCCGCCGCTATGGCTCGCCCGCGTGGTGCGCGGAGATGCTCAAGCATTGGGCAAGAGGTTGTTCACGCATTACCAGTTGCCGTTTGAGATTACGGCAATTCTGTTGCTGGTAGCGATCGTGGGCGTGGTGATGCTCTCCTCTCGCCTCACGATTCACGAAGAGAATGAGCGAAAAATGGAGGCTGGCGGCTGCAGTAGCGCCAACGGCAATAAGGAGGGCGGGACATGCTGATAACGCTACAGCACTACTTGGTCGTGAGCGGTCTGCTTTTTTCAGTCGGTCTCGCGGGTGTTATCATGCGCAGGAATCTGATCGTGGTTTACATGTGCCTAGAGATGATGCTGGCCGCAGCGGCACTTGCGCTCGCAGTGTTTTCTAGGTACAACCAAAACATGGATGGGCAGGTGCTGGTTTTCTTCGTGATCACAGTGGCTGCAGCAGAAGTGGCTGTTGGGTTGGCCATAATAGTTTCTTTGTTCCGCCTTTGCAGGACGGTTCAGACCAAAGATTTAACACATTTGAAATTTTAGGAATATGCCTTGCGAATACTGGTGGTGGGTTCTGTTTTTGCCGCTCGCGACATCCGCGCTGATTGCGGTTGTTTCGAGGCCGTGGCGCAACGCCAGCGCAGTGGTGTCGGTGGCGTCTTCGTTCCTCTGCTTTTTCATAGCGGCATGGGGTGTCCACACGCAAAGCCATGCGCCGTCTCCGGTTCAGTGGATTACCGCAGGAGACTTTTCTATATCTATAGGGATGGTTTTAGACGGCCTTTCTAAAACGATGCTGCTGACAGTCACGGGCGTAGGCGCACTCATACACCTTTTTTCCATGGGCTACATGAAAGAGGACAACGGCAAGAGCCGCTATTTTGCCTGCCTTTCGCTGTTCATGTTTTCGATGACTGGGATCGTCCTTTCCAGCAACTTGATCATGACATTTTTATTTTGGGAGTTGGTGGGGTTCAGTTCCTATTTGCTCATCGGATTCTGGTTTGAACGCCCGTCAGCAGCAGCGGCGGCTAACAAGGCTTTCATCGTAAACAGGATCGGCGATTTTGGTTTCATGATCGGTATTTTGATGGCGTGGCACTGGCTGGGAAGCATTGAGTTCGCGCAGTTGGAAGGGGCGCTCAACGACGGGCGTGGCGCGCATGTTCCAGGCATCATTTTAGTGCTGATGACGCTCGGTTTATTTTGCGGTGCTGCGGGGAAATCTGCACAGGTGCCATTGCATGTTTGGTTGCCCGATGCGATGGAGGGCCCCACGCCAGTTTCTGCCCTTATCCATGCGGCCACGATGGTGGCGGCTGGCGTTTACTTTTTGTGCCGCGTTTTTTTCCTTATCAGCCTATCACCAGCAACGATGAATGTCATAGCGTTCATCGGTGGCGGCACGGCACTATTTGCTGCGTTGATTGCGGTGCAGCAGAATGACATCAAACGGGTCTTGGCTTACTCGACACTTTCGCAGCTTGGTTACATGATGATGGCGGTCGGGCTGGCTGCGCCTGGGGCGGCGATGTTCCATCTCACGACGCACGCATTTTTCAAAGCACTCCTTTTCCTCGGAGCCGGGAGCGTCATACACGCCATGCACCACGAGCAAAACATCTGGAAAATGGGCGGTCTGAAAGATAAGATGCCGATCACATGCTGGACTTTTGTGGCAGGGATGCTGGCCTTGTCTGGATGCCCGTTCCTGAGCGGTTTTTTCAGCAAGGATGCGATTCTGTCCGCTGCGCTTGAAAAAAATCATTTTCTATTTGCGCTAGGCCTCGGCACAGCGTTTTTGACAGCATTCTACATGACGCGCCTCACTGTGACGGTCTTTTTTGGAAAAGAAAAAACAAAGTCAGCATCGCACGCGCACGAGGCAGAGGCCACCATGTGGGTTCCGCTCTGCATATTGGCCGCGTTCTCAGTTGTGGCGGGCTGGGGAGGCGCGATTCCAGACATGCTTGCGATTTCGTCTGGCGAAAACCACGGACACATTGTCCCCGCGCTTTCTGCGGTAGTTTTTTTGGCGGGCATCTGGCTCGGATTCTATTTTTATCGGGGGAAGAAAACGGAACCGTTTTCCGTCTCATTGCTTGCCAACAAGTTTTATGTGGACGAAATCTACGGGGCGACATTCGTGCGCGGGCACGATAAGCTGGGTGAGGCGTGCCGATTATTTGATAGATGGGTGATATCTGGTTTGCTCGTGCGCGGTACAGGCTTAGTCGTTTCAGGCACCGGGCATCTCATACGATTTATGCACTCTGGCAATTTGCAGGGCTACGCGTTTTTATTCGTGATAGGAATCGTGTTTGTGCTTTACCAATATTTGATCAGATAAGAACCCCGTATGTTTTCCCCATTATTTTTGCTTATATTGATCCCGCTTGCAGGTGTAGCTGCCATCATTTTCAGGGTGCCACCAAGAAGATCAGCTATTTTCTCAGTTGTTCTACCTGCATTGCTACTCGGAGGCTTGGCATCATTTAATCATTTTGGAGCAAACTTCATTTTCGCACAGACTGTTCCGTGGCTGGAGATGCAGGGGTTGGGGCGCATAGTTTTCAGGATAGGCTTGGATGGCGTGAGTTTCCCTCTAGCACTACTGACCGCCATCGTTTCTGTGTCGGCGGTTTTGGTGGTGCCGCCGCAGATTGAACGCGAGCGTGAGCATTATGCATTCTTGCTAGTGATCGTGGCCGGGCTTTACGGGACTTTTATTTCTACCGACCTCTTTTTCATGTTTGTTTTTCACGAGTTGGCTTTGATTCCAACTTTTTTGGCAATCGGTATATGGGGGCAGGGGACACAGCACAAGCGGGTGCAGACGGCGTGTCATGTGGCCGTTTACCTGTTGCTCGGCAGCCTTGTTTTGCTCGCTGGAATTTTAGGGCTTATTTATGCCATGCCATACGGCGCACGCACTACAGATTGGATAGAGATACAGTCTTATCTTTCTAGGCATCCCATACCAGTTGGTGTGCAAAAAGCCGTTTTCCCTCTGTTGTATCTGGGGTTTGGTATTTTGGTTGGCATTTTTCCTTTTCACACATGGGCACCTAAGGCTTATGCCACGGCACCGGCATCGGTAGCCATGTTGCACGCGGGAGTGTTGAAAAAGTTTGGGCTATACGGATTGCTCCGTGTTGCGATGCCATTTTTTCCTGAAGGTGCAGCTTACTGGGAGCCGTGGTTGGTCGTCTTGATAGCTGGCAACTTGCTGGTGCTCGGCTGGGTGACACTGGCGCAAGATAACTTGGGAGACACTATCGGCTATTCCAGCGTGATGCACATGGGTTACCTGTTCCTCGGTTTGCTGGCCTTCACGCCAGTGGCATTGACTGGTGTAGTGCTGCTGATGGTGGGTCACGGCTTGAGCGTCAGCGGGTTGTTAGTTATGAACGGCGTGCTTCTGGATCGCACAGGCACAAACCGCTATGCGTTACTGGGTGGAATAGGAAAAACCATCCCGTTTTTGGGTGCGTTTTTCGTCCTTATGGCCATGGCATCAATCGGGCTTCCTGGACTCGGTAATTTTCCTGGAGAAATACTTATTTTCATGGGCTCATGGGAAAAGCATCCGTGGCTTGTTGTCGCCGCGCTGTTTGGCGTGCTCATCTCAACCATCTATATGCTACGCGCTGTGCGCTCTATTTTCATGGGTGAGGCGGGGTCGTCAGCACCAAGGCTGAACGAGCTTTATCTTGTAGAAAAAGGCTCGCTTGTTTTGCTGGCTTCCGCGCTGCTGGTTTTGGGTTTTGCACCGCGATTGTTGAGCCACGGAGCGGCGGAAGCCTTGGCCTCATGGATAGGAAAGGGCATGTAAATGAACTTATTTATGCCGATAGCTCTTTTGCAGCATGGCGCAATGCAGCAGTTACCTTGGTGGAAAATGCCGGAGTGCTGGTGGTTGACGATGGGTGTGCTACTCCTGCTTGCAGACATTTTTGGCAAAAATATTAGCCATCGCATCATCCCGCGCATTTCACTTTGGGGTCTCTGTGTGGCGTGGATAGTGGCCGTTTTTGCGCCGCGCGGGGCAGAAAGCTTTTTCGGCGCAGGGTATATTTACGATGGGACGGCGTATTTTTTCAAAGCCTTCTTTGTCTCTGCTACGCTGGCTGTGGTCTGGATGATGTTGGCTGACGAACAGGAGAGGTCGGAGGGTCGCTCGGAATACTTCATTCTCCCTTGGTTTGCCATGTCAGGCATGGGCTTCCTTTCATCGGCCAACGATTTTCTTACGATGTTCGTCTCGCTTGAGTTGGTCACAATCACATTTTATATTTTGGTGAGTTACCACAGGGTGCGCCGTGATTCGCTGGAGGCCGGAGCAAAATACCTTGTTTTGGGAGCACTTTCTACAGGGTTCATGGTTTACGGGATTGCGTTTGTTTTCGGGCTTACAGGGACATTGGATTTCGGAAAGGTGTCAATATTCATTGCCACGCACGACATCCAGAGTGGGGTCGCTTTCGGAATTTTGCTGATTCTGGTCGGCGTGGCGTTCAAGGTGGGTGCCGCCCCGTTTCACTGGTGGGTGCCGGATGTTTATCAGGGAGCACCTACGCCCATTACAGCTTATCTTTCAGTCGCATCAAAGGCAGCCGGATTCGCCATTTTGATCAGGCTGTTGATGTCGCCGTTTTATGCGATCTGGACACAGGATGTGGCAGGACTGATGGTGCTTGCTGCGGTGGCTTCCATACTTATCGGCAACCTCGGTGCGTTGGCTCAGAGGGATGTCAAACGGCTGATGGGGTATTCGAGCGTCAGCCATGCCGGCTTCTTGCTGATGGGGTTGGTGGCAGCCACAGACTTCGGCTTAAAAGCACTTTACTTTTATCTGGTAGTTTATGCTCTGGCCACGCTCCTTGTTTTGGGTTTGGTTTGCGTGTTGGCTCGTTCTTTGGGTGGAACGGAAATGCGCCATTTTTCTGGCCTAGCCAAACGCAACCCGTATTTGGCTTGGATGATGCTCATCGGCATGGTTTCTCTGGCAGGGCTGCCGCCGACAGGTGGATTTTTTGCCAAGTGGCAGATTTTTGCAGCCGCATGGGAAGCAGGACGCCATCACCTAGTTTTGTTCGCAATTTTTGGGGCGGTCGTCTCGCTTTATTATTACTTGGCCATAGTCAGAAAAATGTTTTTTGCATCTGCAGATGATGAAAAAGAAACGGTGCCTGTCAGGGTGGATCCAGTTTATTTCGCCTTGCTCTCGCTGTTGACGGTTGGAACGGTTGTCACTGGTCTTGCGCCATCGCTGGTCATCAAATGCATACAGAAGTTGGCATTTTGATTCCTCCGATTGTTACAAACGAAATTTATAAACCGCAATTCAATGCGGCAGCAAATACAGCCTAGTGGCCTATAACACAAAAAGGTTCGCATGAGCAGTCGTGGGGAGGGGGGTTTGCCTAGGCGCGACGAAGGAGCATGTCCAGGGAG
>JAIFLJ010000114.1 GCA_020049135.1 bacterium | reverse complement strand
CCAATAGCAAAATAAACTCTCCGCATCATAGTTTTTAAACGCCCATATTGAGAAAAATATTTTAACCTCACCCACTTTTAATCACACCCGTTTTGTATGCGGTTTGGCATTCAACAGAAGTGGCTGGCAACATTTAAAGAGATTGCAAAAAGATTACCAAAAAAGAATTGGCGGCTTTTCCTCGAACGCATACAAAGGGAGGCTGAATTTTATGGAAACATTTTTTTTGACCACTGCGATTGATTATGTAAACGGGCGTCCGCACCTCGGGCACGCCTATGAAAAAATTCTGGCCGATGTGATCGCCCGCTACCAGCGCAGCTTGAAAAAGGATGTTTTTTTTCTCACGGGCGTGGATGAGCATGGGCAGAAAGTCCAGCAGTCTGCGCGTGCCCAGGGCGTTTCTCCAGCATCGTTTTGCGATGAGATGAGCGGCTATTTCAGGGATGCGTGGCGGACGCTCAACATCACGCACGACCGTTTCGTGCGGACTACTGAGGTGTCGCACAAGGATGCCGTGCGTGCTTCGCTGCAAAAGCTGCACGACAAGGGCGAGATATATTTTCAGGAACACACTGGCTTTTACAGTCTGAGGCAGGAGCAGTTTGTCACTGAAAAAGATCGCGTGGACGGACAGTGGCCAGAAATTTACGGCGATGTTGTGGAAACGAAGGAGCCGAATTATTTTTTTAAACTTTCCAAATACCAAGGCTGGCTCATCTCGTTCTTGAACGATAACCCAGATTTTATATACCCGTCGTTCAGACGCAACGAGCTGTTGTCCGCGCTAGAAAAACCGCTTAACGACCTCTGCATATCGCGTCCAAAAAGCCGCCTCGAATGGGGCATCCCGCTTCCTTTTGATGATGGGTATGTGACTTATGTTTGGTTTGATGCCCTGCTGAATTACGCAACATTTGCAGGGTGGGGCACGGAGCAAAACAGTTGGCCAGCCGACTTGCAGATAATAGGCAAGGACATCCTGATTCCGGCGCATGGCGTCTATTGGACGATCATGCTACACGCCTTGGATTTACCTCTCCCGCGCAAGATGTTGGTTCACGGGTGGTGGCAGATGGATGGCGAGAAGATGAGCAAATCCACAGGCAAGAGCGTGGATCCGCTTGCCTTGGTCACTCAGTACGGAGCCGATGCGTTCCGATACTATGTTATGCGCGAAATGGTTGTTGGGCAGGATGCTGATTTTTCGGTGGAGCAGTTCGAACAGAGGTATAAAAGCGATCTGGGCAACGACCTCGGGAATCTGGTGAACAGGTCTATTTCAATGGCTCACCGTTATTGCGGTGGCATTGTGCCAGATGCGCCCATTCACTCCGATATTGCCGTGCAGATACAGAGCACGCTTGCCGAGTATCGCGAGAAGATGGATCGCTACGAAATACATCAAGCACTGGAGCGAGTGTGGCGTCTCACGAGGCGTGCCAACCAGTTCGTTGAGGAACAGGCTCCGTGGAAGTTGGCAAAAGATTCTAGTCAGTCAGCCAAGCTTGCGCAGGTGCTCGCTACTCTGCTTGAAACAGTGCGTGTGCTGGCAATTTTGGCGGCTCCAATCTTGCCCGACACAACAGCAAAAATTAATGTGCAGCTCGGTTTGGGTGCTGCATCTTTCAACATGGATCAAGTGGAGGGTGCTGCATCGTTGGCAGGCACTAGTTTGGGTCAGCCGGAGCCTCTTTTTCCGCGTCTCTGAAGTCTGCTTTGTCATTCATGAATATTTTGCATCTGGAAGCTGGGCTTAATTGGGGCGGGCAAGAGTTCAGAACGCTCATTGAAACGGCTTGGCTCATTGCCCACGGACACAGGGCGTGGGTGGCGTGTTCTCCCGAAGGGCAAATGGCTCGACACGCGAAAGAGATGGGACTACCTATGCTTTTGCTGCCGATGCGCCAGAGGTACGATGTCCAGTCAATATGGGGTATCCGAAACTTTTGCATAAAAGAAAAAGTGGATGTTTTGCACTGCCACGGATCGAAGGACGCAGCAATTTGCCTCCCATTTCATGCTGCTGGTTGGCCAGTTGTTCGCTCGCGCCACCTCACGGTAGCTGGGCCGCCTAAAATCGGCAAATCACTGGCCTACCGTTTTGGCTCAAGAAAGATTGTGGCCACTTCGCTTTCCATAAAAAACGGACTCGTTAAATTTCACAGGGTTCCGCCTGAAAAAATTGAAGTTATCGGCGAGGGCGTGGATCTTTCCCGTTTCCATCCTGGAGAGGATGGCTGGACTTTCCGCAAGGCGTTTGGAATCCCAGAGGACGCCATTCTTTTCGGGGCGGCTGGCATGTTTCGCACTGAGAAGGGGCATCATGTTTATGTGAAAGCTGCGGCGATGGTTAAACGGACGCACCCGCATATTTTCTTTGTTCTAGTAGGAGGACGCGCTGGTAGCGAGGGTCGGACAACGGAACATTTGCCAGTGTGGCTGAAGGAGGCTTTCCCGCAAGACATGCC
This sequence comes from bacterium, assembly GCA_020049135.1. Classification (GTDB taxonomy): domain Bacteria; phylum Verrucomicrobiota; class Verrucomicrobiia; order JADLBR01; family JAIBCM01; genus JAIFLJ01. The sequence continues at coordinate 25,148 of JAIFLJ010000114.1, read as the reverse complement.
TTCGCCTGTTATATTGACAGGCTACCAAAAAGAGATGTCGCCTATCATGGCGGCACTGGATGTCCTTATTGTTCCATCGAGGAATGAGGCTCAGTCGCGGGTTGTGCCTGAGGCTTTTGCTACGGGCAAACCTGTGATTGCCAGCCGCACTGGGGGTTTGCCAGAGCTTGTAAGGCACGGGTGGAACGGGCTTTTGGTCACGCCTGGGCATCCAGAGGAATTGGCAGACGCAATCCGTATGATGGCTGACGATACATCTCTGCGCTGCCAATACTCACAAAACGCGCTTCAGTTCGCACGGGAAAACCTTTCTATTGACGCCATGATGGAGAAAACGCTGGCAGTTTACTCAGGTGTGGTGAAAAGGCGGTGAAGTCTCAACGAGCTTTGGACGGGAATGCGTACGGGCGTGCTACCATTATCCCAGCGTGTGCGCTAATGCTGTCAAGATAGTCTGAAATTCTCGCGTCTAAGATCACTTTTCTCCCCTTCGGTTTTTCGGATGTGGCGTGCATGAAGCGGAGCACGCCAGACTGGTCGCGCAGAGCCAGCCCTACATGCGAGCAAAACGCTCCTTGATACTTCGAGGTTATGCAGAGGATGTCGCCGTTTTGCAGGCGTGGCTCAATTTCTGCGACGCGGCTTTTCGGGATGTGCCAAACTTCCAGATTAGAGATGCGCGACTCTTCATCCCGCATGAGAGGAATCAAGTGCGGGTTGTTTCGCAGAATGCGATAGCATCGGATGCCTCTAGCGTTTGTCATCTCGAAACAGTCGCGGTAGATGCGTTCGCCACCAAGCTGGCGGCTCATGTCGGTGACCCATCCGCGCCTTACATTGTCGTGCATCCAGTCCGCAAGGTAGTGGAGGCGTGATAGGTAAGAGCCATCGCAGTGCCCGTTGCGGTAGCGGTCAAATTCGATATAGCGCAATAGATTCTGGGGCGTCCAATCTGTTTCAGGCAATTCTATCATGCGTGCGAGAGCTAGTGAGGTCTCGAAAAAAGTCCAGCAGTCTAGGGCGTCAAAATTAACGGAAGGTGCTTCTATATGATCGTCCAGATCAAGCGTGAATGATTCGTAACGCGTTCCAACTAATGCGAGACCTACCTTCGCAACGCGGTCGCTGAAGGGGATGGATTTCCATTTTTCTTTTTTTGCCTTTTTCAGGAGGCTCTTAAAAGTTCTATCGCCTTTGAAAACTTTGGAGAAGGGGAGTGGAGCCGTGCGCACTTCAGGCTGATGTGCGGCAGACCATGCGTTGTGTGGCACAGCTACCGCGAGGATAATAATCGCGGCGGAAATGCAAGTAACGGCGCACGCACGAAATGAATATGACTGTTTCATCATGGTGCCAGTGCTGCCGTTCTGGGTTTTATTCTTTGTTGTCTTGCGAAACGACTTTCACATCGTCCGAAATGCTCCATGCCCCGTAGGAATTGCCAGTGAGGTCGCATTGGGATGCCTCAATTGATGAGTTTTCATACGCGCTTACGGCCACTTCAGCATTTTTTTGAATCAAACAGTTTTTTAGTGAGGCTTTGGCGGATGTCATGACTATGCCAGAGCCTTTGTTTTCCGTTATTTCGCAACCTTCAAACTCGGCACTTGTCCCAGTCTCAAGATTCACGCCCTCGGTTTTTCCGGATTTAATTTTTCCGTTTTTGACATGTACCGATGCACCGTGTTTAACGAGTATTCCCTGCAATATATTTTTTTCGATTTCGCAGTTTTCTATTTCTGCGAAAGCACCGTTTTCGAGCAGGATGGCAGCAGCGTGTCCGTCCGCTATTTTGCAGTTGCGCAAGACTAGGCCTTTGCTTGCACGGATACGCACATGGTCGGTGCTGTTGGATTCTATTGAGCAGCCGTCGAAAAGACCGCCTCCATCAGCGTGACAAAAAATGGCCTGCTGCTTGTTGCGTTCGATGTGGCAATTTTTGAAGAGCGGCATGCTATGTGATGTCAGCACGACCGCTGGCCATTTAAGGTAGTTCATCGTGCAGTTTTCGAATGTGCCTTTGCCCCCGTCTTGGACAGAGACGGCACTATTGCCGTTCGTGAAGCGGCATTGCGTGAAAAGCGGAGATGCACCATTCGTTATTTCCACGGCTGCCCAAGCATTGTTCGAGAACTGGCATGAATCAAAAGTGCCGTTCCCTTCTTTGTAGATAGATGCACCGTGAGCCTTGTTGTTTTCTATCGTGCATGACTTCAGCACTGGAGACGCGTGGTCGGAAATGATTATACCAGCTCTTTCGTTACCGTGGAACTGGCATCTTTCAAAAAGACCACCGCTCTCGCTCGAAAAACAGATGCCTGCCGATTTGTTGCCGTTCATCCCAGTGTCAGAAAAATGGGGTTTTGCGGATGTCTCAGCAAGGACACCGTAGATTTTGTTTTCGCGCAGTTGCGAATTAATTACCTGTATTTCGGATTCCGATTGGACATGAATGCCGAATTCGGTGTTGAAATGGATATTGCACGCCTCGAAAACAGTCTTTGCTTTTTGTTTTGCCAAAACGCCGATGGTGTTTTCTATCAGGTTACATTCCCTGACTATCCCGCCGCCGCCATCGGAAAGTATGGCCGAACCTTGGATGCCTTGGAACGATGACTTTTCAATTATTGGCTCGGAATCTTCGAGCAACAATATGCCCGAGCCTGTGAGGTCACGGAAAGAGCATTCGTGTAGGATGCCCCTTGTTTTGGGCGAAAACACGATGGCTGGACCGATCCCTTTTTGGAATTTGATATTTTTGAGTTCCATTGAGGATTGTCCAGCGCAAACAATCGGCGTTTTATCGAACCCTTCGAACTGCAAATCAGTGATCCACGCGGCAGCTTTATCTGCTATTAAAACGGCCTGCGTCTTCCACTTGGAAAAGAAGCATTTTTCAAACAGGACCCGGACTTTTTCTCCGCACGCTGACAGCGCACATTCCCGTGCTGAATCGAAGGCGCACCCATCAAAAATGACATCGCCTTCAGTGACTTCTACACAGCCTTCACCAGATTTAGAGGGGGTTATTTCAGCCGAGGCTGGTGATGAAATGAAGCTCAGCCCTTGCAATTTACTAGCTCCTTGGGGAACTGCTATTTGAAGTGCCGCCTGTCCTTGGGCGATGATGCGGATTTGAGAAAGTGCTCCTTGCCCGAAAATTTCGACAGGTCTTTTGATGGTGATAGGGCCAGAATATTCGCCGGGGTTCACTAGGATGCGTGTGCCGTGAGGAGCCTTTGCTAGGGCGTCTTGTATCGTAGTGTATTGGCCTTTGCCTTGCGAATCTACAATGGCTTTGGGCTTGGTGTCTTTCGCCGCTCCACCACCGTCGCTGGAACGCTCTTTAGTTGCGTGAGCCTCTTCCTTTTTGAAAAAGGCCAGCGCAGTCGTCCACGCATTGACGGCCCAGCTCGCTTCGGCTGGCGTCATTTTTTCCAGCTCGACCAGCTCTTTAGTGAGCTTGGCAACGAAATCGCGATGGCCAGCTTTTTCGTTGAAGCCTAGAAGGCGTTGCGGAACTTTTTGGTAATAGGCTTTGGCGAAAAGGGCGCGATCCTCGGGGAACTCTTCGCAAGCCTTGTTTATCAGGCCGACACAAATCGAGCCGCTGAAACAAACTTGAAGCCCATTTTTAAAAACTAGATATCTTAGATTATCAATCGCTTCTTGGTTCATGGAATTTTTTCAGGTTTGCAAAATTGTTTAGTTGGGAATCAATGCGGCAGCCTGCCGATCCAGTTCGTCAATCATGTCGAGGCTCGCGCAAAAATCGTTTTCCTTGATTCCTTCTTCCACCTGTAAAAGGAGTGCTTTCAGTGCTTTGGCTTGTATCTGGTCGGCAGTGCCGATAGCACCTACGAGATCAAATTTCGCGCCATGAACATCACCGCGGCTAAGTGTTTTACGAAGCTTGTCGGGAAGCAACTCAAGCTGCTCTTTCAGCAACTGTTTCAAAGCCTGGTTTTGGTTGGTTTGATCGCTCATAATTTCGCACTCATTTTAACGGCAGTTTATTCATCGCCAGAGAGCATATATGTAAATTGATTTTTTCAAACATTTTTTCAGTAAAAATTTTGAACTCAGATTTTGCATTTGCCCCGCAAATTTCAAAATCTGCCTCATCAAATCCGCTTGGTAAAGCGAGATTTGTGAGGCCGAATCTCCTAATCTGGCGAAGCCAGTGCCAAGGGGCAAGGGGAGAGAAAAGAGAAGAGGCGACTCTGGTCAGGGCTGCAACACTTGGCGGATAAAAACGGAACTTTGCTCCCCTTGACGGTTGTAAAAAACAAGCATTCCCTTGGCTGCCTGAAAGCATTGCACCATTTTCGAATAGACTTCGCGGTTGACCACTGGTGCTTGGTCTATGTCCGTGATGACTGCCCCAGGCTCCAGCCCAGAATGTGCCGCAGCCCCGTTGCTATAAACTTTTGTCACAACAACACCCTGTGAAATAGAAATGCCGAACTTTTGCGCCAGATCGTCAGTTATCGCTGCGACTTCAAGACCTAGCGGATCGCCCAATTCTTTTTCCTTTTTTCTCGGCAGCGCGTCGTTGCGCTGTGCAGGCTCTTGAAGAGCAGACGCCGCTGGGTTGTTCAAAATGACAGGGATATCTATCGAAGTCGAACCATGCCCCGGGATGCGCCTAAACACCGTCAGTCTGATTGTTTGCCCGTGCCGTTTGCGGATCATTTCGCTCTGCAAATCAGTGATATTGCAAACAGGGCGATCATCTACTGCCACGACCACATCGAACTGCTTCAGCGGCGACTGCGAAGCTGGGGAGCGTGCCCTGATTCTTTTGACCAAAACTCCCACGCTGGTTTCCGGTAGATAACGGAGCATCGGCTCAACCACATCGCGGAGCGAGACGGTCTCTATGCCAAGCGAAGGGCGCACGATTTTACCAGTCTCTTTGAGTTGCTTGCACACCTCTGAAACTAGATCCATCGGTATTGCAAAACCGAGGCCCGCGCCATTGACCTGTATTAGCGTGTTTATTCCAAGAACCCTGCCGTCAATATCGCATAGCGGGCCGCCGCTGTTGCCGGGGTTCATCGGGGCGGTCGTCTGTAGATATGGAATGCACTGATCCTCGATGAGCCCGCCCCTTTTTTTTCCAGTGAGCCATCCAACAGAATAAGAGTACTCTAAATTAAAGGGTGCGCCGATACCCAGTGTCCATTGGCCTATGCGTGCTTTTTCTGGGTCGCCTGGCAATATCGCAGCTAGGCCGTCCACATCAATTTTGAGCAGTGCCAGATCTGTTTTAGAATCCGAGCCTACTAGGTCGGCATCAAAACGCCTTCCGTCCTTCAGGAAAACTTGTACGACACGCGCCTGATTCACCACATGGAAGTTCGTAACAATATATCCACCGCTTTCAATTATGCAGCCTGACCCCGTTTCCCAGTCCCGTTTGGATGGCGATGGCTGCGAAAGTGACTGTTTGGATGGCGGCACTTTTGCATCTTCGCCCGTCCCATCTGTAGGGAAGTCGGGGGCGTTGAAAAGGAACGGGCGGAGAGAGCCGGGTCGTTCCACTCGGATCACGACCACCGATGGCGCGACTTTCTCGTAAACATCAATGAAACTCTGCTCCAAAACACGGGCGGGCGAAGCCGCCCCAGTTTCCGCCTGCATCGGATCCGCCCCAATAGCTGTGGCAACAAAAAAAAATGCGGGCAACGCGGTCAGCAACCGCTGATTTTTTTTTAAAAAATTATTCATCGAGGCTTGAGTTCAAGTATCAGGATGTAACGCCCATTGAGGTGTGGCGGCCCCATGATTATGATCGGACGCCCCTCACAAAACCGAGCGCAAGCCTCCGTCAAAAGACCTTTGTGGCGATAAAGTTCAAAGCGCGTTTTGGGTCGTTCGCCACGGCTCAAAGGCGGTTCGATTTTAAAGAAAAAACCGCCACCCAAAAGCAACCATGTCTCCTCCTTGAAAGAGATCGGGGCGAATGCAGCAGAGACCACCTTGTGCTGCTTGTAACCACCGAGCCTAACCAGATCGGCAAGATACTTTTTTAAAGTTTCTTCGGCGGGGGCACTCTCCTGCACGGTGTCTGTATAAGCGTAAACTAGCGCGCCCCACCATTTCCTCTCTTCGCGGTCAGAAAACTGGGCTTTGGCTGGTGCCGCACAAAAAATCGAAAAGATAAAAATCAGGCAGGCAGACCTGACGGCGCAGAATGGTAAAAGCGGCGAAATTATACAGTTCATCTCACTTTCCTCTTCGGCTGCGCCTTCTGTAGTGGTTCCTTTTTATCCTGCGCTTCTTCGCTGGCGGCTGCACCAGAAAGCCAAATCACGGTAGCCGAGCGCGTGAAAAAAACGGATGCTGATATTTGCGGGTCTGGGCAAGAGACCTGTTCTATTTGGCAAAGATGCCTGTTCACGGGGCGATTACCGTAATCCAAAGCAAGCCAGAACAGGAAAAATGCGAACCCAGCCACCAGTAGCACACCCGCCGAAACCGTGGGATGACACATGGGCTCCGTGATGTCGCGCAAACGATCCTGCCAGCCTATGGGCTGAAGAGCCTTTTTTTCCTGTAGAAATGTGGCCAGTGCCCCAACGCTCGGCTGCGGCATACAGACGCTTGAAATAGCTTGTATTTCAGCACTCATACCACGCAGTGTTTCCATGTAAGCTTGCGCGTTAGCGTCTTCGGACAACTCCTGCTCGAACCACTGCGATTCCTCGGCATCCAGTGCCTTGTCGTGAAACCCGGAGCAGACCACCTGCTTGTCTGATGGACTCATGCCGCCCCCCGTTTTTTAAGCCACTGCTGTCTGGCATAATGCATGTAGGCCATGATCTCGCCGCGCTTAAACCCGAGGTGGCCTGACATTTCAGGATATGTTTTGCCCATCAATTCGCGTAGGATGAAAACAAGCCTGTGCTGCGGGCGCATCGCGGACAGAGCATCACGGAGCACAGCATCCGTAGCGGCCTGCCCAGCAGCCACATTCACACCACAAGAAACAGGCAGAGTTGTTTTAAGTAAAAATTGTGCGGCATCTCTGTAAACCCACGCATCCCAATCTTTACACGAAGAAAAATTTCCAAAACGGCGGGTTCCTTCCAGTAAAACTTTGCGTGCCTCCGATTCGGCCCATGTGGTATCGGGACACATCCAATAAAAAAGACGGAACACAGGCGGAAAACAGGATTCGAACAGATCGCGTAGCGCGTTTTCATCGCCCCCCTTGGCTGCGGTAAACCATTCTGGGTCATGCGGCGTAGCCTCATTGGTCACATCCTCGCCTGTTTGGGCTCCGCTCATTTTTCAAACGGTTTGTCTTGTCTGTTCATATTCATCGTATAGCTTCGCACACTAGAGGATAAAGGATGATTGCGCAAGAATGAAGGTGTTGCATTGGCATTTGCTGAAAGAGATCATCACAGTGACGCTTGTCACCATAGGGATACTCACTTTCGTGTTGGTAATCGGCAATATATTCACACGCCTCTTCGACCTGCTCATCAACAACGACATACCGTTCTGGTTCATAGTCCAGTTCGTGGCCTATCTGATCCCGTTCTCTCTTGTCTTCACGCTGCCTTGGGGGATGCTGACGGCGGTTTTGCTGGTTTACGGGCGCATGTCGGCTGACAGCGAACTGGTGGCCATCCGTGCAGGGGGTATCAGTCTCACGGCGTTCAGCGCCCCGGTTCTCCTGCTCTCCGTGGTTTGCAGCGGACTATGCCTGCTTATCAATTCGTATGTCGCCCCGCTCGCGCACGCTCAGATAAAAAGTGTGGTTTACAATCTGGCAGCGCAAAGCCCGACTTCACTATTTGAAAACGATTCCGTTATAGACCAGTTTCCAGGCAAACGGATATATGTCGAACGCAAGGAAGGAAACACGCTCCACAACCTGCATGTTTGGGATTTGGAAAACAGCATACCAGTGCGGTCATTTAGAGCTGGGCGTGGAGAAATATTCCCGGACGAAATGAACAACGCCATCATCCTCAAGCTCTACGATGCACGCATGGAGGAGCGCAACCCCAAGGATCCGCACAACCTGCGGCTCGTGGAAACTGGGCGACGCTTCGAGGAGTTGCCACTAGAAATACCGTTGACGAAACTCTTGGGCGACACTGAAAAAGGCCGTGGACTAGGCTCGCTCAACATCGAAGACCTCATCGGGGAACTCTCCATAACACGCGAAAATAAAATATCCTTCAACTTCACCCCGATGCTTACGGAAATCCAAAAGCGGGTTTCCAGTGCCCTTTCCTGCGTGACATTTGTGCTAGTGGGCATCCCGTTGGCGATCCGCTCGCACAGGCGCGAAACATCCATCGGCATCATCATGAGTTTCGGCGTGGTCTTTGCCTACTACTTCCTGATCATCATCGCAGAAACATTTAAAAGCAGGCCAGGTGCCTTCCCAGAGCTGATCATCTGGGCACCAAACCTGATTTTTCAGGTCGTAGGTCTTTTTGCATTCCTCCGTGTAGCGAGACAATAAACCTAAGCCCAGCGACAAGGTAAGAGAAAAGTAAGACGCAAGAACGGGGCGTGGGCATCGCCCCTACGGTGGGTAAAAATCTTTTAAAAACTTCCGAAAGCAAGTCACCTGTGAATAGAGAGGAATGAACTGCGAAACACACGAAAACATGTTGCGCACAATGTGCAGGGTTTTATCGGTATGGGGGCTGATTCAAAATTTGGGTTGGAACATTGTCTGGCGGATTGATGCCCGCGATTTGTTTTTTGATTTGATTTACCGTCGAACTACGCTAGATTTATTTCTATGCAACTGATAGGGACAGTGACGGGTGCCGTGGCCAGCTATTCTGACTTTAGGGCGATGGATTTTGAAAGAGCCAAGTCCAATCCCGTGCAGGTCACGAGCCAGACTTCGTCTGACCATATGCAGACCATTTCGCGGGTCAGCCAACTGGCTTTTCAACACAACGAGCTGTTTTACATGACAAACGGGAAAACGCTCCCGAGGGTCGCTCAATATGTGAACGCGGTATTCTGATCGCGTAACAGTTTTTTATTCCCAAGGAAGCTCAACGGCGTTCATCACCGCCACCATCGTGGCGTGTATGAGCCAAGCTATAAACATGTATCCCATCATAGTTTTATTTTTTCAGTTTTTTTGTGAGCCTATTGTTTGTAGTAGGCTTTGATTGATTTTTTCCAGCGGATGTTGCGCCTATCCAAGTCCCCGATCTGTGATTTGATGACAGACATTTGCACCTCCAGCTTTTTCCTTATCTGGTACTCGATATCAACTATCTGCGCTTGGATCAAAAGGAGTTCGGGGTTTTCGTCGTCTGGCGAAAGTGCCGGATGCCAGTCGAACTCGCTCATGCGCGTGATGAACTGCTGCTTTTTTGTGTGCAGTCCAGGGAGGTCTTCCCAGCGTCCATCCTGAACCGCTCGCAGCTCCCACATTACGACTTCCATCACTTCCCGCAAGAGGCGGATTTTCGATTTAGTCTGGTCGTGGTTCGTATCTTCAAAATTCATGTTATTCATATCGTTCGATGGAGCTTTTGCACTTCCCATGCCAACTTTGATTGGTTTTCTAAAAAGGGCAGCAAGTGAGCTCGTGCAAAGGTTGCGTGATGATGCAAATTATTCGGGGGAGCATGAAACTTCGGGTTGACAAAGCGGCATCTTTATTTTTTAATCGTTGCATGATCGCCACCCAAAAAAAATCAATTTTCACCATAACTCCCATCTGTTTCAATAAAGCGGCAGCAGTTTTTGCCACTGGATTTTTCTTTGTTGTGGGATCATCTTCATTGCACGCCCAAGCGCAGGGCGGTGGGGGTATTTCCAAGGGCGGCGAAGGGACTGCGCAGGGTGGCGGTAGCATTTCTAAAGGCGGGCAGGGGACAGCGCAAGGAGGGGCAGGGGTCACATCTAAAGAAGGCTCTGCCCAAGGCGGCGGCGGTTTTTCTGGTGGGGCAGGCGGAGCCGCTGGCCAAGCCAAAGGTGGCGGTGGGCTTGGGGCACCTGGTTCTGGCGGAGAAGGCAACGCCTCTGGGGGCGGTTTGGAGCTTGGAGAGCCCGATCCTTCGTCCACAGAGACGAATGCTACGGGCGGCATTGACGCCAAAGATGGGAAAGCCAGTTCTGGCGGCGGGCTAGGAGGCGTAGCAGGCGGAGATGTTGTTACGGAAGAAAGTAATTTTATGACTTATGTTTACATTGGGCTCGGCGTTTTAGCGGTAATATTTGGGTTGACTGTATGGGCAATGAGCAGTAAAAAAGAATAAATGAGCAAAACTATGAAAAAAAGAAACGCATTCACGCTAATTGAGCTTCTAGTTGTAATCAGCATTATCGCCTTGCTGGCAGGGCTTGCCTTGCCTGCATTAAACAATGCCAGAAAAGAAGGGTTCAAGATAGCCGATGTCAACAACCTAAAACAGGTGGGCATGTCTATTAAGATGTTTGCAAACGATTACGATGGCGGTTACCCGCTCAAGTACGACTCTGAAAAAACACGCAACGAGCAGTCGGTCGAAAACGACTCGCCCGCAAACTCCAACGAGGCTTTCCGCCAGATGTTCCCGAACACACTCAAAGACGAGCGCATTTTTTTCACGCAGGGCGTGCCGTTCTTCAAAAAGGGTGACAACAAAATTGATCCTGCTTCATCAGAGTGTTTGAAAAAAGGAGAGTGTTCCTATTCCTATTTTGCAGGGCACACAGACGGTTCTGATTCCGTGGATATTTTGGCATGGAACCCAACAAGCGGCGGTGTCCAAGCCGATGGCGAAAAAGGTTGGAAAGCCACTGGCCCGATCAAGCAGATACACAGCGGCAACGGTATTAACATTCTGTGTGTTGATGGCAGCGTCTCTTGGAAACCCAAGAAAAACGATGGCACCATTCCTATGGGTGGCAGCGAAGGTTCAACCAAGCTGAGCATCAAGGCTGTTTCACCTGATGTCTGACGGTTTTCTTTTTTAATATTGCATAACTCCTTCCGTGCAGACGCATGGAGGGAGTTTTTTTTGACTTAATTTTTTCCGCATACGGATGACGCTTACAGAAATAAAATCAGTTTTAGCCGAACGAGGATTGGCTCCATCCAAGAGGTTTGGCCAGAACTTTATGTTCGACCAGAATCTTTGTCGGTGGCTGGCTGAGCTATGGGGCGAACCTTCATCCGAACCCGTGTGGGAAATAGGGCCGGGACTAGGATCGCTCACTGAGGCATTGCTTGATCATGGGCACACTGTCAATGCGATTGAGGTGGACAGGGGATTCGCGTTGTGGCTGAGAGAACGATGGAAGGATCAGTCGCGTTTCGTGCTTTTGGAAGGGGACGCCATAGAGATAGTTCCAACCATAAATGAACCGATGGCTAATGTCGCGGGCAACCTGCCTTACAACATTTCAACGCCTCTCGTGATGGCTCTGATACAGAGGGATAATCCGCCGCAAAGGATGGTTTTCACGGTGCAGATGGAGATGGCCGAACGCATGGCTGCGCGGCATGGGACAAAGGCTTTCAGCTCGTTGAGCGTTTTGGTGCAGAGCGAATACCGGGTCACCATTGTTAAAAAAATATCACCGTCGGTTTTTTATCCGAGGCCGGAAGTTTTTTCAGCAGTTGTAGAGTTTCTAAAATGTGGTTCCTCCGCCTTTGACAGGAACGAAAAAAAGGAATTTTTTGCGTTCGTTAAAAAGTCTTTTTCGCACAAGCGGCAGCAGCTTGTCAAAGTGTTGTCTGCATCTCCGTCAGAGCGTAAATTTTGGATAGAGAGATTAGTGAGCCTAGAGTTGGAACAAGTTTGCCGTGCCGAAGAGGTGCCAATTTCCAAATGGCCGCTCCTTTTCCAGGCCGCACGCACGCTGGGTGCAGACTGATATTTTTTGCATGAGCCACTATTTGGCTCATCACAAAATTATTTGTTGTGGAAGTAGTGAGAATGGAGGGGAAAGATTCCAGCAGACACAAGCCAAAATGGAAAACATATTGCGCGAGCCATTTCCCTCGTTATCACAAGCTCCTAAAACGGAGTGCGGGCTTCCAGCCCGCCTCTTCCGTAACGGCGTCTCGCCGCCGAAATATGAAGAGCAGGCAAGGATGCCCGCACCACACTCTCCATCCCTTTTCCTTATCCCCCACTTTCTTACCCAGAGACTTCAGGATGTATTAGGGCTATAACCAATCTTTTGCGATGAAGCCACTATTTTGAGGGAACCAGCGAAATATCGTCCAAATAAAACTCGCCCTTACCTACGAGTCCAACGCTGAATTTGCAAGTTATTGGGTCTTTCAGGGTGTCACCTTTGACTTGTATAGGAGCAGAAACTTGCACCCATGACCCGCTGACAGGAATTTCGCCGTCGAATTTTTCGCCGTATATCTTTATGGTTGCACCTTTGACGGCTTCTCCGCGCCTATTGTCTATAGGTTCGCCAGTCTCAGAAAGATTTGCACTCAGCACCCACTGCGCCCCCGAAAATCCCGAGGCTTTTACCCAAAATGAAAGCTGGTAGTTAGTGTTGGGTGTTACCTGTAATTTTTTTTGTTTGCATGAAACAGTGTGGTCGGCCTTGAAAGTTTTTGAGATGGAACCAAGCGTTGATGTAGGTACAAGTGCTTCTATAATCCATTCGCTTTCATTTTTGAAAAAGTGGAATTTCAAGCAATCTCCGCCCGTGCGTCCTGAGCCTGTATTGGAGGTGTCATTCACCAATTCTAGCAGGTAGTTGACGCTGTGCTCTTTTGGTTTTAAACCCCAGTTTTTTGGTGTTTTTATGGCGGGGAAACGGGGTTCACCTTTGAGCGGCTCGATTTTACTGAAGGAAGGGGCTCCTTGCGTTCCTTGGTTGATGGCGGCAGAGATGATGCCTTTTGGCGAGCCTGAAAGTATGTCGAAAAGCCCGTCGCCGTTCAAGTCGCCTATGGAAAAAGACGAGTTGGGGTCTAGCTTGAGTCCACATGCGAACGGTGCTGCCGACAGCGGCTTTTTGGCATCTTTATTGCCCTCTTTGTTTAGGTAAACCCACACTTCGCCGTCACTGTCGCACGCCAAGATGTCTGGGTTGCCATCGTTATCCCAGTCTGTGGAAGCGGGGATGATTCTCATGCGCCCACCACCCACGGCCAGAAGCTTCCTTTTTGAGCTGTCGAACGCAGGGCCTGCCAGCAGCCAGACATTGTTTGCAGCAAAAGTGCCTTCGCCGATTATGATGTCGCGCACCTTGTCTTTGTTCCAGTCCGTGACCCATGGAGCGAAGAGGTTGCCCCAGAACTGTATGTCGGATGCCTTGCGCTCGCTTTTCAAGACCGCACTCCCTTCTTTTGCTTGGCCAGTGGCGGACACGATTTCCATCTGTTGGATTGTTTTGGACGCCACGCCGACTTTCCCCTCGGACTTCACGAGAGGTATGACGAATATCTCACCGTAAAGCGTTCCAGCTATTATGTCGGCGTTTTCTTCGTTACTCCACGGAGCGAGGGATATGCGTGGGACATTGACTACATCGGCCTTCTTTATTTTATCACCTTTTTCTGTTGGTAGGTCAGTCCAGCGGTTTTCATCGAAAATGTTGACTGGCAAAATCCCGCCGTATTTCCATTTGGGTGCTTGAGGTGTGCCGAAATTTTTATAGACCCAAAACTGGTCGTTGATGGTGGCTCCCACGATGTCTGGGACGCCGTCACCAGTTACATCGTGCAGAGCCACAGATGGGCCGAACAGGATCGGTTTCATTTCGAGTTGGGAATCTTTTAGCTGCGGGAAAGGGCAGGATTTCGATGATGTGAGTGAGAGTTCGTTGTCGGGGCTCAGGGCGTCCCAAGGATTTTCTCCGGGTTTGGTGTTAGCCTCGGAAAAACCTGGGTCTGTAAAAACATTCGCCTGTTGGGACAGTAGTGGTGCCGCGAAGAGCAGGAAAATAAAGATGCCGATTGTGGCCTTTGTAGGCATGAGATGACGGCGCAGTTTGGCGCAAGAAAAACCTATCCGCAGGCTGTGCTTTGCAATCATATCAGTTAGCAGTTCTGAGTTTTGCTTCATAGCGTGTCAAAAGGTAGGCTACGACATTGATCCCGAACTTGTAAGAATCCAGCAGGCTTGCGTGGTTCAGGTTGCGGAAGAAGAGCATGCGGTTCTCGTAAAAGCTCTTCTCCGATTTCTGCATGATAATACGGTCTATTTTGGCAGATTCCAGATCGAACTGGGCACTTGTCTGCGAGATATTGAAGCTGGGCGCATTTTGTGTCGGGACACCTTTTCTAGGCGTGGCTGAAGTTGACTTTACAGAAATTTTATTCGTTTCTGGCAATTCGAAAAGCACCTGCCACAGAGCTCCATAACCGTTGATCGTGTAAACCACGACTTCTACGCCATCAATGGAGATGGCTTCCACAGGCTCTTGGCAATAGTTCAGGCCAGAAGGCGGCGTTTTCATAGGGAAAAAACCAGATTGGAACAGGGCGTGAGAAGAGGGCAGGGGAGCGAACTGCTTATCTTCATCTGGGATTACCCGTTTCATTTCCCTACGGAAAGCTAGATCGAATATGCTCCCTCTCCCGGGTATAGCGGAATCGCCCCAGATGCAGCCGCCCATGACTAGGTATTGTCGCAGATTTTTCACTTCTGCATCGCTCAGTTTGAAGTCGTTGAATCCGGTGAGAAAAACAAAAGGCGGTTTTTCAGCAAAAAGCTCAGGGCTGTCCAGCCTGATAGTGCGTCCCTGTATGCGTGCTTTTATGCGCCCATGGCTGAAGGCGTTTATCATGTCCATGAGGTTTGGCAGGCTTCCCGCGCCTAATGTTCCGACTGGTTGTCCAGGGACATTCCTCATGTAAGCGTTGCTGTCATTACCGCTGGAAAGTTGCCCCACAAAAACCGTAAAATCTGCTACCATAGAACGCGGGCCACCTTGCCCCGTTCCCTGCGCAACCCACCCCTTCGTGAAGTCCCGTATTTTGGTCAAATCGCTTTTTTGGAAAGTCTTTGGGTCAGATGGCGAGAGTGCTTGAGATTCTGTTCCTTCGCCTGAAGTGGGTGTGTTTGGGATGAACTGCGGCAGCGAGAAAGTGGAGTTGGGCTGTAAGGTCGAGACCACCTCTTTCATCAGGAGCGATGCCGGGCTGGCTTGGTCTATATTGACTTCGTACTGTTTTTCCTCGGTGGGTCTAGGTGGCGGCGGCGGCGGTGGCTGGCCCATCCCATCGCCTGAAATCAAAGTTGTGGACTCGAATATTTTTTTGGGGTTGAAGCCCTGAAACACCACTACACTGGCCAGAAGGATGAATACGACCAAGTGGAGCAGGAATGCTAAAACGAGAAATCTCATTTGCATCAGCTTGTCCAGAATTGTGCGCCGCTCTTCCATCTCTTTTAGTAGGTTGAAGAGACTCCAAAACTCAGGTTTTTCACATCTGCCTCAGAACAAGCGTTCATCACATCCACCACCCGTTTGTGGGGCACTTTGTCCTCTGGGATAACTATAATGGGAGTTTTTGTGCCGTATTGGACGATGGCTTTTTTGAGCCGTTCCACTAAGCCTTTCAGATTCTTCTCTTTCGGCGTATCCACGGGTTGGTCGTTGAAATAGACTTGGTTTTTGAAATCCACTTTTAAATAGATAGGTGCTGGCGGCTTATCTTGATTTTGCTTTGAGCCACCTACGGAAGGGAGGTCTATGCCCATTTCCAGTTCCGTGCGTTGGGAGCCTGCCATGACCATGAAAAAGAGCATGAGCACAAACATGACATCAAGCATCGGCGCAATTTGAAGGCCGAACTCGCCCGAATCTCCGCTTCCTCCTCCTCCTGCCATAACTTTAGCCGCCCCCCTTCGTGTACTCGCCTTCTTTCATTACTGAAAAAGTGATGTTATTGATGCCAGCTCCGCCGCACGCTTTCATTATTTCTTGGATATAGCGGTACTGCACATGTTCATCGGCTCGAACAATCACGCGGTATTTGGCTCGCGGATTGCTTTTTTCATAATCTTTTTTTCTTGCGGCGAGCTGTTGTGTGAGGACGGCTGGGCTATTGATGGCGTCCTGATCTACGATTGTCTGGGCGATGGCCATGTGTGTGTCCCAGCGCACATTTATTATCGTCTGGCCGAGATCGGTTTTCTTGTCCGGTTTTTTCCCGTTCACGGCATCTGGCAGCACGAGTGCCGCATCTTTCATCATGACATCTGTAGTGGTGATGGACATGAAAAAAATCAGCAGCACAAGCAGCATGTCAACCATTGGCGCAATCTGAAATTCAGGCTCATCATCATCCGCCGCAAACTGCGCTATGTTGAAATGCTTCTTTTTGTGGGTTACAGGAAAGTCTTCTTTTTTCTTTTCTGGCGGTTTGTCGAGAAGTTCAGAAAGTTGCAGGGAGAGCTTTGATGTCAGGTTTAAATCAATGGGCTGGCTCAAATCAAAAATGGTTTGCCATTGTTCGGCATCGTCTCCTTTCAATAGGAGCGTGCGTCGGTCGAGAACACCTTTGCGGAAAAGGTTTTTCAGTTGCCCGTATGAAACTGGGCCGACTGGTTTGCCTTCTTTTCCGACATAGTAGTAGTTCATGGGTCAAACAAAACGCTTTTTGAAACAGGCCATCGAGCCTTACGGCATCATTTTAGGCGGGGCGGTTCTCCTCCTCTTGCCCTTGTGTGCCTTGTTCGTTTTCGGCTACGGTTTGTATTTCTATTTCTTGTGGAGGGATGCCGCTGTCGTCAGATTCTGGCGATACCTCTTGGGATGCTGCATATTCCTGATCGGTATCTTTTGGCGAATCCTGTTCTAGCGTTGCGTCTGCAACTTCACTGTCTGCGAGTTGCGTGGGATTGGCGGTTGCGTCTGCTTTGGAGGGTTCTAGCATTGCGTTTATGCTTTGGGTATCTGTGGGGGCGGCTGGTGCCGTGGGTGCGGATGGTATCACCATGCTCTCGCCGATGCGGATGCCGCCGAGTTCTTCCACTGGGATTTCTTCTACCAACCTATTGACTGTGCTATCGGCATGTATCAGGACTTCCTGCGACCTGTTTTTGAGGATATAGAAAAAAATGAATGCGGGGATAGCCACTATCAGGCCGCCTGCGGTGGCCGTCAAAACTTCTGAAATTTTGGCCGATAGCGCGCCAGGGTCTGCTATGCCAGATTGCCCTAAGACCGAAAATGCTTTGATCATGCCGACCACGGTTCCGGTGAGACCGATCATCGGGGTTACGACGCCGATAACCGACAAGTAGGTGTTGCGCGTTTTAAGCAGGGTGGCTTCTTTGATCGCTATTTCCTGCATGATGTGATCCATGATCTCTTTTCCGCGTCCCATGCGTTCTAGGCCTCCTTTGAGAACCGAGCTGAAATAGCACGGGTTCGCGTTGCAGAGTTCCCAAAGCTCTTGATAGCTCCCATTGGCCACCAGCTCCTTGGATTTTGCAACGAGGATTGGCGGGCACAGGAAGGCCGACCTGAGCTTGTAAAACCCTTCGGCAGTGAAAGACATCATCAGTATCGAAGAGAGTGCAAGCGGGTACATCACCCAGCCACCTTCGTGCCATATTTCGGCAAAGGTTTTATCTTTGGCTGCCTGGGCTGCTTCTTGTGCGAACGCACTTGAAGCCAAGAGGCAAAGTATGGCAGGGGCGAGCAGGTGCGGCAGGATGTGGCGGATATGTTTCATAGGTTTTATTTTTTAAGGCACGAATGCCGTTCCTTTCTTTTTGAGTTGTTCGGCTGCAATCTTGGACTGTTCAACGACCGAGGCTGGCTCCGAGAAAAATGAGGTCACGCGCAGATAGCTTTCCAGTGCCTCGTTTAATTTGCCTTCCTTTTCAAAAAGCTGTCCTGATAGCCAGAGTGCTCCGGCACAGATGGGTGCCTGTTCTGGTGGCAAATCCAGCGCAGCGTCTGCTTTGTCTAAAATCGGTTTCAGCAAATCGCGGGCATCCCCGTTGCGTTTTTCTTCCATCGCCAAGCGGGCTTTGGCCAGCGTGGCTCTATCTTGGAAAGGCGTATCTCGGTAGTGCCGCTCCATTTTCTGCAAAATCTCGGCGGCGGCTTTGCCTTGGTTGAGTTGCAGGTGCGACTCTGCCGCCATGAACAATGCCTCCGCCACCCACGGCACGGGAAGCCCTGCATAGCTCTCCATACTATCCCCGAGAAGCTCCAAAACTTTTTTGAATTGCCCTTGCACGAAAGATTCTCTGGCAGACTGGAAAGATGGTGGTGCAGGCATCTCCACAGCCAATATATCTTGTTTCGGGATTTTCACTTGGGGACCCGCTTTATGCTTGATTATCGGGGAGCCATCGGGAGTCATGCTGACAAGCTCACCTTCGACCGTTTCCCATTTTGTCTTTATTTTGACTTGCGTAGAAGCGAACAGCGTTGCATTTATCAGCAGTAACAAAAAAGAAACCGTTGAAAACATCCGCAACATATAGGTTGAATGTAGGACTGCTTGCGGATGTTGTCAACGATATGATAATGGAGAAATAAATGATACAGTTCATAAGAAATAGGTCAAAAGGGTTGATGTGGTGTTTGGTCATCGTAGTGGTGGTTTCATTTTCGTTTTGGGGCGTCAATTCGTTTCACGATGCTTCATTTGAGCCCACCGCCTCAGTCGGCAGGATAGATGGTAAAAACATTTCGATGGCTCGCTATGAAAAAGCACTCCGCGAAGTCCATTTCTCCACCACGCTAGGCTCTGGCAGCCTCCTGCCCCAGACCGATGAGTTCAAGGAGTTCTTGCGCATGCAGGCGTGGAATCGGCTCGTGATGCTCCACGAGGCCGAAAGGAAGGGCTTCAATGTAACTGACGAGGAAGTGATTGAATACATAAAAAAACACCCCCTTTTCATCCCCTCTGAAAAAGGTTCCTACGACCCCGCACGCTACCAGCTTTTCGTGGAGCGAACCCTGCCAGCCTTCGGCATGAACGAGGAGCAGTTCCACGAGTTCATGCGCCACGAATGTATCATGGCCAAAGTGGTCGAGCAGATCAACGCGGATGTCCAAGTCACCAATGACGAGGACGAGAAAAAGGCGCACCTGATGTTCGATAAAGTCAAGATGGCATCAGTTGCCTTTGACTATTCTCAGTTTGAGGCTGGCCTGACGATACCCGAGGATGCCATCCAGTCAGCCTACCAGAAAAACATCGCCCGTTTCAGTTCGCCCCAGAAAAATCAGGTCAAATATGTCCATTTCTCACTGCCTCCAGATCAGGCCGCATTGCCAGACAAGGAGCGCGGCGAAGCACTCCGCAAAATGGGCGAAGATGCTGTGACATTCACGGTAGATTTACTCGGTGAGGAAGGCAAACAGGCTCCCTCATTCGAAGAGGTTGCCGCCAAACACAAGCTGGCTGTCCAGCAGACAGATTTCTTCAGCCAAGATCAGCCGCCCAAGGATTTCAAAGATATGCCCTTCGTTGTAGCAGCGGCGTTCCGCCTCACTTCAGTCCAGCCAGACAGCGATGTCATTCTCGGTAAAGAGAGCTTTTTTGTTTTGCATTTGTTGAACACCCTGCACCCAGTGCCGCAGCCGCTAGAAAAAGTTCGTCCCGTCTTGGTTACTGAGCTGACCAAAGAAAAAGCGATAGACTCCGCGTTTTCCGCAGCCCTGCAGGTTCGCGAGAAGATAGCCGAAAAAATCAAAAGCGGAACCTCCTTCGAGCAGGCAGCCAAAGACGAAAAACTCAAGGCGGTTTTCTACGCCCCTTTTATTCCCATGGAAAAAATCGGAAAATCCCAAGATAAAAAAGATCTCCCAGCCTGTGTCATCAGGTGGAGTCACCAGTTGGAAAACGGGGAAACGAGCCAGCCCGATACATTTGATGGCGGGGCGATGGTCGTCTGCGCCGTTTCGAGGGAAAAACAGCAGATTACAAAAGAGCAGATGGAATCGGTGAAAGAGCGTTTGCTGGAACAAAAAAGACAGACCCGCTTCCGCCAGTGGATGTCTGCGGCCATGCAGCGCAAAGAGACCGAATTCAAGCTCGCAAAATAAAGAGTGCTTCTGCAAAACGCATCGGCGGGATAACGAAAAAAATGTCCCCCATTCTGCCATTTTGGCGTAGAATGGGTATGCGTATTCAAAAGACATCGGTAAACAGATATTTGATATTTTTCGTGGCGGTCGTGCTTGCAGTCTCTTCAAGAATAAATTTTGCAGATGCGCCAAAGGATGTAAGTCGTCCTGTTAAAAAATGCGGCGCAGCCAATGTTGCTGGGGCGTTTATGGGCGTGCGAGCATGTGATGAGCCTGATAACAATTCGGAGACGACGACCGCTGTAGTGTACGATGTGCTGCCAGATTCCCCAGCCGAACTCGGTGGACTCCAGTGCGGTGACCGGATTATATTAGTCCAAAAGCAGCCAGTCTCAAGCATCTTCATGGTTAGGGAAATCTGCTGGCGAAAAAAAATGTCTGATGAATTAGATATGGTAGTCGAAAGGAACCAGAGCCGAGTAAATGTTAAAATTATGCTGGGGGATTTGTTTGAACCCAATAATTACTACTCTTGCGTTGATTGGTGTCCGCACTGCGGATGTGTTACATTCTAGCCAGAATGAGCGATTTTTTTTCTGCTGAAAGTTTGGGAGCCCCGTTGTCTAGGGAGGAATCGGCTCGTTACGAGTGGCAGATGTGGGTCTCAGGAGTTGGTGAGTCAGGACAGAAGAAAATCAAATCGGCTTCGGTTCTGGTTTCACGGTGCGGGGGAGTCGGTGGGCTGGTGGCTTGCGAACTCGCCGCTGCTGGCGTTGGGTGCTTGATCTTGGCGCACGGCGGCATGATTAAAGAGAGCGATTTGAACAGGCAAATTCTGATGACGCACGACTGGGTCGGCAGGCCGCGTGTGGAATCGGCCAAACGCCGCATCCTAGAGTTGAACCCCTGTGTTTCTGTTGAGGCTATACCGGAAAACATTTCGCCTGAAAATGCCGCTAGTCTTGTCTCCCTAGCAGATGTGGTTGTGGATTGCGCCCCACTTTTTTCCGAGCGCTTTGCTATGAACGATGCCGCTGTCAGACACTCTAAACCGATGGTCGAATGTGCCATGTTCGATACCGATATACATCTGACAACTTTTTTACCTGGCCAAACTCCTTGTCTCAGGTGCATCTATCCGGAAGAGCCCGTGGAATGGAAACGCCAGTTCCCGGTTTTCGGAGCCACGGCAGGCGCATTGGGTTGCCTAGCAGCTATGGAAGTCATCAAGATTCTGACCGGTATCGGCGAGCCGCTTGCAAACCAGATGCTGGTGGGGGATTTGCGTTCCATGTCGTTCAAAAAAATGCGCTTGCGCAGAAATCCTAGTTGCCCTGTTTGCTGCGAACGGCTAAAGTTAGAAGGGTGAAGGAAGACATTTCAGAAGTTTTGAACAGTTGGCCTTTCGACGGTTCCCAGATAAACGCCCGCCTAATTTCAGGCGATGACGGGCAGAAGAAGCTGCAGTTGCGCCTCGATCTAGGCATCATGCAAATGGAGTTGGACGGACGCCCTGACGGACTCCGCCCAGAAGGGCTAGATACATGGTTCGATTACTACATGGATAGGCTTGAGGAATACGAGGACAAAGAGGGTTCCCCAGACGGTTTCTGTCTCAACGCCGAGGACTGCGCTCGCCTGCACCAAGAAGCGGTTCAGTTCTACCACCGCTATCTGAGCCTCTTCCAGCTTGGCGACTGGGACAGGGTTATCCGCGACACGGAACGCAACCTCGGCGTTTTCGAGTTCGCCTCTGATTTCGCAGAGACCGACGAACTGAGTTGGATGCTCGTCCAGTTCACGCCGTATGTTTTGCTCATGAACACCCGCAGCCGAGCCATGCTCGCACTCCAGACGGGGCAGATCAAACCAGCTCTGAGCATAATTGACGATGGGGTGAAAAAGATTGAAGAGTTTTTCCTTGAAACGGAAAACGATGATTTTCTAGAACACAGCTCTGAGCTGAAATTTTTGAAGCACTGGAGAATTGAGCTTGAGGCCATGCTGCCAGTTTCCCCGCACGAGCGGCTACGCCGCCAGCTTGATGAAGCTATAGCGCAGGAAGATTACGAAAGAGCAGCCAAGCTGCGCGACCAGATTTCTGGCATTGCCCAGAGAGAATCTTAACAAAAGAAAGGAAACTGCCATGAGTCTAATAGTACGAATAGATGCCGAACTGAAAGCGGCAATGATTGCACGCGATGCCGAGAAAACATCGGTTCTGCGCATGCTCAAATCCGCCGTGAAATACGCCGCCATAGAAAAGTCGGGCGCGGATGCTGTCCCATCCGATGAGGAGGTTATTGTCGTTGCTCGGAAAGAGATTAAAAAACGCCAAGATTCCATCGAAAGCTACAATGGGGCAGGCCGCCCGGAGTTAGCCGAGAAGGAAAATAAAGAAATGGTTATTTTGCAGGCGTTTCTCCCCGCCGCCATGAGCGAGGCAGAAGTAGTGGCGCTGGTCGAAAAAGCCATCGCCGACACTGGTGCCACATCCAAAGCGCAGATGGGTATTGTGATGAAGTCCGCCCAAGCTCTAGCTCAGGGGCGCGTGGACGGCAAGACGCTCAGCCATATTGTCCAGAAACGCCTCGGCGCCTGATCCGAGGCCGTTTTCGAAGAAGTCCACATGTTCTGGCGAATACCAGCGAAGCATGAAAATGGTGGGCGGGCATCTTGCCCGCCTATTTTATCGCTCTACGCGAGACGCTGGCAAGATGCCTGCGCTATACTTTATTTTCAGATGCGCATCTGCTGTTGCATGACCGCATGAAAAATACCAAGGCTACAAAATGCAAGGCGGCATCAGAGGCTGTGCAGGTCTCGTGCAGGGTGGGGTATTTCGGACTCCCTGGAAGCTTTTCGCATGAGATGGCCATTTGCCGTTTTCCAGATGCATCCCACAAGAGCTTTGAGGAGATGGCCATCGGCTTCGAAAAACTCCGCTCCGAGGAGATGGATAAAATTGTCGTGCCGTTTGAAAACTCGATAGGCGGTGCCATCACCGACACCTTGGATCAACTCATCCTCCTAGAAAATTGGGAAAAAGATTTTTGCATCCAAGAGCAGCTAGTTTACGAGGTCAGCCTTTGCCTTCTTGGCCGTGTGCCCATCTCGAAAATAAAAAGGATATATTCCCATTTTGTTCCGCTTACGGCATCGCGCCCATGGATACAGAAGAACTTTCCAAGCGCGAAATCCATTTTGAGTGCCAGCACTTCTGCTGCGGCCAAGCGGGCGGCCAAAGACAGCAACGGAGCAGCCGTCGGCAACGCTGGGGCGGCCCCCGTTTACAAACTCAAAGTTTTGGCTCGCGACATCACGCCGCCATCCACCAATGTGACTCGTTTTCTAGTGGTCGGCTCGCATTCTGGAATTGGCGTTGCAGCCTCACACGATGCGCCGAGCGCACGCGGCATGGTTCACTTGAGGTTGCCGAATAAATCTGGTGCCCTAGCAGATGTGCTGCAAATGCTCAAGCGTAGCCGCATCAACCTCACGCAAATTCTTTCCCGTCCAGTTCAAGGTAAACCTGGCCAACACCAGTTTCTCTTGGAGATGGATTTGCCTGAAAAAGGTGCCCCGAAAAAAATTTCCGACCTCTGGTCAAAAATGAAAAAAAGCACTCGCTCGCTGCACTTGCTCGGAGTTTATCCTGTTCGTCCCATGAATTTTCAAGACCCATGAGGATTATTTTGCCACGCAATCTGTTAGCTCTCTTTTTTTTTGCAGCTTTTTGTCTGCGCGGGATTTGTGCTGTGCCGTTTTCGTGGAAACTCGCTTCGTTCTACGGGCGCGAATACCTTTCGCTCGAACAGATAGCCGAGTTTTACGATCTTGGCTCAGTGGTCGTCCCGCCAGAAAACGCTTCGGCACGCATCCTGCAAAAGGGCGGTAGATCGCTTTCGTTCCAGATCAACGGGCGGCAGGTCGAAATAAACGGTGTTGTTCACTGGCTCTCTTTCCCAACGCATTTTGTGGACGGTGTACTCTGGGTTTCTAGGATGGATCTCTCCAAATCGGTCGAGCCGCTCTTGCGCCCAGATAAAATCCAAGAGCAGAGAACATTCGACACGGTCGTGATTGACCCCGGCCACGGCGGTGTGGACAACGGCGCACGCGGAAAGTGGTTGCCGGACGAGAAAACACTGGCTCTCGAAATGGGCGAGCGGCTGAAGGGCGTCCTGCAAAAATCTGGTTTTCGCGTGGTCATGACGCGCAGCCGCGACATTTTCGTACCCTTGGAAGACCGCGCAGCCATTGCCGCCATGCTGCCCAAATCCATCTTGGTCAGCCTCCATTTCAACTCCACAGTCTCGTCCGTTTCAGGCGTGGAGACTTACGCGCTGGCACCCATAAGTGCGCCCTCCAGTTCGGCGGAAAAGGTGAGGGCTACGGACAACGAAGTTTTCTGCGGGAACGAGTGCGACCCTAACAATGTCCTCTTAGCCCATTCGATCCACGCTCGCCTAACTCTCACAAGGGAAAACCCGAAGGCGGAAAGCCGTGGCGTGAGAAGGGCTCGTTTCGTCGTTTTGCGTGAGTGCCCGCGCCCTTCCGTCCTAGTGGAGCACGGGTTCGTCAGTAACAGGAACGATGCGCTGTTGATGGGGAACCCTGAATACCGCCAAAAGATGGCGGAAGCCATCGCATTGGGTATAGGCGACTACATGATGCAGCTTAAGAGAGGCGTGCCGATGGCCGACCAGTTCGCGCAGGAAGGGCAAGTTTCCGCTCGGAAAGCTATCCCCGTCACGCAGCCCGTCGTAGAGACTGCCCCAGAGACTTTGCCCGTGATAAAGCGCGAACCTGCAGCAAAGACATCCCCGTTCTCTGTTTTTTCTTTCCACGAAAAAACCAACAAGGCCGAAAATCCCTCGGCACCGTTCCGCCCGCAGGCTTTTTGATGCTATTTCGTTAAACTCTGAATCCGCAATAGGAAGAGAGATGTGCTGTGAAAATGGAGTTGGAGAAAGAATTTCGGCTCCTTTGAAAATAGAGGCAAGTGACAAGGGGCAAGGGGCAAGGGCGGGAGCAGAAAAAGTAGAAGCGGCGTCCCGCCGCTTTCGGAAAGGAGCGGCGGCATCTTGCCGCCGAAAGAAGCAGGCAAGGATGCCCGCACCACACTCTCCATCCATCCCCTTTCCTTATCCCCCACTTTCTTACCCAGAGACTTCAGGATGTCT
>JAIFLJ010000041.1 GCA_020049135.1 bacterium | reverse complement strand
GCGTCCTGCGTGCCAACAACGAAGAAGCAAATTACTGGAAAGATCAAGGTCTCGCCGCCTAGAGCTGACAACTTTTGCAATTACACCCGGTTGTGGAACCGTCGGCATTGTATTCGAGCCAAGTGGTTCCGTTAGCGAAGTCATTTTTCAAGCAGTATCTGTTTAATACCATGCCGAAGACAATACCGAGGGAAAAGACGGTAATAAAGTAACTGGCTTTAGTCGTGAGCGGGTGCAAAATCAGCTTGTCAAAATGATTCAAGGAATTGGCGGGAAAAGAATTGAGCTGAGATTTTTCAAAGGAAGGAACAGGCGGAACGGGTGGATTAAAAGAAGGAATGGGCGGATCTGAAAGCAAGGATCTGACGGCAAAGAGAATGCCGTAATGCTCTTCTGGATATCTTTGAAAACGAACCAGAATGCACCTCAAAAATGCGGCTTGTTTGATGTGAAAATCGGAGTCGTCACCAATGCGTTTGCAAGGCTCCATACCTTCAAAAGTTACAATCATGCTTTTGATTCTTTCAGCGTCAGAAAGAAAGGCACAAATGTTTTCAGGTGTGGTGGGGATACCCACTGCATCAAGGGAAGATTGTGCGACCTTGATAAAATGTTGAGCTTGAATTATGTAAAACCCATTGAATGAGTTATTGGCAATATTCATATTATTACCCTAAAAAGGAAAAAGAAAAAGTGACCTCAGTAATGTAAGGCAGTTAAATTCAGGGTGATGAAAAGAAAAGAGGCGGAGGAAAAGATTCACCCAGAGGGTGAGTGTAAAAAAGAAGGAATTGGGGCGACTGGAGCATGGCCCGTAGACACCCCTGGTGGGCGATTTTACGCTGAGTGGGATAGGGAGGTTCCAGTGACACGGGAGGGGCAACTGATTTTCTTTTTTCAATTTTTAAAAACAGGAGTGCGGTGGGAGGAGTTTTTGAGGCAATGCCCGTTGAGTTACACGGGCAATCGTGGCAGTGGGGCAGCGCGTGTGTTGGGGACGGTGCTATTGAGCGTGCTTAATGGGCACTGGCGATACGCACACATCAACGGGGTGCGCGGAGACGGGGTGAATCCAGTGTTGCTGGGTGTGGGCGCAACAGTGAGCGAGGATGTGGTGCGAGGGGCGATGAGACGGATCAAGGAGGATGCTGGTCTGGATTGGCTTTCGGAGCAGTTGGTCGGGAGCATATCTCCAGTGTTGGGACTTCCGTGGGTTTTGGACATCGATACAAGCGTCAAGCCACTCTACGGGCATCAGCAAGGTAGCGAGGTAGGCTACAACCCGAAAAAGCCAGGCAGGCCGTGCCATGTTTACCACAGCTATTTTGTGGCCTCTCTGCGCATCAGTTTAGGAGTAGAAGTGCGTCCTGGTAAAGAGCACGCGGCAGCGCGTGGTCTCCCCCAACTTTGGGAGACGCTCCAACGATTGCCCCGTGATAGGTGGCCGACCTTTGCGCGTGGCGATTGCGGCTACGGTAGCGAAGCCGTGATGCTGGAGTTCGAGCAACGGGGGTTGCCTTACCTTTTCAAACTGCGCCACACGCTCAAGGTCAAGGAACTGGTGAGAGCCATGATGGGGCAAGGTGCCTTGTGGAAGGACTGCGGGGACGGGTGGCAAGCGTTGGAGAGTTCCATCAAACTCAGTGGCTGGAGTCACGCTCGGCGGGTGATTTTGGTGCGAGAGAACCCGGCGGGCGCGCCAGTGGCACTGGAGGGAAAAACCATGCGTCCTGGAAAGGATCGTCAAAGCCACCTGCCCGGTGCTGGCGAGCCAGACTGGAAGGGACAAGCGGCACCGTGGTGCGGCAAGATTTCCGTGCTAGTCACTTCGCTCGACCCCGATGCCTATCCGACCACGATCATGCCCCAGCAATACCGCAACAGGGGCGATGCGGAAAACGGCTTCGATGAACTCAAAAATCAGTGGGGGTGGTGCGGCTTCAATTCGCGCCTACTGGCTCCCAGTCGCCTCATGGCTAACTTGGTGGCTCTCTTTTACAACTGGTGGAACCTCTACACTCGCCTCTACGACGGCGATCATCATCGTGAGGCCGTGCGCAGTCGCCCCTTGCTCATGCAGGGGGTAGGACGGCAGACGCAAAGTGGCGGTCAGAGAACGGTAAGGGTGAGTATTTTGCACGAAAAAAGTGAACTCATCGCACGCGCTGTCTCCTCCATTAGCAATGAGTTGCATCAGATGCACGCCATCTCGGAGCGATGGTCGCCTCTCCAGCGTTGGACTCTCCTGCTCAACCGCATTTTTCAAAGATGGCTCGGCGGAAAATGGCTTCCAGACCTCCCGCCAGAAGCCTCACTGTTCTTGAGTGGTTGATTTCAAAGATGGCTCGGCGGAAAATGGCTTCCAGACCTCCCGCCAGAAGCCTCACTGTTCTTGAGTGGTTGACTTTTTACCAAAAAATCACACAGAAATACCGTCGCTCGTCTCTGCGTCTATTGACGACCTTACCTCACGCCCATTTTCCTTTTTAGGATAAAAAATGTTATTGGCAAGTGAAAGTCAATTTTTTCAAAAGGTAAAACAGCGGCTTTATTTCTGCGCACATTACTTGCTTGATGCGGAATAAGCTGTTATTGGCACGCCAGAAATGGAGACTGGCATTTCGTGCAGTTGGAACCCGTGAGGTTCGCAGAGTTGTTTTTTTGCCCTTTCGGTCAGCAGTATTTCGCCTGGGCCAGCGACATCTTCGCCGAGTTTGTAGGCCAAGTTGACTGGATCCCCAAAACAGTCAACATGCTCTATGAAGAGCAGTTCCCCGCAATCAATACCTATGCTGAAAACCAGCTTAGGGCCGATGGTGGGATTCTCGTTTGCTGCCACACGCATCATTTCAATGGCTGCATTTAGTGCGGATTCTACGCTTTCAAAAATAGCGAGCAGATTGTCCGCGCTAAATTTCACCATCTCGCCCCGAAAAGATGAAACGATGGGAACCGTGAGTCGCTGCATGCGCCGCACTTGGCACAAGTACGGGAGGACGCCTTCTCTCCGCACGCTGAGGGTGAAGCCGCTCATATCAAGAGCCAACACGGCTTTGTGCCGCTCGAATGTGTCGCGTATAACTCGCTCAATGCCTGCCCGCCGTTCATCTGGTGCGGCTATGAGAGTGTCAAGCAGCGATAGAAAAGTGTTCATGCACAAATAAAAACGAAACCCGTTTTAGCGGGGTGGGGGAGGTCAATGGTGGCTATGGGCCCGCAGCTTCCGCCTCCGCAGCATCCACCGCCGCCATGGCTTTGGCATTGACTTTCGTACTGGCAGTGGCCGCCCCGTTTGGATTTGCCTTTGGTGCCACCCATGATGCCGTAACCGCCAGCCATAACCCGTTGTATCGGCTCACCGGTTTCGGGATGCTTTTTGAGCGGGGCATCCTTCATGCTCTGCTTTATCTCGTAGGTTTTGACCTTCTGCCCTTTTTTTGAAGGGATGGTTTCGTAGATGTATGTGGCCATGTCTTTGTGGGAATGATTAACCGGCTTGGTTGCTCAGCTCAGTGATGATCGTGATGAGGGGCATGAAGAGCGCGACGACGATCGTGCCGACTACAGCCGCCAAGAAAACAATCATGACAGGTTCGAGGAGCGATGTGAGTCCTTCTACGGCGTTGTCCACTTCTTCCTCGTAAACATCGGCTATTTTGATGAGCATGTCTGGGAGGCGTCCCGTCTCTTCACCGATTTGCACCATGCTGACGACCATTGGTGGGAAGACATTAGAAGCTTCCAATGGCATAGCTATCGTTTCGCCTTCTTTGACGCTGTCGTGAACTTTGGAAATGGCATCGCTAATGAGCATGTTGCCCGCAGTTTCGCGTGTGATGTTCAGTGCTTGTAGGATAGGAACGCCGCTGGAGACTAGCGTGCCCAGTGTCCTGCTGAACCTAGAGATGGCCGTGAGTCGTATGAGGAGGCCGACGGCTGGTATCTGGAGCTTGACACGATCTATCATGGCCACGCCCTGCGGTGTTTTGGCGAAAGTCTTGTATGCAACGACCATGCCGCCGACGACGGCCAAAACTATGACGGCGTTGTTTTTGAAAATATCGCTGAGGTCAATAACGAACTGCGTGAGGCCTGGCAGCGGCTTGTCACCTAGCATGTCTTTAAAAATTTCTTGAAACTTGGGGACGATGAAGATCATCAGAAATGTCAGGATCAGGATGGCGATGAAAAGCACGGCCAACGGATAAATCATGGCAGATTTTATCTTGCCCTTGATGCGTTCCGCTTTTTCCAAAAATTCTGCTAGGCGTGTCAATACGGTTTCCAGCACGCCGCCGACTTCGCCTGCACGCACCATGTTGACATATAGCTTGTCGAAAATATGCGAGTGCGCCGCCATGGCTTCGGAGAAAGTGCTGCCGCCTTCTACGCTCTCACTCATTTTTTCTATGGCCTCTTTCAAGACCAAGTTTTTTTCCTGCTTGGAGAGTGTGCTCAGGCCGCGCAGCAGTGGCAACCCAGCATCAATCAGGGTGGAGAGCTGGCGTGTGAAAACAGTGAGCGTTTTGGTATTAACTTTCCCTTTACCAAACAGCTTTAGATTAATCCCTTTTTTTTCGGCCATAATATTTCCTAGTTAGTCACTTACCGCTCAAATCCTGCGCATTATGCATGACATTTTTTCCGTGGTTCATTCTTCTATATTCACAGGCAACTTGCTTTCGGATGTTTTTAAAAGATTTTTAACTGCGAAAGGCACAAAACACACGAAACTTTGAGGGCATGGAATCTAAAAGCTTCTGTGCATTTTTTTCGTATGCTTCGTGTTTTTCGCAGTTTAAATTCTTTGCATTTTTCTTTTTCTCTTCCCTTGTCGCTTGCCACTTGTCCCTTCCTCCCTTGGCACTGGCTTCGCCAGATTAGGTGTATTTCACGACCTCCTCTATGGTGGTCAATCCATCGAATATGGAGCGCAGCCCGTCTTCGCGGAGAGTGCTCATGCCAAGTTCCACAGCTTTTTGTTTGATGACGACAGAAGGGGCACGCTCATTGATAAGTTCGCGGATTGGGTCGTTGACATCCAAGAGTTCGTAAATGCCTTTGCGCCCTTTGTATCCAGACCCGTTGCAAACCGGGCAGCCTTTGCCGTAATAAAAGACCCTGTCGCCGATGTCGTGCGGAGAGAGGCTGATCGTGTTGAGTGATGTTTCGGTGGGCTCGTAAGATGTGCGGCAGTCTTGGCAGATCGTGCGTATCAGACGCTGGGCGAGCACGCCTTCCAGCGACGATGAGATGAGGAACGGCTCCACGCCCATGTCGAGCAGACGGGTGACAGCACCTGGGGCATCATTGGTGTGGAGTGTGGTCAAGACTAAGTGGCCTGTCAGAGATGCTTGGATGGCGATGGAGGCCGTTTCCAAGTCGCGTGTTTCACCCACCATTATCCTGTCAGGGTCTTGGCGCAAAAAAGCTCGTAGCACGCGGGCAAAAGTGAGTCCGATGGCCTCTTGCACTGGCACCTGCTGTATGCCCTCAATATCGTACTCCACAGGGTCTTCGCAGGTGAGTAGCTTGGTGTCTATGGTGTTGATCCTCTGGAGGCACGAGTAAAGCGTTGTGGTTTTGCCTGAGCCAGTGGGGCCTGTGACGATGAAAATGCCGTTGGGCTTTTCGATCACTTCGCAGATGTAGTCGTAAATTTTTTTCGGCATCTTGAGACCTTCGAGGTCTAGCTTGACGGCGGATCGGTCTAGGACGCGGAGCACCACGCTTTCGCCAAACTGCGTTGGAAGGGTAGAGACGCGGAGGTCAACCTGCTTGCCAGTCAACATCGTCTGTATGCGCCCGTCTTGCGGCACGCGCCGTTCTGCTATATTCAGTCCAGCCATTACTTTTATGCGCGATGTGACGGAAAGGGCGAGGGATTTGGGCGGTGGAGCCATCTCGTAAAGAGCTCCGTCCACGCGGTAGCGTATTTTGAATTCTACTTCGAACGGTTCGAAATGGATGTCACTCGCCCGCGCTTGGATGGCTTGGGCGATAACGGTGTTCACGAACTTGATGATCGGGGCGGCGTTGGCCTGCGCCTCTAAATCTTGCTTGGAGGAAACGACCTGCTCAATTTCTTGGATGAGCGAGTCGGCTGTGATGGCGTCTGCGCTGGCGGGGTAATATTTTTGAACGAGGTCTATCACTTGTGAAGGTGGGCAGACGATGATGCCTATATCTTTGCCGTTAGCAACGAAGCGGAGGTTGTCTAGTGCCTGTGCGTCGAGCGGGTCAGCGAGTGCCACTGTCACCATAGCGTCGTTGTATGCGACAGGGAGCGCGTTGTGCATACGCACAGCGTCTGGCGGTAGCTGGGTGAGGACATCTTTGGTGAGTTCAACGCCAGTGAGGTCTAGGGACTCGACTCCGAGCATGGTAGCCACCACTTGGCAGAGCGGCATGACCTCCATTATCCCGTAATCTGAAAGCACCTCTTCGATGTGCTTGCCTGAGCGGCGTTGCTCGTCATAAACTTCGACGGACTGTTCTGGGGTTATGTAACCCTGTTCCTGCAAAAATGGGAGTAGTGTATTCGCTTCCATGTGATCAAGCCTTGTCTCCTACGGTGGCGGAGACCACTTCGACAATAGTGGTTATTCCAGCCAACACTTTTCTCACGCCATCCTCGCGCAATGTTTTCATGCCGAGCTGCCGCGCCCGCGACCGTATTTCTGTGGTGGGCACTTTGTTGGTTATCATGGTGCGAATGTCGTCATTCAGGATGAACATTTCAAAAATACCCATCCGCCCTTTGTGCCCACTGCCACGGCAGTTGTCGCAGCCAGTGGGGTGCATGAAGTTTGCTGCGGAGACCTGCGATTCTTGGAGGTTCAAGGGGCGCAACTCCACAGGCGACGGGCGGTATGCCTGCTTGCAGTTCGGGCAGAGTTTGCGCACAAGCCTCTGAGCCATCACCGCACGCAAGGCCGATGAGACCAAGAACGGCTGGACACCCATATCAATGAGGCGGGAGACCGCTCCTGGGGCATCGTTGGTGTGGAGCGTGCTGAAAACCATGTGACCAGTGAGCGAGGCGTTGATGGCGATGTTGGCGGTTTCGGCATCGCGAATTTCACCGACCATTATTATGTTAGGCGCTTGGCGCAACATGGAGCGCAGCGCAGCGGGGAATGTCATTCCGATATCGGAGTGAACCTGCACCTGATTTATGCCAGGAAGTATATATTCCACGGGATCTTCTACAGTTATGATTTTACGATCTGGTTTGTTCAGGTAGTTCAAACAGCCGTAAAGCGTGGTTGTTTTTCCTGATCCTGTCGGCCCCGTGACCAAGAAAATACCATCGGCAAGCCCGAGTATTCGCTCCATAACCACTTGGTCATCGGAAAGAAAACCCAGCTCTGGCAAACCAAGCATCAGGCTGGTTTTGTCCAAAATACGCATCACTATGCTTTCGCCGTGCGTGGTGGGGACGGTGGAGACGCGGAGGTCAATCTGCTTACTGCCAACAACGATCTGTATGCGCCCGTCTTGCGGCAGGCGTTTTTCGGCAATGCTCATGCCGGACATGATTTTTATGCGGCTAATGATGGCAGCCTGCAAGCGCTTGGGCGGATCCTGCATCTCTTTCATCTCGCCGTCTATGCGGTAGCGCAGGCGCATCCGTTTTTCCATCGGCTCAATGTGGATGTCGCTTGCTTTCTGTTTGTAAGCTTCGATGATGAGCGTCTGCACCAGCCTGATTATGGGTGCATCACCCTCTTCGCTGCTGTGGTCGCTGGAATTTTCTGACACTTTGTTGCCGTTGCTTTGGCTGGAAAGATTCTGGATGACCAGATATTGCTCCGCTATAGCTTTCTCGATTTCAAGACCAGGAGCGACCACCATTTCCAGCTCAAGTTTGAGGAGTACGGGGAGGCTGTCCAGCGTCTCAAAATCGAACGGATCAGCTATGGCTATACGCAGGAAATTGCCATCGCGGAAAAGGGGGAATATTTTGTACCGTTCGGCGATTTCCTTGGGCACGGATTGGAGGAGGTCGCTCGGAACCATGTCAATCTGATCTACATATTCCATGCCAGCCGTGTTGGCGATGGCTTTGAGCACATCCAACTGCGAAACGCGACCTTCTTTAATCAGGCAATCCAGCGACCCTTGCCCAGACGCTTGAGCCGACTGTTGCGCCCTAAAAAGATCGTCATCGGTCAAAAGGCCGACATCCTTCAACAACCCGAGAACCGCTTCCTCGTTTCCAATCATTACAGCAATCCTACAGTTGCAGATGCCATGATGCCAAGATGTTTTTTAAGGCTTATTTGTAAAATGTGTGTAACATCCAAAATATCTGGCGCAATCCATTCGCAAATCTGACCAAAGAATGTTACAATTACGAACTTGCGGGAAAGGTGAAAACGGGTAAGTAAGCACTCATGAGCACAGCCAAAATTCTGATCATTGAGGATGAGCCAGATATGTCCGACCTTCTTTCGATCAACCTCAGGAAGGCTGGTTTTCAGGTGATGACCGCCAATTCTGGCTCAGCCGCGTTTAAGCGAATTGAGCAGGAAACACCAATGCTTGTGGTGCTGGACATCATGCTGCCAGAAATGAGCGGCATCGAAATTTGCAAGCGACTAAAAAGCGAACGGGCCACATCGCGCATCCCGATCATCATGGTTTCAGCAAAGGGCGAGGAAGTTGACAAAGTGCTCGGGCTGGAACTCGGTGCTGACGATTATGTCACCAAGCCGTTTAGCCCCCGCGAGTTCATTCTCAGGGTGAAAAGCGTTCTGCGTCGGCAGTCGCCTGCTGACCAAGAGGCAGAACGCGTCATCATCGGGGATTTGGTGCTTGACCGCGCACAGCATTTTGTGAAGTTCAAGGGGCAGACCATAGATTTGACGCCGATAGAGTTCAAACTTTTGGCCGTCCTCATGGAGCGCCAGGGCCGAGTGCAAAGCCGTGACCGTCTCCTGAACGATGTTTGGGATTACGAATCGTCCATTGATACAAGAACCGTAGATACGCACATCCGCCGTTTGCGTGACAAACTAGGTGAGGCAGCCGACCACATAGAAACAGTGCGCGGCGTGGGCTACAGGTTCGTCCTTTCAAATCTTCCGGAGCGCATCTAACAGGGTTCAAATGGGTTGGCTTGTATCGCTTGCGTTGTTGGGGGGCGTTGCTTGGTTGATGGCCAAATATTTCCATCCATCCAGACACCTTAACAGGATTCTACACCGCATAGAAAAAGGCGACCGCCCAAGCAGCTTCATCCCAAGCGGTGCCCCCGTGATGAGGCAGATGTTTTTCAGCTTAGAAAAAATATCGGCTCACATCCAAGATTTACAGGGTCAGCTCAACACAAAAACGCTTTTTACAGACGCCATTTTACATTCCATGTCAGAATGCACTGTGGTTGTCAATCCATCGGGGCGCATCATACTCACCAACGCGTCGCTTCATAAAACTTTTGACATCCAAACGAACCCGATGGGGCGAACTATCATTGAGGTTTTGCGGAGCCACGACCTGCACCAGATAGCCCTCAATGTGCTTGCAAACAGAGTCCCCGTGGATCAAGAAATAACTATAGACGCGCTCAACTCACTCTCCCTGCATGTCCCGCGTAGTTTCCGTGTGAAAGCATCTTCAGTCCAAGACGGTAAGCAGTCGTTTCATGGCGTGATACTCGTCATAAGCGAACTCACCCCGCTAAAAATATCTGCGATAACACATAGGGATTTCATAGCCAACACATCGCACGAGTTGCGCACGCCGCTGGCCGTGTTTCAGGGCTACCTAGAAACGCTTTTGGATTCAGAAGACATGGATT
Organism: bacterium; assembly: GCA_020049135.1. Classification (GTDB taxonomy): domain Bacteria; phylum Verrucomicrobiota; class Verrucomicrobiia; order JADLBR01; family JAIBCM01; genus JAIFLJ01. The sequence goes on along the minus strand of JAIFLJ010000041.1, from coordinate 2,248 downwards.
GGGCTGAGGCTCGACCCATGCTCCTCTCTTTGCAGCGCCATTCAAACAGGCTGAATAACTTGGTGAAAGACCTGCTCACCCTCACGCGCATGGAATCCAAGATGCTGACTCTCACGCCAGTAACAATACGCCCGCATCTTCTGGCCGAAAATGCCGCAAGGGACTTCCATAAAACAGCTCTCGGCAAGAGCAAAAAACTCACCATAAAAATAGACGAAAACCTGCCTGATATTTGCGTGGATGTCATGCGTTTGGAACAGGTTTTTTATAATCTGCTAGATAATGCTGCCACCTATTCGCCAAAGCACGGTTCGATAACCATATCTGCCAGATACAACGAGCCTGACAAGGAAGTGGTGTTCTGCGTTGAAGACCAAGGCATAGGAATTATGCCCTCAGATTTGCCGCGCATATTCGAAAGGTTCTACCGCGCCGACAAGGCACGCAACCGCGAGCACGGCGGCACGGGGCTTGGTCTGAGCATAGTCAAACACATCATCACTGCGCACGGTGGAAAATTGTGGGCCGAAAGCGAACAGGAGAAGTGGACGCGCATCTTTTTCACAATTCCGATAGAGAAAGAAAAATGCTGCCCGCAATCGTTTATGCAAAGCCTGCCGCCCCAAAAAAGTCCGTGTTGCCAAGATAGGGAACAAAGCGAAGGTTGAAAAAAACGGCGTAATCCTCCTGTATAACTGGATGCAACAGTCTGTTTTGATCGCCACTCATACGAAATCTTTTCTCTTCCCTTGCCACTTCTTCCCTTGGCATCGGCTTCGCCAGATTAGGATTATTTCTTGTCCGCCATCATGTGTTCATGCAGATTTTGTGGTATGAGGATCGCTTTGTTCGGACTTGGGATTATCGGCAGTATATGGGCGCGGCATTGGCGGGCGGACGCATTTGATGTCAGGGTGTGGAACAGGACGCCCAAACCCGGTGTTCCAGGGTTCGTGGGCGATGCTGGGGATGCCGCCCGCGACGCAGATTTGATCTCGCTGGTCGTGGCCGATGGGCAGGCGGTGGGTGCTGTGCTCGACCAGATATTGGATAAAATAAAACTAGGCACAATAGTAGCACAGCACGGCACTATCGGTGCAGATGAAACGCGTCTTTTCGCCAGACGCGTCTTGGAGCGCGGGGCGCACTATTTAGACATGCCGTTCACGGGTAGCAAAACGGGAGCTGAAAACAGGCAGACAGTTTTCATGGTTGGCGGAGACAGTGCTGTTTTTGAAAAGGTTGAAAAAGTTTACAGCCGTATCAGCAAAAAAATATTGCCCGTTGGAAAAATCGGGGATGCGGCGGCACTAAAGCTTGCGCTGAACCTACTCCTAGCAAATTTTTACCAAGGGATGGCAGAGAGTTTTCGCCTTGCGCAGCAGGCTGGGATTTCCAAAGAAACATTTTTTGACGCTATTGATTTTCACGCATCCAAGTCATTCCTTACAGAATCGAAAAAGCCGCTGCTTATGGCAGATGATTTTGCGCCACAATTTTCGGTTAAGCACATGCACAAGGATTTGATGCTGGCACTGGACTTGGCGCGGTCGCTAGGTCTGCTGTTGCCGCAGACAGGCGTTCTTGAAACATCGTACACGAAAGCCGAGGAGATGGGGCTGGCCGACATGGATTATGCCTCTTTGATCCGCACGATACAAAACGCGGGTGACTAATGAGAGGCGGCAAAGTCAAGCATCGCACCTTGGCCTAATTTATTTGATACAGGCACTGCTTCCATTCTTGTTTTTGAAAATACTCGGCGACATTCCCGTGCTGCGTTTGAACTGTTTAGAAAAAGCAAAGCCGTCGGCGTAACCCAAGCGTTCCGCCACTTCTGCGACAGATAACTTTTCCAGCCATTTGCGGGCGGTGGTAATCCTCGCCCGGATTTGGTATTGGGCGGGAGAGATTCCGTAGTGCTCGGCAAAGGCTTTGCGGAGGTGGTCGTAGGGAACGCCCAATGGAGCCAAGAGGCTGGGGATTTTTGAGGAGCTTTCCACTTGGTTTTCCAAGATGGCGCACGCTTGTTTCAGGAGGGCGGGAGCGAGGGGAGCCGTCGCGCTGTGGCGGTCGTGGCGGAAATTTTTGAGGAAGGAAGCGAACAGGAGGAAGCCGTCGGCGTAGTTGGTGAGTGAGGGCGATTCCAACTCTAGGAAAAAGCGGCGGAAGCATTTTTCGATTCCTGCAGGAGCTGAAGTTTTCCAGAGTGGGGTGCTTCGGGGAACTGCACCAATTTTGACAAGGT
>JAIFLJ010000139.1 GCA_020049135.1 bacterium | reverse complement strand
GAGTTGTCACCCAATGGGTTCATTACGGAGCGATGGGAATTGCATGAAAATCAGCGGGTTGGCAATCAAACACCAATCCCATTTTCCTTTTCAGGCTTATGTTTTTATGAGTTGGACGAACACCTGTTTGAATGCACCGAGGATGCCGCGCAGGGAGTAGGCGATTTCTAATTTTTCTTTCCCAACCGTTTTCAGCCAGCCTTCGCGCAGGTTGTATTCGGTTTGGAGATGTATCCAGTCGTTCCATGTTTTGATGGCGGTTTCAGGAATTTGCAGTTCGGGCATCGAACGGGAGGCCACTTCGTTTAATTCCAGAAACTCATCGAATAGCTCTATGATCTCTTTGGGGTCTTCTGCCAAGGGGCAATGCCATACTCGCATTTGCGGGAGAGGTTTCAGTCCGTATGGTAGGGGGCAGTTGGAGACCATCCAGTGCTGGCCATTTTCTGCCCATGATGAAAGTGTGGAGTAGGTGACTAGGTAAGAGCCTTGCTGAACCCAGCCGAGCACCACAAGGCGTCTGGAATCAGGCGAAAGCAGGAATCGGTAAACTTGGCGCGGGCTGGACGGGACAAGCTCGCAATCGTCAACAATCTCGAAGCCGTGCTTTTGCCAGATGTATGAAAGTTCGTGCAGGTCTGCAAACTCGAACCCAGCAGTAGGGATGCTTTCCAGATGCCGATTTTTCGGGACGCGCATTTGTCTTATGAAAATGAAAGCTTGCACGACTGGTATTACGAGCCAGAGGACGAATGTGAAAATGGCCAGTGCGATGCTTTCTGTCCACCAGAACACGGCTGTGGAAAACGCAGCGGGGAAAAGGAAGCCGCCGACCCTTTGTAGGAATGGGGACTCTGAGCACCCTAAACCAGCACCGATAAGAACCAGAGCCAAGGCAATCAGTAGCCCACCCGTTTTCCAAGCTTCTATTAATGTAGTGATGTCGAGGTCAATCATGTTTTTTAGACATGGCCTTTTGCTTTCATGAACGCCTCTAATTCTGGGGTGCCGAAATCGGCCAAGACTTCGCCGTTGACCACGATGGTGGGGACGCGTTGTTGGCCAGAGATGCGCACCATTTCATTGGCTGCTTCGGCATCTGTGCCGATGTCTATTGCCTCGTATTCGAAATGGTTCTTGTCGAGCCATTCTTTGGCGTCCATGCACCAGCTACAGTAAGCGCGGCTGTAAAGCATGATAGTGGGGGATGACATTATATTTTTCCTTATTGGTGTGATGTCAGGTCTGTGTCGCGAGATATTTGAAAGCCTCTATTGCAGCGGCGCAGCCTGATCCAGCGGATGTGATGGCTTGGCGGTATTCTGGGTCGGCTACATCGCCGCATGCGAATACGCCTGGCACGCGGGTTTGCGTTCCGTGCTGCAGGGTGATGTAGCCGTCTTCACGCAGGTCTATCTGGCCTTTGAAAAGTGCCGTATTGGGTGTGAGCCCAATGGCCATAAAAACTCCAGCGCACGGTATTTCTCTGGTCTGGTTTGTGGCGGTATCGCGGAGGCGGACGGCTGTAACTTTGTCCTGTTTAACATCAAGAATTTCGTCCACTACTGAGTTCCATTCCATCTGGATTTTCTCATGGGCCAACACGCGTTCCTGCATGATTTTAGATGCGCGGAGCTTGTCGCGTCTGTGGATGAGGTGAACGCGTGAGGCGTAGCGGGTGAGGTAGAGTGCTTCTTCTAGGGCGGTGTCGCCGCCGCCCACAACGACTAGTGGTTGGTTGCGGAACATGGGGAGTGCGCCGTCGCAGGTGGCGCAGTAGGTGACACCTTTTTTATCTAGGAGCTTTTCGCTCTCTAAGCCCAAGTGGCGGTGCGATGCGCCTGTGGCTATGATGACTGAGCGGGCGAGGACGGGTTCATCGTCCACGCTGATGCTGAAAGGGGAAGCCGAGAAATTAACGGAATCTACAGTGCCGAACCGAATTTCTGCGCCGAAGCGTTCGGCCTGTTTCTGCATACGGCTCATGAGTTCGTAGCCGTCTATCCCTTCTGGAAAGCCTGGATAATTTTCAACGACATTGGTGGTGGTGAGCAGGCCGCCTGGCACGAGGCCAGTGAGAACGAGCGGTTTCAAGTCGGCTCTTGCGGTGTAGATAGCTGCGGTCAAACCTGCACAGCCGCTGCCTATGATCACAACATTTCTTATTTCCCCCATTCTTTTTTTATAGCGGGTTTGGTTGCATATCCCAAGACTTTTGTTTATGAAATTGAGCATGAGTGACAAACTGAACGATATTTGGGAATTGCAAGAGGCGTTGAACCGCCGCATCGGGGTGAACACGGCCAGCATGAGTGAAGAGGAGAAGGTTAAATGGGTGCTGAATTACTGCCGCGCAATGACGCAAGAGATGGCGGAACTCACGGACAGCGTTCCGTGGAAATGGTGGGCGAAGTACCAGAAATTCGACGAGCAAAACGCTAGGGTCGAGGTGATAGACCTGTTCCATTTTTTAATCTCTATCGCGCAGGTGCTGGGCATGAGCGCAGACGACATTTACGAGGCTTACCGCAAAAAAAATGAGGTCAACCAGAAACGCCAAGATTCGGGCTACGCCGTCAAGGACGAGTCTGATTCGAAGCACATTTGACGGGAGTGGCTGGCGGCTGTTTTATTCCAAAGAGCTTGTGCTGAATGAAAAAGCGGGCAGTTTTTTTCGATAGGGACGATACGCTCATACGAAACATTCCGTATTTGAACGACCCGTCTGGCGTGGAGCTTTTTCAGGATACGCGGGATGCCTTGCTCGCATTGCAGGGTGCGGGGTGGCTGATTTTTATTGTTTCAAACCAGTCGGGTATTGGGCGCGGGCTTTGCACGGACAGGCAAGTTAGGGCGGTCAATGAGGAATTGGAGCGGCAGATCGCGCCCGTTGTTTTATCGGGAATCTACTATTCACCACATACGCCGGAGCAACCGTCTGAGACGCGTAAGCCTGCGCCAGGTTTGCTTTTCCAAGCGGCAGCGGAGCATGGCGTGAGCCTGCCCGATTCCGTTATGGTCGGGGACAAAACTACGGATGTGGAGTGCGGCGAGAACGCCGGGTGCAAAACGGTGTGGCTGGCTTACGATGAAAAAGAACAGCCCGTGAGGCCGGCGGACTTTACGGCGCGGAGCCTGACCGAGGCGGTCGGGTGGATTTTGGGGTTGCCATGAAAGTTTTAGGTGTGATTCCAGCGCGTTACGACTCGACCCGTTTTCCGGGTAAACCTCTTGCTTTGCTGTGCGGCAAGCCCTTGGTGCAATGGGTTTGGGAGCGAGCATGCCGCGCCACGATGATAGACCGTGTGGTGGTGGCCACCGATGACGAGCGGATACGCAGTGCGGTGGAGTCATTCGGGGGCGAGGTTTGCATGACTGCACCTTCACACCCGAGCGGGACGGACAGGGTGGCGGAGGTGGCGGAGCGTTTCCAGTGTGACTTTGTGGTTAATATCCAAGGTGACGAGCCACTGCTTGATCCTCGTATGCTGGAGCAGGCTGTTCGCGCTTTGGTGGATGGGTCGTCTTACGATGTGGCGACGCTCTGCAAAAGGATAGAAAGCCGGACAGAAATCGAGGCGTCGAGCGTGGTGAAAGTGGTAAAGCGGTATGGTGGTGAGGCACTATATTTTTCTAGGCACCCGATACCTTTCAACCGTGACGGGCGCACTGAGCCGCACTATTTCAAGCATGTGGGGCTTTATGTTTTCAGGAAAGAGTCGCTGAGGAAAATTGTCAGACTCCCTGTTTCCCCGCTCGAAGACGCCGAGAAGTTGGAGCAGCTTCGTGTGCTGGAGAACGGGTTTAGGATTTTGGTAGAGGAGACAGAGTTCGACTCTATCGGGGTGGACACGCCCGAAGATTTGGAGCAGGCGGAGCGGTTAGTGGCCTGTAACACAAAAAGGTTCGCATGAACCTTGTGCATGTGGCACGGGTCGGTGCGGCTGCTGGGTCGGCTGTTTTAGGCGTTTTGGCATTTCATCCATTTAACCAAGCTTGGGCTGCGTGGGTTGCTTTGATCCCTATCATGTTAGCCGTTCGTCATGCTGGTGATGGGTGGCGCACTGGGTGGTTGTCTGGGACTTTGTTTTCGGCGGGGACGCTCTGGTGGATAGGCTATGTCACGCCAGTCGGGGCTGCTCTGGTTTGTGTTTATTTGGGGCTGTATTGGGGGGCGTGGGCGTTTTTTTGGCAGCGAGTTTGTGTGGCGTTTCCACAAACGCGGTCACGCGACAATCTTGCGGCTGCTATTTTGGGTGCTCTGGGGTGGGTTGGGCTGGATGCCGTGCGCGGGGTTTTGCTGGGCGGGTTTCCGTGGAACAAACTTGCTGTGTCGCAGTATCAAAATATTGCGATGATACAGGTGGCCAGCATTGGCGGGGCGGACATGCTGACATTTTTGATCGTGTTTGTGAACGGCGTGGCCGCGCTGACGCTCGTGCGTTTTGCCCGCGAGATGCAGCGGCAACAAAAACTCAGGCCGCACTTAGACTTTTCGTTTTGCGTGGGGTTGGTGGGAGTGGTTTTCCTGTGGGGCGTTTATCAGGTGGGGCAAAAACAGGGTGACACCGTGCCTCTCCGTGTGGCTGTTGTCCAAGGAAACATTCCGCAGGATGTGAAATTTGACGCCATGCAGGCGGATGGGGTGGTGAGCTGTTACAAGGAATCTACATTGCTTGTTGCCGCTTATAAGCCAGATGTTGTTATTTGGCCAGAGACAGCGCCGGGCTCGGTTCTGTTTCAGGATTTGATGATGCAGGCGGCGTTGAACGAGTTGAAACGCGAGGTCGAAGCACCGCTGTTGGTAGGGGCGATCGAATACGCGGGTGGCTGCTACTACAACGCTGCTTTTTGGGTTGATAAGGGGATTTTTTTGGATGGGCAATGGGGGCAGAAGTCAGTTTACAGGAAACAGCATCTGCTGCCGTTCGGGGAATATCTGCCGTTCAGGAAATGGATGCCGTGGTTGGCCGCGCTGGTTCCGTTGCCGAGCGATTATACGGCTGGGCAATGTATGGGTGTGTTCCCGATTCTGGCTGATGGCGGTAAAGTAATGGCTGGTGGGCTGATTTGTTTTGAGGATGTTTTGCCCGAATTATCGCGCCAGCACGCCAAGGCTGGGGCGCAATTGCTTGTAAATTTGACCAATGACGCTTGGTTTAAAAGTTCACCGGCAGCATGGCAACATGCTTCAAATGCTATTTTTAGGTCTGTGGAAACTGGGTTGCCTTTAATTCGGTGTTCCAATACAGGCGTGAGTTGCCTTGTGGACGGGAAGGGAAGGGTGACGGATGTTTTGACTGATGAAGAGGGAAAAAGCGTGGAAGTGGGCGGTTTTTTGACGGGGCAAATACAAGTGCCTGTTTCTCCTGCTGAAACATTTTACTCCAGATTCGGGCATTATTTTCCAGTGCTTTGTTTTGTGGGTGCTTGTTTTTTTGGTGCTTGGATTTTGAGTTTGCGAAGCAAATGATGCGGGCATCCTTGCCTGCTTCTTTCGGCGGCAAGATGCCGCCGCTCCCTTCTGTTTTCAGATGAGTCACCATGTTCTTGCGAACACCACGAGGGATGAAAATGGCGGGTGGATATTTGACCTTCTGTGCCTAGCCTCGCGGGCGAGACGCACCGCGCTCCTTTCCGAAAGCGGCGAGACGCCGCTTCTACTTTCTTCCCCTTGCCCCTTGTCGCTTGCCCCTATTTTCAAAGGAGATAGGCGCATTTTATTACACCGTTACCGGCGCATCTCAATGTTTTGGAGAATGTTGAAAAACGGATAAAAAAACAAAAATGGTGGTTGCATGTTTGTTAAAACGGGGCATAAACCCAGCCCATGTCCGATGTAGTAGAAGTCCAAGCCGTCGTTAAGGAAGTGTTGCCTGCCACGATGTTTCGCGTGCAGCTCCAGAACGGCAATGTGCTTTTGGCACACCTTTCGGGCAGGATGCGGAAACATTTTATCAAGATCATGACGGGTGATACCGTCACTATTGAGATCAGCCCTTACGACTTGACCAAAGGTCGCATCACCTACCGCCACTCTTCAGCACCGCGCCCTAATCCTGATGGGAGTGCTCCGAAAACGACTGTTCACAGCAGACCCAACGCCAATAAATCAAGACGGCGCTAGTAGTGGAGGCTTTTGGTGCAGATGCTCGTTCCTATTCCATAGTGACAATGCCACTTTCCTCCAGCTAAAAGAGCGCAGCGGTTCCGTTTGACTGAAAAGTTTTTGCTATTATCTTTATCAAGCATGTTTGCCGGCATGACACCTTTGATTCATAGGTTCAAAAAAGCCTCATGGTGGTTTTTTGCGGTGCTGTTCGTCATCCTGTTATTTTTTGCATTTTTCATCCCGAACCAGATTGAAAAACACATGCTTTATATCAGGAATGATTTGCAGTCTGTGTCCGAGATAAATTCTAACCATATAAGGAAATGGTGGGACGAAAAGAGAGGCGATGCACAACTAATTTTTCAACTGGAGCCAATACAAGAGCTTTTGCGCGGCTACCTACAAAACCCATCTGATGAATCTAAGCGCGAAAAAATCATTGCGTGGATGAAATCCATTCACGAGACAAACGAGTATAAATGTATTGTTTTGTATGATAATCGTGGAGAGGTCGCACTCTGTTTCCCTGAGGAACATATTAAGCAATCGAACAGTCACAATACCGATGATATCAGGAAACGCCTCATGTTGTCCAAAGACATTGTCCCGATTGATTTCCACACGCACATACCCGACAAAAAAAATGAGACAGAGAGTGTTTCCCTCGGTCTCTGGATTCCTGTGATGCACCAGACAAAAGAACAAGTGCACGGCGGGGTCATATTGGAAAATAATCCTGAGAGTTATATTTTTCCTCTGCTGCAAAGCTGGCCAACATTCAAAAAAACAACCGAAACACTTCTTTTGACTAGAAATGGAGACGGGCTGACATGCGTCAACAGGACTAGGCACGGGCGATTGCCGCCGCTCACACTAAAATTCCCGTTGGTTCCAAATCCACAGCCTGACACGCCGTCTTTTCTTGCTTCTTCAAACCCGCTTGGTTTCTCAGAAGGACTAGACTACCGAGGCGAACGCGTCTTGGCGTTTACGCAAGAGATTAAAAATACTAGCTGGGTGTTGGAGACGAAAATAGACTACTCAGATATTTATAGACCAATCCTCAAGCGGTTGGCCTACGAGATGGGTTTGCTCCTGTTGGTATTGGCTCTCATCATACAGGCCGTGCGCACGCGCGGCGTGGAAAAACAAAAAAAGCTCATAGACTCAATAAATGAAAGCGAAGAGCGTTTCAGAAATGTTTTCGAGCACGCGGCTCACTCTATTATATGGTTCGATGTCGGAACGGGTCGCATAATAAATATCAACAGTGCGGCTGCTGACATGCTCGGACGCCCTGTGGAGCAAAATATCGGCCTTGGTCTGAAAGAGATACATCCGCAGGACTCATGGGACGAATGTATTGAGTCATTCAGAGTCTGCGTTGAAAAAGGGAGCGAAGAAATAGAGACGGAGATAGTAACGGCTGGGGGAGAACGCCGCAAAGTGCTTATAAACGGCAGTGTTATCAAACTAAAATCCAGCGTGATAGCCCAAGGCATTTTCACCGATATCACTGAAAAAAAACATGCTGAAAGAGAGTGTGCTAAAAACAGTTTACGCCTCCAGTTGGCCATGCAGGCATCAGAACTGGGCGTGTGGGAATGGGATTTAAAAACCGATACATGGACAGTTGATGCGGCTATGATACAGATGCTCGGCATAGAAGAACCTGCGCAGATGAATCTCGAAAAATTTATAGCAGATTTTGTCGTGGACGAAGACCGCAAGCAGGTTTTGGAGGCTTTTAAAGAATCGGCTTCGTGTTGCACCAAACTTGATGTCTCTTACCGCATGCTCGGAAAATCTGGCGATATACATCACCTTGAATCGCACGGGCTGATGTTGGCTGGTGGCAACGGCTCTCGGCAAAAAATGATTGGCGTGACGCGGGATATTACAGAGCAGGTTAAGATGATGCGCACGCTGGCTGAAAGCGAAGAACTTTGGAAATTCGCCTTGGAAGGTTCTGGCAACGGCGTGTGGGACTACTATGTGACCACGGGACGCATCGTGTATTCTAAACAGTGGAAAGCAATGCTTGGCTACGAAGAGAGCGATATAGGTTTTGGACATGAAGAGTGGGAAAAGCTCATACACCCAGACGACCGCAAGAATGTGTTCTCCAACATAGATTCGTTTTTTTATAAAAAACAGAGATTTTACACCAGCGAACATAGGCTTAGATGCAAAAACGGGGATTACAAATGGGTTCTGTCAAAGGGACTGACCGTCAAATACGATAATTCTGGCACTCCCATTCGGATAGTGGGAACGAACACCGATATCACTGATCAAAAAAAGGCAGAAGCGGCATTGCAATCCGAGATTGTAGCACAGAGAGGCATGCTTAAAGCGCAGATGAGGGTTGATTATATTCTGGATGCTATGGACGACGGCTTGTGGGAAACCGACTTCCAAAACAACATTTATAATTACAGCCCCAAGATGTTTACCATGCTCGGTTATCCGCCTTTACAAGGCCAGGCGGGCATGGTTTTTTTCTCAAGCAAGTTACATCCTGACGACATAGATCGGATCATGGCCTACATCCAAAATCTTAAGGAAGGTAAAATAGAGACATGGTCGGAGACATTCCGCATACAAGATGCGAACGGTTCATGGCGGCACATTCTAACTCGAGCTAAATGCATTAATAGTGGCGATGGCAACCCCAGCTTAAAATATGTCGGCACGCACACCGATGTCACCGAGCGGAAACAGTTGGAGTTCCACATGCAGAATGAGCGGCATATCATTAGGGAGGAAGTCACGAAGCAGACCGCAGAGCTGGTTAAACGCAATGAGGAACTCGATTCTTTCGCCCATACAGTTGCCCACAACCTGAAAACTTCAACAACGGCACTCGCCCTCCAAGCTGAGTCGCTTCTCAATATGGATGGCATTGACCAAAATGTGCAGAGGATAGCTTACAACATAGCTAGTAGTGCCAGAGCATCCAACCGTATCGTGGACGAAATACTTCTTTTTTCGCGCATACGCAAAACCGATCTGGTCAAGCGCCCCGTAGATATAGAGCTAAAAGTCGAGCGAGCCATAATGCGTCTGGCGCACATGGTTGAAGAGTTCAGGGTCGAGTTCGAATATCCTGACTCTTGGCCTGCAATAGAGAGCTACGGCCCTTGGATAGAGGAAATATGGTTCAACTATTTGAGTAACGCCATCCAGTACGGAGGGCGACCTCCAGTGATAGTGCTTGGATGGACTCAGCACGGTGAGTCGCAAATTAAGTTTTGGGTTAAAGACAACGGGCGGGGCATTGAGCAAGAAAACATCCATCGTCTTTTCATCCCGTTTTCGCAGCTTGGCTCTACGGAATGGATAGGGCACGGCCTCGGGCTTTCCATTGTGAAAAGCATGGTGGATAAGCTGGATGGGCAAGTGCTGGCAGAAAGCGTTTTTGGCCAAGGCAGCACCTTCAGTTTTATACTTCCGATGTAACTGCTCAGTAGAGAGAGCAAAAATCCAAGCTGCGCCTCAGTGCGGGAGGATATCGAATAACGAAATCGAAAACGAATTTCGAAAGGAAGACGCAAGGCTGGAGGAAAAAATGTTTAACCACGAAGGGCACGAAGAACACGAAGTAAGATTTTTTTAAACTTTTCAACACTAAACCTTTAA
>JAIFLJ010000258.1:9909-11789 GCA_020049135.1 bacterium | reverse complement strand
GTGTTCGCCCAGAGTCATATTCCCTATGAGAGTGCTCCTACGGGCTATGGCAGAGGTCAAACGGATGTGCCGAGTTACTGCCCGTGCCACCCCGCTTTTTGGGGGGTCTTTGCTAAAAACCTGCGTGCGGTGCGCTGGAAGGAGTGCTGCTGAGTGACAAAGCCAGTCGCCGCAATCCCTTCCAGCCCAGAGGGTGGCGGTATTTTTTGACGGGCGACTTCGTTGTTTTCCGCTTCATGTATCCTCCTGATACACTCCCGCTCCCAAAGCCTCGTCTCCGTCCAAAAATCCCAGCCACGCGCCACACGGAGGTTTTTAGAGGTGTCCTATAATCTGCGCTAAAATCCAGCAGCATCGGATAGCCTAAACTCACGAGAGAGAAAAGGGCGGCGATCTTTTTCATTGTAGCCCACGATTGACCAACGCGCTTCCCCATCACGATAAAGTATCATCACCCTCCCGTATGCTTTGTGTTCCGCAAGGATTTTGGGCAATTCTTCTTCACGCTGATAATTGAGCTTCGGGTCGGCTAGAAGTGTTCCATTCTCTTTGTCGCGCCCTTCTACACCGATAATGAAATCTGGATAAAAACCGCGGCCATCTGGCATAAGCACATTTACCGACCAAGGTTGGTGCGGTTCATTCCTATGCCACCAGTTGATGATTTTATTGGGATCACGGTCGAGCATCCCAGCAAACTCCGTTTCCCATGAGTTGAGCCCCTGCGGAAAGATGCCATAAATGTTGCGCGTTGATGCGGCCAGCGGTTCAGGTGACTCCCATATTTCGAGGAGGGACCCGGCTTCTACGACCTGCGCATGTTCAGCTAGCGCAGCTTTTTGCGCTTCAAAAAGCAGTTTGGGGCGTGCCGCTAAAATGACATTTAAGAAATGTGCTACTTTCATCGGGTTCTCGGCTTCAGCCAAGGTTTCTTCGCGCATGACATTCTGCATTTTACGAAGTAGTGCTTTGCGCAATTCGCGGGCGTCGAAGGTTTTATTTTTGAGCAAAACATCTTGTGCTATTTTCGCCGCTTGAGCCTCAGATAGTGCTGCGGCAAAATTAAACTCCTGTTGAATTTGTTGCGTGAACACATCCAGCGTCCGTTTTTCAACGGGAACCGTGCTCCGCACTACCTCGAATAAATCCCGCGTAGAAACAAAAAACCTTTGGGCGCAGTCTTCCTCTGTCACAGAATTATCGCCAAGCTCTTGCGTTTTAAAAAGCCTTGGCACACCAGAACGAAGCGGGTAGCGGTGGACAGTTGCCGCGCCCGCAACTTTTTCGGGTGGCCTTGCCTTTTGTGTGTTTTCTTGCGTTTCACCCGTTTTATCCACCCCACCAAAAAATTGCCCGAAATTAAAACCCGTTTCGACGGGGAGCCCCTGCACGGCAGCAGCGTCGCCATCTGTTCCATCAAAGGTTTTTTCACCAGCGTCTCCGCCATCAAGCCTGAAGGATATTTGACCTGCACCATCCACATGGCCAAGCCCTGGTTGGCCAGAGCCAAAACGGAGCGCGACCATCGAGGCGCTTGCCTTGGCGTAAGCGGTTTGAATCTGGTTAATCTTTTGCCCGGCAAGGTCTAAACCCGTTTGCGTTTCGGGGTCCGCAAGGAAAACATAACCGTAGTTCAACTCTTCTGGCAAACGCTTGTCACGCGCCATTGCGTGGAGCCTGCGATGCACACGCAAAATGCGCCCGACAAGCTGGACACCAAAATCCACCTCGCGGCTTGCCCGCATGGAGACGAGCGTGAAGGCGCGGGGCGCATCAAAGCCCATGGCTACGGACATTTTAAAAAGCAATACTTCCCGCTTCTCATCGTTGGCAAGCGCGAGCAATCCGCTGTCGGGTTCCTCAGCCGTGTGGACTGCGAT
>JAIFLJ010000258.1:0-9882 GCA_020049135.1 bacterium | reverse complement strand
TTTGTTCATCTGTGAAGCCCAGCACGAGCAACTGTTCTTTGAGCCGGTCTATGTTTTTAATTTTTGCGCCGACACGATCCGAATCCGCTTGGACAAGCAGAAGCGGCACCAGCGGGATTTTTAATTCCGCAAGACGCGCCTTGAGTCTTCTGTGCGCGGCAACGGCGTCCCTCAACGCCGTAGCTTCCAAGTTAATGAGCGCTTTTTTATCAGCATCGGAAAAATACGCCACGCACTTCACACCCATTTTGATAAGCCCCTCGCTCACGGCATCCGAGCGGCTCACGCTAATCCGCTGAAGCTCCTCAATCCCCATAGCTTTTTCAAAGGCTTTTACATCTTTGTCGTCAGGCGTAGCGGTGACAAGAATCGTGTATTCGGGCTTGAGCGTTTCGCAAAAAAACTCGGATGCTTGCGTCTCGCCGCCAAAGCCGTGGTGCGCCTCATCCACAACCACACCAATTCGCAAACCCTGCTTGCGCAAAGAAGTGATAAGAGCATCAACGGACGGGTTCGTTTCGCTCTCTTTGCGGACATTGCGCTTGTCCTTCACACGGGTCGCCACCGTTTGCCAAGTGGTGACAAACACATCCCCACCGCGACTCCCCGCAGTGGCGCGGTCTTCGGAGATTTCCCGCAGACGCAATCCTTTGAACGACTCGCGCAGGTAAGAAACTGTCTGCCCCGTCACGCCCTTAAACGGCGCAAACCAAAACCAGACGACATTTTCCAGATGGCTAAACTTTTCAACAATCGTCCCTGCAATTAGCGTTTTTCCAGTTCCTGTAGGAGCTTCTATGAGCAAATAGCCATTATGGTTCACCGCCGCCTTATGGCTGGCAACATCATCCCCAGCCGCATCGAGCAGCACCTTTGCCATGGCAAAGAGACCCACGCCACTTTTTACCGCTTCATCTTGAAATCCTTTTAGCGTCTCTTGCTCATGACTAAAATTCACTTACGCCTGCTCACGGAGCGAGTAGGCGTTTGGTGCTGTATCTTCTTGGAGAATCCTCTTTTCGAGGCTAACAACTTTTCGGTCACTTTCAAATTGTCTCTTCATCGCATCACGGGACATTTTTCGAAAATCCCCTCCATACGAAGCAAGAATTTTTATTCTTTGTTTCCGCACTTCTGCCACAATCGGATCATTCATCATCATGCCCTCCAAAAAGTTCATCAGGCGTGCATGGGGGCGATAGTCTTATGGTCATTTGAACACGAATAGCGTTTTTGCCAGATGCAGTTTGCGACAAAATTCCCCGCCCCGAAAATCCTGTCCATGAGCAAGCGCAAGGTGGCGACCTCATTATCGTCAATGGAGACAAAAATCACGCCATCTTGAGTGAGGAGGTCTTTGGCGAGGGTGAGGCGTTGAAACATGAACTCGCACCATTTCGAGTGCCGCCAACCGTCTTCCTTGTCCACAAAACGGTCATTGTAAACGAAGTCCTTGTTCCCCGTGTTGTAAGGGGGGTCTATGTAGATGCACTTCACCTTACCCGCGTAACACATACGCAAGTGGCGGAGCGCGTCAAAATTATCCCCCTCGATAATGAGGTTTTTATAAGGAGCCTCCCCGCAAGAAAGTTTTTCATCCAAATCCAGCGCGACAAAATCCCCATTGAGAGCCTTGTCCCGCTCAATCTCATTGGCTTCCCACACGAGACCAAAGCGTGTCGCGTCCCGCCTGTCCCTCGCTTCGAGAAGCCTGACCAGCTCCTCGTGCGTCAAATCATCATACCGTGAACTCATGGGATATCAGCCTCTCATTTTTTCCAGTCCTGACAAATGGGGGCATTTTAGTCCCTTACCGTTCATCATCTGTGTCCATCAGTGTTCATCTGTGGTTCAAAACTCTTGGCACTGGCTTCGCCAGTTTAGGCATGAGTGACAACCTCAAATGTCGCAAGAAAAGAATACATCACAGGCATCCTTGCCTACAATCTATTTTTAGATAAGATTCCATTCATATTATTTGAATTTTAAAAAAATAGCATGAAAAGCACGAAAAAAACAGGGAGAGCCCATGCGGTTTCGGATGTTGGGCCACCCACGGTCGGACTGGTTTCGCTGGGCTGCGCCAAGAACCTTGCCGATTCCGAAATCATTCTGGGCACACTAAGCGAGGCGGGCTACAAGACGACTCACGAGGCCACCGATGCCGATGTGCTTATCGTGAATACATGCAGCTTTATCGGGGCGGCCAAAGAGGAAAGTATTGAAGCCATTTTCGAGGCCAACAGAGCCAGGGGGATGCGTCGTAGGGACAAGGAGCAAAAGCTGATTGTGGCCGGATGCCTGGCGCAGAGGTTTAGAAAAGAATTACCAGATGCCATGCCCGAGGTGGATGGTTTCATGGGGTTGGATCAAGTGCCGCAGGTAGCGGAGATCGTGGCCGGCGTATGGGCTGGGGAAGGCTGCAAAAATTACACTACGCCAAGGGCGCGATACCTGCCCGCGTGGGATTCGCCAAGGGTGCGCCTCACGCCGCCGCATTACGCATACCTGAAAATCGCCGAGGGCTGCAACCACCCGTGCGCTTTTTGCGTAATACCGCGCATTCGTGGAGGGCACCGGAGCAGGACGGTGGACTCGGTGCTCAAAGAGGCCGAAAATTTAATTGGAAATGGCGTTAAAGAAATTTTGCTCATCTCTCAAGATACCACTTATTACGGGCGCGACCTTAGCGATGAGAGGGCGACGCTGCCTGAGCTTTTGCGTGGGCTGGACAAGGTAGGCGGGGATTTCTGGGTGCGCGTGCTCTACACGCACCCGGCGCACTGGAGCGACGAACTCGTAGAGGCGTTGGCCGAGAGCAAGAGGGCAGTTAAATATGTGGATATGCCGCTCCAACACATAGACGACTGGGTTTTGTCCAAGATGCGCCGCGAAACAACTGAAAAGAAAATACGCGAGCTGTTGAAAAAAATCCGTGCCGGCATACCAAGCGTGGCAGTGCGGACGGCGTTCATAGCCGGTTTTCCTGGGGAAACTCCAGCGCGGTTTGATAGGCTCATGGCATTTATTGAGGAAGCCAAATTTGAAAGGTTGGGAATTTTTTCTTATTCGAAAGAAGAAGGGACGCAGGCTTACTCGATGCCGGGGCATGTCTCCGCACGCGTGAAACAGTCCCGTTTTGAGCGGGCGATGGAATTGCAGCAGCGGATAGCGGCTGAAGTGCAGCGGTCTAGGATCGGCATGCGCCTACGCGTTTTGTGGGATGCGCCTGGCGTAGGGAGGACTGAATGGGATGCGCCTGGCGTGGACGGGCGAGTTTATGGGCGCGGTTTGGAAAAGGCCGGGACTTTTTCTGTGGCCACGATAGAAGGTTCGACAGATTATGATTTGATTGCAAAGGGCGGCGCAATCCCTAAGGAAGATTTCTAAGTGTCATAATTATGAATTTGCCAAACCAACTGACGATGGCTCGGCTCGGGCTCACGGGCGTTTTTGTCGGCGTACTCTCCTTCGAGTGGGACGGCATGGCGATGGTGGCTACGGCAGTTTTTATAGTGGCAAGTCTGACGGATTGGCTGGACGGCTACATCGCACGCCGCATGAACTTGGTAAGCGATTTCGGGAAGCTCTTCGACCCACTCGTGGACAAAATACTCGTTACGGCTGCGATGTTTTATCTCGTCGCAGGTGGTTGGCTGCCGATCTGGATGGCTGTGCTGATGGTCTCTCGCGAATTTCTGATCACTGGCCTCCGTGTGATGGCGGCGGGCAAAGGGACATTGTTGTCGGCAGAACGCCTTGGCAAGCACAAGACGATTTCGCAGATCGTTGCTATCATTGTCACGCTGCTCGTGGCATCGGCGGACGAGGCGTGCCACATGACGGGCGGCAGTTTCACCAATGAACTCTGGTTCTGGTTTTTGGATCAGTCGGTTTATTGGCTTTTCCTCTGGGCAACCCTGATAACTGTCTGGTCTGGCCTAGTCTATTTCAAAAAAAACAGGCATCTGTTGCACGGCGAGATGTCCGGTGCTGGAACGGATGCCGTGAAACCGCCCGTGCTGAATCCATAGCGTGGAGATGTCCGAGATTTCAGGGGAATCCATCGAAGCGTGCGCCCGCTACCGTGCAGCGTGGGAGGCGCACCCTTTTTTATATGCCCAGCACGGCGACAACTCTTACCCTGATTCAGAGGACGATATCCTTGAAATGATCCGCTCTCATTTTGCGTCAGGCGTGGGAACTCTGCCTCCGGAGGGCGAGATATGTTCCAGTGAATGTCCTCCTGGCTTGGTGGTGCCGCATTTGGATTTCAGGGTAGGTGGGCATGTTTACAGTCATGCGTACGATGCGTTATTGCGCGGCGGCCCCGCCGATCTGTATGTGATACTCGGCGTAGGCCACCAGAGTGCAGCAGAGATAAGCGTCCTTAAAAAAGGCTACAGAACATGCCTCGGTGAAACCTGCGTGGACGAGGATTTTTTTTATAGTTTGCGGGATGCCTGCGGCTTTGAAATCGGCCTAGACCCGTTTTCGCACCACGGAGAACACTCCATTGAGTTCGTCGTGGTTTACTTGCAGGCTTTGGGCAGGCTGTTCCCCAGATTTGCGCCATTCCGTATTCTTCCCGTGCTGTGCGGCGGGATGCATGAAGGTGTAGAGCGCGGGACTGGCATCGGGTCTGATTACCACCAGTTTGCAGAGGCATTGCGCGGAGTTGTCGCTGGATACAGCGGGCGGGTATGTGTGATAGGCAGCATAGATGGCTCGCATGTCGGACCGAGGTTCGGGCATCCGTTCAAGGTGAATAAGTCCGCGCTCGGCCAAGTGAGAGGGTGGGATGAACAGGCGTTTTTGGCGGCGGAACATGGAGACCCAGAGGCGTTCATAAAAAGTTTTGGACAGACTCGCAACGCACAGTTTTTCGATGGTGTTGGGGTTTTATTCGTCATGCTCCACATGTTTCGCGAGATAGCGAGGTTCAGGCTGCAGCACTACGACCAGTGGTTTGAAAAGCGGGACGCATCCGTGGTTTCGCTTGCCAGCGGAGTTTTCGGGAGGTGTTAAAGCGTGGGTGACAATAGCTGTGTTTGCCAAATGGTTTTTTTACGCTATGTTCAAAGTCCATTTCAGATGAAAATATTTTTTGATGGGATAGATCGGTTTTTGCTTGGGGGCCAGAGGTTTTTAAGGGCACCATTTATTCTTGCCGCATGAAAGATACCGCCAAAAAATTTATTTTTTTTGACCGTGCTGGCAGGCGTTGGCCGCGCCTCAGGACGCTCATTTTTCTGTTTGTCTCACTTTTGATGGTTGGCGGCGTTTTGTTTGTTCACGCGATGTTTGTCGCCCCGAAGCTCAAGCTCCCAAAATCGGTGAGCGAGATGAAGGGCGAAATAAAAATGCTCAAGCGCCCCATGACGCCTCCTTCGTATGGCGAGAGACCATTGCAAAGACTGCAGGCATTCACTGGAACACGACAAGCGGGTGGCGCGCAGGGAGCCGGGAAGTCCGCGTATAAAATATCGCACAAAAATATCCGCCTCGGTTTTTATGCTGGATGGGACAGCCGCAGCCATGCCTCCCTGATAAAGCACGGCGGCCTATTGACCCATGTTTGTTCGGATTGGTTCACATTGGAGGACGGACTTGGGCGCATATCTGAAGTGCCCGACGCCCGATTGCTGGAAACGCTGAAATCAAAAAACATAGCGTTCTTGCCGATGCTTAACAATCTGTGGAACGACGAGTGGCAGCCTGAGCCGGTGGAAAATCTCTCTGTGGCACCGGCTGGCGTGCAGGAACGGTTTGCGGCATCGCTTGCGCAGTCACTAGAAAAGGTGGATGCAGACGGCGTTCTCATCAACTGGCAAATGCTGGACTCAAATTACAAGCAAGATGTGACAGCTCTGCTGAAACGCATCGCCGACGGCCTGCACGGAAAACAGATGGAACTCTGGATAGCAGTCCCGATGGGAGCCGGCATGAATGTTTTTGAATTGGATGCGCTTTCCGAATTCACAGATCGTTTCGTGGCGCTGATGCACGATGAGAATTCTGAGGTTGACGATCCTGGTCCGCTTGCTTCGCAGGACTGGTTCGACGGATGGATGAACGCAGTCTTGGCCTACGGTAATTCGCGCCAGTGGGTGATAGCTATCGGTTCATACGGGTATGATTGGCGCGTCTCCGCCACGAAAAAAGATGCTGGGGAAAGAGCCGAGATGATCAGTTTTTCGGACTCTCTCGCGAGGGCTGCAGCCGCTGGGGTTTCGGACATCGGGTTCAGCAAGCCCGACTGGAACCCGCATTTTTCCTACCAGCTCGGGGAGGATGAACGGGCTGTTTGGTTTTTGGACGCTGCGAGTTTCTTGAACCAGTGGGAGGCCGCGCACGGCAACCTTGTCGGCGGTGTGGGGGTTTACAGGATGGGCTTGGAGGATCCGGCGATATGGTCTATATTGAAACAGCCCGTCACCACGGAGTGGAAAGCCGAGAAACTCAAACTCCTTTCCAATATTCAGGCCGATGATAGAGTGGCTCAAGTCGGTGATGGTGAGTTTGTTTCTGTTGATGTGAACATGCGCGATGGCTACCGCGCGATGGCTAGGGACAACAAGGATTATGTGTTGAGCGAGTACAAGCTGCTGCCCAATTACGCCACGCTTTTTCATTGGGGAAATAGCCGCGATGAGGTGGCGATCACATTTGATGACGGCCCAGACCCTGAGTGGACAGCTAAAATCTTGGATGTTCTGAAAGAAAAAAAGGCACCCGCCGCATTTTTCGTGCTTGGCAGACAGGCGGAGAGAGAGCCCGAAATATTGCAGCGCATAGCCCGTGAGGGGCACGAGATCGGCAACCATTCTTTTTTCCATCCCGATCTTTCGCGTGTCTCTCTCAGGCAGGCTGAACTGGAGCTGAACGCGTGCCAGCGCATCATCGAGGCGATCACGGATCGCTCAACAATCCTTTTCAGGCCACCATACATAAGAGATTCGCACCCGTACACGGTGCTAGAGGCCATCCCAGTAGAAATAGCGCAGGATATGAACTACTTGACCGTGGCGGCAAACATTGACCCGCGCGATTACGAGCGCCCCGGTGCCGTAGAGATTTTGAACCGCGTGAAAGCGCAGAGGCGTTTCGGAAATATCATCCTGATGCACGATGCTGGTGGAGACCGCAGCCAGACGGTGGCAGCTTTGCCAGAAATAATAGATTACCTGAGGGAGCGCGGCGATCGCATTGTGTCATTGGGAGATTTGGCCGGGCTAAAACGGGATGCTATCATGCCTCCGCTCTACGCACGCGGGGACGACTGGGCCCAGTGGGCCAGCGACTCTGGCTTCCAATTTTTTTATCTGGCGGAGAAACTGCTGTGGTCATTCACAATCGTAGCCACGGTGCTGCTGCTGCTAAGAATGTTGCTGATAGCCGCCTTGGCTATGCAGCACAGGAAGATGGACGAGTCTAGGCGTGCAGAACGCGCCGGATTCCACCCTCCAGTCAGCGTTTTGATCGCTGCGTATAACGAGGAGAAAGTCATAAGGGAAACGCTGCGCTGCGTCTTGGCGTCAACGCACCCCGCACCTATTGAGGTGGTGGTGGTGGATGACGGTTCTAAGGACGGCACAGCCGCCGCTATCAGAGAGGTGTCGGGGATGGATCGGCGCGTGCTATGCATTCGCCAGCCGAACAAAGGGAAGGCCGAGGCTTTGCGCGAGGGGCTTAGATGGGTGAAGCACGAAACGGTGGTGATGCTTGATGCGGACACGCAGTTTGAGCCTAGCACAATCTCTGAATTAGCTGCGTTTTTTAAGGATTCAAAAGTCGGTTCTGTTTCTGGACACGCACGGGTAGGAAACGCCCGCAACTTCCTTTCGAAATGCCAAGACTTAGAGTATGTCTGCGGGTTTAATTTGGACAGGCGAGCTTACGCGGCCTGGAACTGTATAACAGTGATTCCAGGGGCGGTGGGTGCTTTCCGCAGGTCAGCCATAGAAAAAGCTGGAGGGATATGTTCGGAGACGCTGGCCGAGGATACCGATCTCACGCTCTCATTGCACAGGGTCGGATACCGTGCGGAATACGCCCCCGACGCCGTGGCCTACACCGAGGCACCCGAAAAAATACGGGCTTTGGTCAAGCAGCGTTTCAGGTGGGTTTTCGGAACAATGCAATGCCTGTGGAAACACCGCGATCTCGTCCTAAACCACCGGCTCCCTGCGCTGGGGTATCTCAGTTTACCGTCCATCTGGTTTTTTCAGATTTTGCTCGTGGCAATGATCCCGCTCATGGATGCGCTATTGATCCTTTCCCTATTCATCGGGCTAGGCTGGGAGATTTACGCGTATTTCGTTGTGTTTCTGATGAGTGACCTCCTGCTGGCCATGCTGGCCTGCTGGATCGAACGCGAACCGCTCCGCAAAACGCTCTGGATGGTGCCGATGCGCTTCTTGTACAGGCCGCTTTTGAGTTGGGTGGTCTGGAAAGCGATCTACACGGCTTTCAAAGGAGTCCTAGTTGATTGGGGCAAGCTAGAAAGAACCGCGTCAGTGGTGGCGCGTCAAAAAAGAGTATTTTCAATATGAACGAGAACAGCTCCTCACCAAATAGAGTGAACGGACATATTATCGGATGTTTGTTGTCAGCCATATTTCTAGCGGGCTGTACTGGAGAAAAAGATGTGAAATCTGGCGTTCCGATGCCTGTGGTGCAGGGTTCTCTTGAGGGCAAGACATTGGCTGTCCCTGAGTCAGGGGCGTACGCTGGGGCGTATATTGATTTCGGAGAGACAGAAGATCATGTCCCCCTTGAGCAGATACAAGATTTCGAGCAGAAAGTTGGCAAGCATCAAGCCATCATAGCATCGTCGAGCTACTGGGGAGAGCAGTCGTTCCCTAGAGAAAACATGGAGCGCATCATCAGGCACGGCTCTTTTCCTCTCATCTACTGGTCGCCTTGGGACAAGCCTTACCAGCAGGAAAAGGGACCAGACAGGTTCAGCCTGAGGCGCATTTTGAAGGGCGAGTGGGACGCCTACATAGATGAATGGGGCAGGCAGGCAAAAGCGTTCGGCAAACCTTTTATGGTCTCATGGGGCCTCGAGATGAACGGCTGCTGGTTCCCGTGGTCAGGCACATTTTACGGGGAAAACGAAAGGCGCGATGTGCATGGGTTGTCGCTGGAGTCGGCCAGAGCTAGGCTGGATAAAAAATTTTTGACCGTGCCATATTTTGTTGAAAAGCGCGGCGACAAGACGCTCTGCTTCTACCATGATGGCCCCGAACTATTCAAGCGTGCATACCGCTATGTCGTAGATCGCGTCAGAGCCCAAGGCGGCTCCAATGTGCTATGGCTTTTGCATTACAACAACTACCCATCTCCGAACGAGATGTGGAATATGATGCAGACATATTATCCTGGTAAAGACTATGTGGACTGGATTGGACTGAGCGTTTACGGCATGCAGTTCCGTTACGGTGAGTGGTCGGAGTTTGATCCTTTGCTAGAGTGGCCGTACACTGAGATGTCGAGGATTGATCCGTCCAAACCACTGATGCTGGCTGAATGGGGTGTGGGAGAGTTTCCGAAATCTGGCGATAAAGGTGAGTGGATTGAAGAAGGTTTTCGCATGATGCGAACCAAATACCCTAAAATCAAAGCCGCTGTTTTTTGGCATGAGCGGTGGATGAACAGCGACGGAACCTACAGCAATTTGCGAGTCCACTCGTCGCCGAATGCACTCAAGGCTTACCGCGAAGGCGTGGCACACCCGCACTGGCTATCGCACCCTATTTATTCTGAGCGACCTTAGGAGCCGTTCATAAATAACATAACCAAAATCTGCTCGTTCTTTTGCCGTCATCCTGCGTTGCTTCTCAGTCACAGACCCCTGCGGGTAGGCTCCTTCGTCGC
>JAIFLJ010000028.1 GCA_020049135.1 bacterium | reverse complement strand
GTTTACAGTTCCCTGCTGATAGCTTTCAACCTGCTCGTGGATGTCGCCTACGGCATCCTCGACAAGCGCGTAGCGCAGGGGGGGGGATTGTGAATTCCGAACCATCGTTGCGCCGCATGTTTTCCAATCGCCGCATGGTTTTTGCTGCATCAGTTTTGGCGTTCATGGTGCTCGCTGCAACTGTTGGCCCATGGGTTTCCCCGTACAACTACGACACGGGCGGACTTAAATCTTTTTCCCCTCCCTCATGGGAAAACTGGGGTGGCACAGATTTGCTGGGGCGCGATGTTTTCACGCGGATGCTTTACGGGGCGCGGATTTCTTTGCTGGTCGGCGTGGTGGGGGCATTCGTGAGCCTCGTGATAGGCGTGGCATACGGCTCTGTGGCAGGGTATGTGGGTGGGCAGACGGACATGGTTCTCATGCGTGTAGTGGATGTGCTCTATTCTGTGCCGCGCCTCATTTTCGTCATCCTGCTAATCAGCGTCCTAGACCAGCACGCCAAACGATTTCTGGCTTCCGTTGGCATGAACGAGGCGGCTGCGCAAGTCAGGCTTGTGCTGCTTTTTGTCGGGCTAGGTGCAGTCGAATGGCTGACTATGGCTCGAATAGTGCGCGGGCAAGTCATGGCTTTAAAGGAACGGCAGTTTGTCACGGCCAGCAGGGCACTAGGCCAAGGGCATCTGAAGATATGGTTTCGCCACATCATGCCCAACTTGGCAGGCATAGTGACAGTTTACCTGACACTCACCGTCCCGGTCGTGATTTTGGAGGAGTCGTTTTTGAGCTTTTTGGGGTTGGGCGTTCAGGCGCCGATGTCTAGCTGGGGCATGATGATCGCCAGCGGGGCGCAGATCATAAATCCAGTGAAAAGCTACTGGTGGCTGTTGGCCGTCCCCAGCGTGGCGATGGCATTGAGCCTGCTGGCACTGAATTTTCTCGGAGACGGGCTTCGCGACTGGCTTGATCCTCGTTCGGGCGAACGCCGCTGAAAGGTCTCTTTGCATTGATTTTTCTTGCTCTTCAAGTCGCGGTGGGCAGAATAAAGGAGTGGACATTCTCTGCCCAAAATCTGCTATCGTGACATGCTGCTCGGCTGTGATATGCCAAGCTGGCCACAAAAAATCCTGCGTCATTTAATATCATCTTGAAAGCTCATTGGAATTAGTCTGATTTTTATACCACCCGTGAGCATATCCCTTTTATTTTGGAATTGAGCTATGTCCGAAACCACTTTGCATTTCGACAGTGCGAGGGACTTACAGGTCATCTATGCCAACGACCCCAAAAACCTGAAGCTTTCTGAGGAAAAGCTCGATGTGAAACTGACATCTCGCGACGGCTGGATAAAGATAGCTGGGCGGGCTGCGCAAGTGGAAAAAGCCAAGATACTTTTCGAGCACCTCGACAGGGCTAGGCAGAAAGGCGTCACAATACGGAAACACGAGTTTCGATATGCGCTGCAATTGGCTGCAGGGGGCGACTTTCGATCGCTGGCATCCCTTTACGATTCGCCCCTGCCAGTCTCACCCAAAAAACCGCCAGTTTCTCCTAAGACGCTCTCTCAAAAAAACTACATAGAGTTGATGCGCAATAACGAGGTGGTTTTCGGTGCTGGACCAGCAGGCACAGGTAAAACATACCTTGCTATTGCGATGGCGATACACCTGCTGAAAGCAGGGCAAATACACCGGATCGTGTTGACGCGGCCAGCCGTTGAAGCGGGCGAGTCGCTCGGTTTTCTTCCAGGCGATTTGCAGGAGAAATTGCTCCCTTATCTCCGCCCCCTATACGATGCGATGAACGACCTTTTAGAACCTGGCGAAACTGAGCGGCTCGTGGAGCGCAACCTCCTAGAGATCGCCCCGCTGGCATACATGCGCGGGCGCACGCTTCACCGTGCGTGCGTGGTGCTAGACGAGGCGCAGAACACGACAACAGAACAGATGTTTATGCTTCTCACGCGGCTGGGGCCAGAATCCAAATGTTTTGTGACTGGCGATACCACACAGATAGATTTGCCTAACCACCGCAAATCGGGATTGGTGGAGGCGCTCCAAGCACTCACAGAGGTGCAGGGAGTCGGCATACATGTTTTTAACGCAGACGATGTGGTGCGGCACGAAATAGTGCATCGCATCATAGAGGCATACCGTCACCACCGTGGGCAACGCAACACATCACTCACGCTCTGACACCGAACAATCATATGTGGACAGACCTTTTCCATCGTAAAAAACTGATCAAGCAAGGCATGGCCTGCGAAAAAAAACGCCGTCGTATGGAGCCGGGTTTCTGGCGCGACATGCTGGAAAGTTCTTTGCCGGCGCGGATCGTCCTAGTCATGTTTATCAGCGGCATTTTGGGCGCACTCTGTTTCTGTGGCGAACAGATGTGGACTGTAAAACGGGAATCGTTCGTGATGAGTCAGATAATTTTCGGCACATCGCTGCTGCTGATATTCGTCCACTACCCTGAAATCCATCGGCGACATTCTAGGCTGCTGCTTTTTTATCTTGTCATACTAATGAACCTTTTTCTCACGAAGCTGGTAGGCATTTATTTTCAGGACTGGTCTCTGCACTTGGCCTCACCGCTGGCTCCTTATCTTGTCCCAGCCGCCTTCGCCCCCATGCTGCTGACGGTGCTGGCAGGCACAGGCCCAGGCATCTTGGCCGCCATGTTCACGCCCATTTTCAGTGCCATACTGCTCCCGATGCATTTCAGCAACCTGATGCTCGTTGGCGTTACGACAGGGCTGATGTCCGTGGTGCTCTGCCGCAATGTCCGCAAACGAGGGCATCTGATCCGGGCAGGCGCTTATGTCGGGCTGGCTGGATTGCTCTGCTCTGTGGGCATGGGCATCGCGGGGATGACGCAGCAGGACGAGTTGCGCGTGATCGCGCAGCAGATTGTATGCGCGGCCATCGTCGGTTTAGGCACGGGCATTCTTGCCAACATGCTACTACCAGTATTCGAAGCATTTTTTCAGATAACAACCCACCTCTCGTGGCTGGAAATGGCTGACTTGAACCACTCGCTCTTGCAACGCCTGACTATGGAAGCTCCAGGCACATACCACCACAGCCTCGTTGTTGCCAACCTCTCCGAATCCGCCGCATCTGCGATAGGAGCCAACCCGCTCCAGTGCCGCGTCTGCGCCTATTTCCACGACATAGGAAAACTGGTCAAGCCCGAATACTTTTCCGAGAACCAGCAGGGCGAGGATAGTCCGCACAACGAGCTGGAACCCAGCATGAGCGCCTTGATCATATCATCGCATGTGAAAGAGGGCGTTGACTTAGCATTGAAACATAAACTTCCTAAACCGATCGTGGATGCCATCCGCGAGCACCACGGCACCACACTAGTCAGCTTTTTTCATGCCCGCGCATTGCAGTGGCATCGCGACGCTATCGAAGGCGGCAAAATCATGAATATGTCACTCCGCGAAGGCGATGTCCCAGAGGTTTCTGAGCAGACATTCCGCTACGCTGGGCCTAAGCCGCATACACGCGAAACAGCCATTCTCATGCTCTCCGATTGCGTGGAGGGCGCATCGCGTAGCCTCGACAAACCCACACCGCAGCGGATTGAAGAAATGGTTCAGTCCATCATCTACCAGAAACTGGAGGATGGGCAGCTTGACGAATGCCCAATTTCCATGATGGAACTCAAGCGCGTTGCTGAAAAACTGGTTTTCACGCTCAAGACGATGATGCACTCCAGAATCGCATACCCCAAAGAAGATAAGGAGGAGAATGAAAAAAACACCTCCAACATCTATTAGCATCATAAACTCTCAAAAAGAGGTTCGTATTCCCGTCGTACGCCTAGCTGGATGCTTGGCTCGACTATCACTCCTAGAACATCTTCCTCACGCAGAGATAAATGTGGTATTTCTGGATGCTCCAAATATGTCGCGCCTGAACTGGCAGTTTCTCCGACACAGAGGGCCAACCGATGTGATCACATTCCAGCACGGCGAAATTATCGTCTGCCCGACCATTGCCGCACGCGAGGCGACAAAAAGGGGCGTCCCGGTTTTTCACGAAATGCTCCTATATGCCATACACGGGTGGCTCCACCTGCGCGGGCACGATGACCACTGCGCGAAAGATGCCGAGGTCATGGCCACAGCGCAGGAAGCGCTCCTGAAAAAGCTTCTTAAAAAACAGGTGGCGGAACAGAAGTCCATGTCTGCCAAATGACATTCCAAGCATTTATCCTGCAAAGGATCAAAACGGGCGAAACATCTCTCACCCTTACCGTGCTAAGTTGCGAGCACGGCAAGCAGCGCATTAAGGCCAAAGGCGCATTGGCACCGCGCTCGCCCTTGATAGGCATCTTGGATTTGATGCACCAGGTGGAACTGCGCCTTGCGCCATGCAGGGACAACTCCATGCCTTACCTCGGCGAAGCCACCTTGCTATGTTCTTTCCCGGCCATACGCCTCGACTACGCACGCATGTGCGCAGCATGTTATTTTTTAGAAACCGTTGCGGCATCGCTCGAAGAGCGCGATCCGTCGCCAGAAATATACGGACTGCTCTCCAAGGCACTGCACTATCTGAACGAAAAAAAACCGTCCATATCGTTGCTCCAGCGTTTCGAGTCCCGCCTCGTCTCTATTTTGGGGTTCGGCGGAGAGAGGTCTTCTGCCCCCGACCACCCGCAGCCCTTCGATGCACTTGCGCAACATATCCCATACCGGCAAGCGTCTAGGCTTGTCACGCTACGCCAAAATCTCGCCAAAGCTATTTCGGAAGAGCCGCCTCGTTCTGTCGAACCCCACAAGGAATGAAAATGTGGGGCGGACATTCCTGTCCGCCTCTTGGGAGCCGTTCACAAATAACATAAGCGAGTTCGACTGATTTTGAAAGCTTGTTGGGATTATTTATCTGAAGTGGTGTTGTTACGGTAAAGGTAGGCAGTCCATGTGAAAGTGTTGCCGCTTCTCTGGAAAAGGAAAGGCTTCACTTGTGGGGCGGGGGTGGACGCTACCAGCTTGAAGTTTTGCTCAATCACATGAGCCTGAGCACGCGTGGGCATCTCCACGAATTGGTCGGCTTTATCGGTGCTCAAATTCGGATCGTTTTTGCAGTTCATGACGATCCATTTGAAGCGACGAACATCGAGGTTTTCGTGCCACCACAAAACGGTTTTTTCAGATGAAGGAACATCGAGAAAAATGGAGTTGGAAGAGAGTGTTTTTTCTTGAGGCAAGATATGTTGCGAGAGCATGTGGCATACTTTTTCTCTCTGCTTGCGGTGGTTCACACTAAAAAGCTGTGGCAGTGCGGGAAATAAAACCCATCCACCTAGCGCGGCAGAAAAAAGCAAAACGGCGGCTAATCGTGGAGCCATTTCAGGGATACGAAAAGT
Source organism: bacterium (assembly GCA_020049135.1). GTDB lineage: Bacteria > Verrucomicrobiota > Verrucomicrobiia > JADLBR01 > JAIBCM01 > JAIFLJ01. The sequence continues at coordinate 4,550 of JAIFLJ010000028.1, read as the reverse complement.
GATGTTGGCACTGTTTACCATGGTGGCGATAGCGAGCAGGAAGACAGCCCAGAAATGTGGAAAAGAACAGGTGTTTTTATACTCGACAACCAGCCCGTGAAAAAATGCCATGGCGCAAATTAGAGCCAGCCAGCGGATAGATTCAGCCGGGATTCGCTCACCGCTCTTGCGGATTTTCCAGAACATAAAAAGGCCGAAAAACGAAACAACCACATTTCCGCCAAATAGCAGGACGACAAAACGCGAGAGCCACGCGAACATGTCTTTGTTGAGAGACTGTTTGATTTTTAATACTTGGTTGAAGGACTCGATCCAAACTGCTGTGTCTGGAAGGATGCGGAAGGCGATGGCGGAAAGCCCCAAACATCCACCTGCGAAACAGAGCCCGAAAGTTTTATGGAGGGGGATGTGTCTATGGGAAAAAAGTATTTCAGCAGAGACGAAACAGCTCCACATGATCCCGCCGAAAGGATGTGTGATTGCGGAAAGTCCAAGCAAAAAACCTGCGGCAAAAAAATTTCTATTGGATAGACCGCCTGTGCGCGTGCCCATCACACAGAGTGCAGCAGCCATGCCGAAGCACGCCGAGAGTGGATCGGGGCGGCAAGGTGCTGACCACCAGATGGCTGGATGCAAAACGAAAATGGAGCAGCCTGCCCAAGCCACACACGGCGCGGCGCGCTTCCTCAGCAGGCGAAACAACAAAAACGACATGAGCACACCCACCAACAAGTCCACGCCCCTGCGCACTTCCATGGCGTCTGGGAAAAATACTTGTGCGGCACAAATGACCCATGTGAACACCGGGAAATAGCCAAACGGAGTCTCTTTGTATGATGAGTGAGAAAGAGGAAGTTGCTCGGCTAGAGATGGGCTCGCCATGTATCCGTGCTGGGCGTAATGGATGGCCGGCTCTGCAACATTCAACTCGTCTGGATAAACGATTGGGTAATTTTGAAACACTGCATATAAACGAATGAGCAACGCAACAGCCAATGCAGCAACAGCAACAACTGTCCAAGCGTAATTTTCTTTTTGGACATTCGTATTTGTAAAATCAGACATCATGTTTGCGCTAGTGTTTCAAATATCGCGTGTGAAACAGCAGTTTTTATAACGGCTTAAATCCCACCTTACAAAAAAAAGGGCGACAGACTAGATTTTTCAACTCGGATTTTGCATTGGTCTCTTAGGGGCCGTTCATAAGAAACAGCTTTTCAAAACGGCTGACAAGCTCCGCAAAAATATTGATGCCGCCGAATACAAGCATGTTGTCCTTGGCCCCGATCCTCGCCTGAAAAAGTGTTTCAAAAAATAATCGCAGATATTTTGCGTTTTTTCTTGCAATCTGTTGTAGCTATGGAGGTTGCCAAAAGTCCGCGCACGCGGGCTTCCCATTTCCTCCAAGGGACGGGGGTCGAAGGCGAAAGGCGGTTTTCGGAGAACCTGGATACTGGCTGGCATAAACACCTGTTGTAGATAACATGTCATTGACTGGACAATCAAAGACAGCGTCAAAGCCAGGCTGAAAGTGGTTGTAAAGCGGGTATTGAGAAAATACGGCTATCCGCCCGACATGGAGCTGATGGCGAATGAACCCAACAAAAAATAACCCGGTGCCTCTTTGAGCAGCGTGACGCATTCGCTGGCTCATGCCGAAAAAACTGGCTTCTTGCTGAAAAGAAATTAAACTGCACGCCTTATGTGTGGCATCGTAGCTTATTCTGGTTATCGCAAAGCAACTGAAGTATTGGTGCAAGGCCTGTCGCGTCTTGAGTATCGGGGGTATGATTCCTCGGGCTTGTGCGTCTGGGACGGCAAACAAATATCTTTGCGCAAAAAGGTGGGGCGCATTGATCAGCTTTCCAAACTTTTGGCGGCGCAGCCCGTTGATGGGGCGGTGGGGATAAGCCACACGCGCTGGGCCACGCACGGCGAACCGACTGATGCCAACGCGCATCCGCATTTCGACCAATCTGGCAAACTGGCCTTGGTTCACAACGGCGTGATTGAGAATTACCAGCAGTTAAAAGAAAAACTCATGGCCGAGGGGCACGAGTTCAAATCGCAGACCGACACGGAGGTGTTGGCTCATCTGGTGGGGAAATGTTACGAGGAGCAGAAAGGAGCCCAATCGCCACTGACTGCCGCCATCAAGGCAGCACTTGTGCAGGTGACGGGCACATACGGCATCGCGGTCATGCACGAGGATCATCCCGGCGTTATCGTGGGCGCACGGCGTGGGAGTCCGCTTATCGTTGGTGTTGGCAAGAAGGAATATTTTTTGGCGAGCGATGTGACTGCGCTGGTGGCCTACACGCACGATGTTATTTATTTGAACGACTTTGATATAGTCGAGATCAGTGGGGCGGGTTACCATATTGATTCTTTGACGCAAGCCGTCAACGAACACCATATCACTACGGTAGATTGGGATGCCGATGCGGCCAGCAGGGGAGCATTCCCGCATTTCATGTTGAAAGAGATTTTTGAGCAACCGCAGTCCATCCAAAACGCGATTCGCGGGCGTCTCAGCACAGAGGAAGCCACGGCGCATTTCGGCGGGCTCAACTTAGAACCACGCGAGCTGCGCCAGATAAACAGGATTCTGGTGACGGCGTGTGGCACGGCCATGCACGCCGGCATGGTGGGGGAATATCTTATCGAGGAACACGCCCGTATCCCTGTAGAAGTGGAGTTTGCCAGCGAACTCAGATACCGCAACTCTCCGATGGACGAAAACACGGCTGTGTTCGTGGTGAGCCAGTCTGGAGAGACAGCGGATTCGCTGGCTGCGATGCGCGAGGTGAAACGCAAAGGGCATCGTGCGCTCGGTATATGCAATGTAGTGGGGAGCACGATAGCGAGAGAGAGCGATGGCGGTATTTTCTTACACGCGGGGCCGGAGGTCGGCGTGGCCGCCACCAAGTCATTCACTTCGCAGGCTACCATTTTCCTTATGTTGTCACTCTATTTCGGGCGGTTGCGGCATCTTTCGCCTGTTGTCGGGATGCGCATTTTGAAAGCGATACAAGACTTGCCATCCAAAATACAAGAGGTTCTCGATACCAACGAGGGCATCCGCCTTGTGGCAGAAAAATATGCCGGAGCCAAGAGCATGCTTTTCCTTGGCAGGCAGGCTAACTACCCGATCGCGATGGAGGGGGCACTGAAGCTCAAAGAGATTTCCTACATCCACGCGGAGGCCTACCCTTCGGCGGAGCTTAAACACGGTGTCATAGCACTCATTTCTCCAGAACTGCCCACGCTCGTCATCTGCCCGCAGGACGGCGTTTACGAGAAGAACATCAGCAACATTCAGGAAGTCAAAGCACGCAAGGGGCCAGTGATAGCGGTGGCTACGGCGGGCGACACGCACATCAAAAAAATGGTGGACGATGTCATCTATGTGCCAGAGGTTGACCCATGCGTGCAACCTATTTTGAACGCCATCCCGCTCCAACTCTTTGCCTACCACATAGCGGTGAAACTGGGCTGTGATGTGGACAAGCCGCGTAATCTGGCCAAGAGCGTGACGGTGGAGTGATAGAAGTTTGAAGCTGTGCGCCTCGGCGTGCGGCGCACCAACATAAACTGGAGAATCAAATGGACGAGTGCTGCGAGATAGGGATTGTAGGTGGTAGCGGTCTTTACGAGATGGACTGCGTAAAAAACAGGCGTTGGGTTAATCTTGGCAGTTCGCCATGGGGCGAGCCATCGGATGAGTATTTGGTCGGTGAAATCGGCGGGCGGTCAGTAGCTTTTTTGCCACGGCACGGGCGTGGACACAGGCTTCTCCCTTCGGAGTTGAACCACCGCGCAAATATTTTCGGTTTCAAAAAACTGGGAGTGCGGTGGATAGTCAGCCTCAGTGCAGTTGGCTCACTGAAAGAGGAGTTGTCGCCTGGCACATTCGTTTTGCCATCGCAGTTTTACGACCGCATGAAGAGCAGTGCGCAGCACACTTTTTTTGGTGGCGGGATAGTGGCTCACATCTCTTTTGCCCGTCCCGTTTGTGGGGAGTTGCAGGCGTTGCTTTACGATGAAGCGGCAAAGACGGGGCCAGCAGTTCTTGGCGGCACTTATGTGAACATGGAAGGGCCGGCGTTTTCCACATTGGCGGAGGCGTGTGAAAACCGCAGGGCAGGGTTCGATGTTATTGGGATGACAAACCTAGCTGAGGCCAAGTGCGCGAGAGAGGCAGAGATCGCTTATGCCACGGTGGCCATGGTGACGGATTACGACTGCTGGCACGAAGACCATGGCAGCGTGACGGTGGACATGGTTATATCATGTCTCCGCAACAATGCTGCCCGCGCACATGCACTGGTGGCAGCAGCGGTGCCGCGCATCCCCATCGGCACTACAAACGCCTGTCACAACGCGCTCAAAAACGCCATCATGACAGACCCCAAGTGCTGGCCTCCTGCCACGGTGGAAAAGCTCGGTCCGTTGTTGGAACACTATATCCCAGCCTGAGCCGAAGTCCGCTGTGAGTGAAACCTGTTTGCCGGCCTGCTGCCGCGCACGGAGGCCACAGATGAACACAG
>JAIFLJ010000217.1 GCA_020049135.1 bacterium | reverse complement strand
TTAAGAAAACTGGATGCATGAGCATGGTTCCATCTCCCCACACTGCTTGATGAAAAACACGGTATATCTAGGCTCTGTTTTGATCAACCTCACCCACTTTTAATCACACCCTCCCGACAAGGCGGCCATTGACTTTCCTGCATCTTTACCTAGTTTGGGCAGAGTATGGCCGTGCCTATTTCTCAGATGTTTACTGTGGTGACTTATGTTTTCAAGCAGAAGCTGGCTGGGCGGAGACGCTACCCGCTCGTCCTTATGCTGGAACCGCTTTTTCGCTGCAATCTGGCTTGTGCTGGATGCGGCAAAATCCAGTACCCTGACCACATCCTAAATCGCCGCCTCTCCCCCGAAGAATGTTGGGCAGCAGCCGAAGAGTGCGGTGCTCCAATGGTCTCTATCCCTGGCGGGGAACCCCTCATCCACCAAGAGATAGATAAAATCGTGAGCGGTCTGGTGCAGCGCAAATTTTATGTTTACCTTTGCACCAATGGCATTTTACTAGAACGCAAGTTGGATCTTTTTAAACCTTCCCAATACCTTTCCTTCAGCGTTCATCTGGACGGATTGAAAGACGAACACGACGAGGCAGTCGGACGCGAGGGCACCTACGATGCCGCGCTCAAAGGCATAAAAGAGGCCGTGCGGCGCGGGTTTCGCGTCACCACCAACACCACGCTTTTCGCAGGGGCACAGCCCGTTCGCGTTCGCGAGTTTTTTGACGAGATGATGGCTGTGGGCGTCGAGGGCGTGATGGTCTCGCCAGGCTACAGCTATCAGAAAGCTCCAGACCAAGAAAACTTCTTGAGCCGGGAGCGCACGCAAAAGCTCTTTTCCGAAATACTTTCAAACCCGAAAAAAAGCTGGTGTTTCAACCTGTCGCCTAATTTCCTCGAATTTCTCCAAGGGAAAATAGACTATGATTGCACCCCGTGGGGGAGTCCCACCTACAATATTTTCGGATGGCAGCGCCCGTGCTACCTTTTGCAGGAGGGTTACGCCAATAGTTTTAAGGAGCTTATGGGCGAAACCCCTTGGAGCCTTTACGGCCATGCCAGCGGCAACCCGCTCTGTCAGAATTGCATGATGCACTGCGGTTTCGAACCTTCGTCTGTGGACGACACTTTCCGCTCTTGGGCAGGGTTTGTCCGCACTGTGAAAAACACAATGACCTACTGAAAAGCCATGCCTACCGAAACCAGTTTCACAAATGAAACAGAAGCCTCTCTGGAGGGGCGAAGCTTCCAACCCAACAACGACCAAGACCTAGTCCACCTAGTTAACTTGGCCTTCGACTACCGTGGCGACATCACCCTCGCGCTCAGAGACGGCACACAGGTGCAAGGCTATCTTTTCAACCGCGACCCAAGGGCACGCACGATAGACATGATGCTGAAAAGCGAAACTGCGCCGCGCCAGTTTGAGTACGGGCAGGTAACAGGTATCGCATTCACGGGTGAAGACCCCGCACGGGGTCGTTCGTGGGAGGAGTGGCACTCCAAGCATGCGTCCGAGCGCAAAGCCGAAGACGAAAAAAATAGGCTGGCAGCCATAGAGCGCGGCGAACTCTAATTCCAATGACAGCGGCGACCCGTGTGGGCCGCAAAAATCAAACCACGAAGTTCACGAGTTTGCCAGGAACGGCTATACATTTTTTCGGTGTTTTGCCAGCAAGCAATACTTGGACTTTTTCCGACGACATAGCGACGCGCTCCAGCCCAGCAGCATCTAGGTTTGCGGGCACAACTAGCCGTTCGCGTATTTTACCTTGGATTTGAACAACGATTTCGACCGTATCTAAAACTAAATGTTGCGGGTCCCATGCAGGCCATGGCTCGCGAGCCAGAGTCTGACTGTGCCCCAATAATTCCCAAATCTCTTCCGCCATGTGCGGGGCAAATGGAGAGAGAAGTTTCACGAAAATCTCAGCGTGTTCCAGCAACAGCACTTGTCCTTCGCCAACAGATTTCATCGTTTCGTTGACCCACACCATCAGAGCGGAAATGGCGGTGTTGAAACGCATGTTGTCCAAATCTTCGGTCACTTTCTGGATGGTGGCGTGCAAGAGCCGCGTCTGCCCGACTGTGGCCGCGCCATCTCCTAAAAGATTTTTTCGCAAAGTCCAAGTTTCATCCGCGTCATTTTCATCAATGAACAGACGCCACACGCGCCCCAAGAAACCGTAAACACCTTTTATCCCTTGCATAGACCATGGCTTGCTTTGCTCCAACGGCCCCATGAACATTTCATAAAGGCGAAACGCATCGGCTCCGTATGCTTCCACCACATTATCTGGGTTTATGACATTCCCACGGCTCTTGGACATTTTCTCACCGTCTTCGCCAAGAATAAGCCCTTGGTTGATTAGACGGTTAAACGGCTCTGGAGTGGAGACCATGCCGAGGTCGAAAAGAACCTTGTGCCAAAACCTGGCGTAGAGGAGGTGCAGCACGGCATGTTCAGCCCCGCCGACATAAAGATCAACGCCGTTGCCCCCCATCCAGTAGCGTTCTTTTTCCCTGTCGCAAAAGGCCGATTCATTGCACGGATCCAGATAGCGTAAGTAGTACCAGCACGAGCCAGCCCAGTTGGGCATAACATTCGTTTCGCGCAGACCGTCACGGTGTTTTCTCCACTCCGCGTCACGAGCCAGCGGCGGCTCACCATCGGGTGTAGGTTTGTAATCGCTCAAGTCGGGCGGCAGCACAGGCAGCTCGCTCTCGTCCACTGGCCTGTGCCCGTTATCGCCCCATACCACGGGGAACGGTTCGCCCCAGTAAAGCTGCCTCGAAAATAGCCAGTCGCGCAGTTTAAAATGAACCTTTTTTGCACCGAGATTTTTTTCTTCGAGCCACGCTGTTATCTCGGTTTTGCACTGCGCCGTGGCCATGCCGTCAAACCGCCCTGAGTTCATGACCACGCCATCCCCACAAAAACATCCGGCTCCCTGCACAGGTGTCTGAGCTTTGACAACCTCGACTATCGGCAATGCGAAACGGACGGCGAAAGCGTGGTCGCGCTCGTCGTGCGCAGGCACGGCCATGATCGCCCCGGTGCCATAAGTGGAAAGCACATAATCTGCCGTCCATATCGGGATACGGGCTTTGGGGTCGCTTGGATCGAAAACAGGGTTCAGCGCGAAGGCTCCAGTGAAGACACCCGTTTTTTCCTTGTTGAGTTCGGTGCGCTCCAGGTCGCTTTTTTGCGATGCGTTTTTCTGGTACTGGCTGACGGCATCTTTTTGTTCTGCGGAAACAGCCGTCCCCAAAAGCGGGTGCTCAGGTGAAAGGACGAGGTATGTCGCTCCGAAAAGCGTGTCAGGCCTAGTCGTGAATACGGTTATCGGTTTGCCACATTCCGTTTGGAAAACAACTTCAGCACCCTCACTGCGCCCTATCCAGTTGCGCTGCATGTCCTTTATATTTTCAGGCCATTCCACCAGTGCGAGGTCTTCCAGAAGTCTGTCCGCGTAAGCCGTGATTTTGAGCATCCACTGGCGCAAAAGCCTTTTCTCGACAGGATGATTACCCCGTTCGGAACGCGGCCCTTCTGGCGTGTTCAGAATTTCCTCGTTGGAAAGCCCCGTCCCGAGCGCGGGACAAAACCAGACCGGTGCCTCAGCCACATAGGCGAGACCTTTTTTATAAAGCTGAAGAAAAATCCACTGTGTCCATCTGAAATAGCGCGTGTCGGTCGTGGCTATCTCGCGATCCCAATCGTAAGAAAAACCGAGCGACTGTATCTGCCGTTTGAAAGTGGCCACATTCCGCGCCGTAGCCTCACGCGGGTGTATGCCTGTCTGGATAGCGTACCGTTCCGTGGGCAATCCGAACGCATCCCAGCCCATGGGGTGCAGAACATTGAACCCCCGCATCCGCTTGTAGCGTGCTAGAATATCGGTGGCCGTATAGCCTTCTGGATGCCCGACATGCAGCCCGGCACCTGACGGGTAAGGGAACATATCAAGGATGTAATATTTCGGTTTCTCACTCCCTTTTTCGCCGGGATCGGCGGCGCGGAAAACCTTCTGGTCAAGCCAGGTTTTTTGCCATTTCGGCTCCAGTTTATGAAAAGGGTAAGCCCGTCTAGTCTGCATAAGGCGGCAAAGCTAATTTATTGGAAAAAATTGGCAAGCACAGAGAGAGGCAGATGTCTTTTATTCCCGAATCATTAGCATCACCATTCTAGAAATACGCTGGGACCGCCAGCGGTCCCAGTTCCTACGCTTTGCGTCTTGCTTTTCTCTTACACCTTTTCCCTTTTCTCTCTTTCTTGCCCCTGACTTCGCCAGATTAGGAAATGCAAAATTTTGGGGAAAGTCATAATCGGTTGCCAGTTCCCCAAAACATGCTATCTTGAACATAGGTATAAAAACCGAAGGGGAAGATGGTTTAACTTGGTATTGTGAGGAATGGGTTTTTATGAAAACAGCTCTTTATATTGATGACAGCATGACATCGCAGCAGCTCACTGCGAAATTTCTGAAAGATGTTTGCGTGACTCGGTGCGCGTCCAATGTCGGAGATGCGTTGGCTCTTATGGAAAAAGAGTCCTTCGACATACTCATAACCGACTACCTTTTAGAAGGGACAAACGGCATAGGTTTTGCCTTGCTTGCGAGAAAAATACCTGGATACCAGAAGACACCTATCATTCTTGTGAGCGGCTCCCTCGACAGGCAGCTTTTGAGCGAGGCAATACAGTCTGGGGTGAATGATTGCCTAGCCAAACCGCTCAAAAAAGAAGTGGTTTCCCAGTTTGTGGCCAAGATGCTTGCCGAGCCGTATGTGCGTGAGCTGGATTTTGCTATTTACAATATCGCCTGTGTGAAGTGGCTGATGGCTGGTCGGCATTTCCAGTACTGCCCTGCGTTCGGACACCGTGTGGAAGCAGATACGGCTGATGTGGCAGATGCGGCCATGAGAGCGTTTCTCGAAAGCCAGAAAAGTTCGATCACCAGCGACATGGCTTGCGAGCTACAAATGGGCGGTTTTGTTTTTGAAAAAGAGCAGGCTTGATCCGAAGCGTTCTGGGCGTGATTTAAAGTGGGTGAGTCACCTCGTTCCTCGAACGCCGAAAGGGATGAAAATGTGGTGCGGGCATCCTTGCCTGCATCTTTCGGCTGCAAGATGCCGCCGCCCCCTTCTACTTTCAGAAGATATCCATCTGGGGAACTGATCAAATCTACCTCACCCACTTTAAATCACACCCAAGCGTTCTCCCTGCACTTTTTACTTTCGGACAAAGACGCAGGTCAGACACTATAAATATCGTCCCGTTTCTTTATCCAGCGGCAGAGAAATATACAAATTTCGTAGAGCACCCACATCGGGGTGGCCATCAATAATAGCGTGAACAGGTCTGAAGTGGGCGTGATTATAGCCGCTGCGACCACGATCAAGACGACTGCGTGCCTCCTGTAAGCACGCAGGAACGGGGCGTCAACAAGGCCGAGTTTGGCCAATGCCAGTATGACGAGCGGCAGTTCGAACGCCACGCCGAAGGCTAGGAGCATCTGGACTGTGAACGAAATGTAACTCTGAATCGTCCATTCTGGGCTGAAACCCAAATCCTTGCTGAAATCGAAAAAGAAGAGCAGTGCCTGTGGTAGAATTATAAAAAAACAAAAGGCTACTCCGCCCGCAAAAAGACCTGTTCCTGCGGCAAAAACTGGGGCGAGCATCTTTCTTTCATCGGGAGTCAGGGCTGGCAATACGAAGTCCGCCAAAAAATAGAGAATGAACGGCAGAGCGAAAATCAGCCCTGCAAAAAACGCAACTTCGAGCGTCAGGGTGAAAGGATCAGCAACGCCGAGAACTTTCAGAAAAAGCGATGGGTCGAGGCCAGCCCACTTCAGCGGCATGTATAGGATGGAGAGGATTTTTTTTACGAAAACAAAACAGAGCACCATTGAGAGGATCAGCACCCCGCCCATTTTTAGTAGCGTGCTCCTCAGGTCTTCGAGGTGTTCGATAAACGGTTTTGGGTTGTCCGTGCTGTTCATGCGCTGTAAGGGTTGCGCCCTGTTTTCAGGACTGTCTCTATGAGGTGTCGCGTTGGCTTGTTCAATGGCAGTTTATCGAGCGCATCCTGCGGTGCGATCCAGAGGTATTTGTCAGCCTCTTGGTTCAGGGCCACTTCCAGACTACGCGACAGAGCCGTGAAATTTAGCAATAGAAAGTGCGCGGGTTTGAAAAACTCTGGGCTATTTATGCAATCCTGAGTTTCAACGGGGCGGACATCTTCAAGGGCGAGCCCAGTTTCCTCTTCTATTTCTCTGGCGAGAGCGGCTACGGCAGTTTCGCCTTTCTTGATTTTTCCGCCTGGAATGCCCCAGAGGTTAGACCACTTATAAGTCTGTATCATCAGCACTTCGCCTGCCGTGTTGAAAATGAGCGCACCCACGGTGGGGATAGGGTGCCCAGCGTCATCTTGGCGATGTCGTTTCAGGTAGTCGAGCAGGCCAGACAAGTCGCGAAAGAGGATGTCTGGCCCAGATTTTTTTAATTTTTCCAGCGAATCGTAGCCAGTAAGCAGCGCGCACGAGGTGACACCCGCAGACTTAGCTGTATCAATGTCGTGCTTCATGTCGCCCGCAAACAGTGTCTCCGAAGCTCGCAACCCGTGTTCTGCCATGAGAACTTGGATGGTCTCCCGTTTGTCGAGTGCGCCAGTGTAAGGTTGGGTGAAAAAATCGCGCACGCCCAGAATGTCTGCCTGTTTTTTCCAGTGCTCTGGGTGTATGGTGCTTAATAGAAAAATTTTCATGCCCTGCAACTGTGCGAACTCAAGTGTCTCTTTTGCAAAAGGGAGCAGCGGGATGTTTTCTTGTAGTGAATGGAACGCCCTGTGGTAGTGGAAATCCAGCTCTGGTAGGGTCGCCTCGGGCAGATACTCCTTGTAAAAATCGGGGAATGGGAGGTAGAACTTTTCGCGGAAATCTGCCTCACTCCAAGGCGGCCTTCCGTAGTGTTGAAAAATCTGGTTGGTGGCGTGAAAAACCGGCGAAAAATCATCTGCCAGTGTTCCTGACCAGTCGAAAATCAGATTTTGAATCGGCATGGAGAAGGCTTATCAGGGTTTGTTTTTTTTCGCAAATGTTATGAGCGAACCGCAGGGATCAATCCATGATTTTTCTGCCTGCGTTTCCGCGTGCGTCGTCGGGTTCGATCTCTTTCCACTCTTGCGGGAAAAACCCTGGCGAGGTTCCAGGTTTGTCTTCGTCATGGCCTGCGGCCGAGCGGTAGTCAGCGTGCTTCGCCATGATCGCTGTCACATAGGCTTTCGTACTGGGGAAGGTTATCTGCTCAATGAATGTGCTGGCGCGGCGGCTCTGCGTGTCGCAAGCCGCTACCCAGCGCAGGACATTTGAGCGCCCCGCGTTGTATTCGCTGAGTGCGAACGGTATCGGGTTGTCCCTGTTTTTCCAGTGCCGCAGTGCCCTCGCCAGATACCATGTGCCTGCCGTGATATTCGTGCGCGGGTCGAAAAGATCGTCCAGCTTGAATCGGCGGACATTTTCTTTTGTAGCCCATTCGTTTGCGGCTACGGGCGTGACTTGCATCAGCCCTCTTTCCTTTGCTTTGCCCACGCGCTTGGGGTTGAACTCCGTTTCGCGCCATATCACGGCCTTGATCAGATATGGATCAACATCCCATTGTACAGCCGCTTCCCATATCCACTCATCGTAGAGCGATGTTCTATGGCTTTCCTGCTCGTGGACATAGACGGCTATGAAAAAAGCCACCAGAATAGAGATGAGCAGACGGATAAAAAACCCCATACGCACAAGGAAAGGGAAAACCATCGAAGGTAAAAGAAAAAAATGCCCGCGCTACGCGGCATCATGCTGGGACCGCCAGCGTCCCGCTGGCCTATTGTCGGCAAAATCAGAAGAAGCCGGCGGGACGCCAGCGGTCCCAGTGAGGATTCGCTAATGATTCGGGGACAAACATTTTGCATAAATTAATCCTTGCGACAAATAGTCGGGTGTGTTGAATTAGCTGTAATGTGTTCATGTGTCACAACAGATTTGTTTTTTCAAACATCCTCATTTGGGGTGTTTTCATTGGCTCATCGGCTCATCGGCTCCTAAGAGTTTCCCCTATTCAGCGTAAAACACCATTTTCTGATATGGCGCATGTTTATGTCCAAACAACTCACTCAAACAACGCTTTTATTAAGGCCAATTATCAATCACTGATGCTTTTTTTTAACCAAACAAAAAACAAAAGGGAAATATGAAAAACATGACTATAGGAAAAAGAATAATACTCGGATTCACGCTGCTGCTGACATTCACTGTCGGTTTGGTGGTGTTCGCAAACATGCGTCTCGTCGTTATAGAACATCAAGCCCGCGATATAAATGACAAGGCAATTCCCGCATTGGATTGCTTATTGAAAATGCAGAAGCCAGCGTTAGAAAATAACACCATAGTTTACAAGCATGTATACAGCCCCAGCCCAGAGGACATGCAAAAGCTGGAGAGCGAAATCGCAGCCAATGTGAAAGCTCTCAGCGAGGCATACTCCTCCTACGAGAAGCTAGACCTCACCTCAGACGAACGCAAAGAATTCGCTGAAATAAAAGAAAAGACGAGCAAAGTATCGGAAAAACGATCCGAAATCATAACGGCCAGCCGTGGGGCCACCACTCCTGAAGCCTCTGCCAAACTATGCGAAAAAGCCCGTGCGGAACTCGATCCCCTCGTTGCATCATTTATTGATGCTTTAAACAAGATGGTGGAAAAAGAAGAAACGCGTGCAAAAGCCGATGCATCAGAAATAGCCAGTGATGTATCATCAACGCTCAATATGCTGAAACTGGTCGCTGGCATCGCGGTGGGCTTGGGTATCATTTGCGCCTATTTCATCGTGAGTAACACCAATAAAACGCTCATCCAAGTATCTGATCAGCTAAACAGTGGCGCACAAGAGACGGTCTCCGCCGCCGGGCAAGTAGCCTCTGCCAGCCAGTCTCTGGCCGAGGGAGCCAGCGAACAGGCTGCCTCACTCGAAGAGACCAGCGCGTCCCTCGAAGAGATGACCAGCATGACCAAACGCAATGCAGAAAATTCCGACTCTGCCCACGCCAAAGCCACTGAAGCACGCCGTTTCACAGAGCAGAGCACCGAAGATATGGACAAGCTCAGCGCTGCCATGGGCGAGATGTCCAAGATCATCAAGTCCATTGACGAAATCGCATTCCAGACAAACATCCTCGCCCTCAACGCCGCCGTAGAAGCTGCCCGTGCAGGCGCAGCAGGCGCAGGCTTCGCAGTCGTGGCCGATGAAGTCCGCAACCTCGCCCAACGCAGTGCAGACGCCGCCCGTGAGACATCCAACAAAATCGAGCAAGGCACACACATGGCCATGAAAGTCAAGGATAGCCTAGATAAAACAGTCGTCCATGTGCGCGATGTGGACAAACTCGTGGACGAGATCACGCAATCATCCAAAGAGCAGTCGCAGGGCATCGGCCAAATAGGCATAGCGCTGAACCAGATGGATAAGGTAACGCAATCCAGCGCGGCCAGCGCAGAAGAGACGGCCAGCGCGGCTGAAGAACTCAATGCCCAGTCGCTGGAAATGCAAAAGGCAGCCGACGAACTTTGGCGTCTCATACATGGTGGAAGCCATTCTTCGTCTGCCGCCAAGCAAGAGGGTGAACATCAGATGAAATTTGCTTCTGCCCAACACCAAGCACCAGCAGCCCTGCCTACGGCAAAAGCAAACAGGCTCCAGATCAGGGACAAATCTTGATTTGACACTATCAAAAGATGAAAAACAGGCGGCGGGTAAAAATGCCCGTCGCCTGTTTTTGAGTTTCGGCAGTTCGTGGTCAATGGCACTTAAATTCAGACATCCTGACCTCCTTTGAAAATAGGGGCAAGCGACAAGGGGCAAGGGACAAGGGAAGAAGAGCGGGAGCAGAAAGTAGAAGCGGCGTCTCGCCGCTT
>JAIFLJ010000161.1 GCA_020049135.1 bacterium | reverse complement strand
GGATATTTGATCTTCTGTGCTAGCCTCGCGGGCGAGACGCACCGCGCTCCTTTCCGAAAGCGGCGAGACGCCGCTTCTACTTTCTGCTCCCGCTCTTTTCTCTTGCCCCTTGTCGCTTGCCTCTATTTTCAAAGGAGACCTGAGTAGTTACTAATTTGCTTAAAATCTTTTGCAACAGTTTGAAGAAGACTCATTATCACTTGCTGCCCCATCCGACAAATTTATGGTTGGCTGTTTCTACATTTATATGTTGCCCTTCCACTCGAAGGGCGATGCGGGCAGGCCGCTGCCGTTTTCTAAACTAGTGGGTGGGTTTTTATCCCACGCATATCTGGCTGCAACGGGCGTGCTAATGCGCGGGTGGGAGATGATAATTGCGCTACCATCAATCCGCGCCTCTGCCCGGCGCCACCGACCGTCTTCTCCAGATATGGCAAAACCCTCTGGCTCGCCCCTGAAACGGAGCCCTTCGGCGTGATCAAACTCAATGCGGATGGTTGTGTCTTGCACGGATGCCGAGCGGATGAGCGGGCCGCTGCACGGAATGTTTTCTCCATAAACGGACGCCCTGGCAAGGAGCGCGAGGCGTCTGCCTACTTCCTGTTTGTTTTTCGGGTGAATATCCGTTTCCTCGCCGATGTCCACCGCCGAGGCCATACCCGTATTTGGCAGTGCGAGAGCACGCCTTTGCGCGTCGCGCAGGATGCCCCATTCTGAGTAGTGCGCAGGCTGTTTGGAGCGCGGGCCAAAATTGGCGAGCTGAACGAAAAAAAACGGGAGTTCGCGCCCCCACAACCCGCGCCATGCGCGGATCAGGCCAGTAAAGACGCGGTGGTAACTCTCTGGGCGTCCTTCATTGGATTCTCCCTGATACCAGAGCACACCAGCCAATGAAAAACTGGTGAGAGGCGCGATCATGGCGTTGAAAATGCGCGATGCGGTGTGGGCTGGTGGCAAAAGACCGGCTGGTCTAGGCGGTGCTGGCGGTATATCGCGCAGCGGAGCCGATGGGAAAACACATTCTATTTCATAACGCCACGAGCCAGAGAGGGTGAGTTCGCCTCTGCCACTTTTTGGGCTGACGCATATTTTGTCCCCGCCCGCAAACCCGCCGAAACCCATGTGGTCAAAGATGCGGACTGCTACGGCATTCTCCCCCGTTTTGCAAACGCCGCGCGGGATCGTGTACACGCGTGGTGTGCGATAGGCTTCTGGATTTTCTGGGCCGATGCCACCGATTTTTTCGCCGTTGACATAAGTAGTGTCAAAGTCGTCTATCGCGCCGAGCCGCAAGACGAGTTCTTCATCATCCCATTCAGGTGGGATGGTGAATTTTTTTCGGAACCAGAGAGCCCCATCGGCGTCGAGCTGGATCTGTTGCTCCCAATATCCTGGGACTTGCATTTCACGCCAGCGGGTGTCGTCAAAACAAGGTTCATGCCAGCCCATTCTTGCGCCAGAGTTGCCAGGGTCTTGAACGCACGCTTTTTTCATCCATGCTGCCTGTGCCGATTGGAAATCTTTTTCTAATGAAGCGAGTTTTTCTGGGGCGCACTCGCCCGATATTGCTGCGAAGAGATTTTCCATTTCGGCATCGCCGCAGAACGATTCTTTGGGCATCCACGCCTCGGCCACGGTGCCGCCCCACGAGGCGTTAATCAGGCCCACGGGCACACCTAGGCGCGGCTGTATTTCGCGGGCGAAAAAGAACGCGACAGCCGAGAAAGGAAAGACGCTTTCTGGGGAGCAGATGACCCATGATGCCTTCACGCTCTCCTGTTCGTCTGCGGCGTCCGTTTGTGGGACATTGAAAAGGGAGATCATCGGGAGGTTTGCGTTTTTGATCTCTTCTGCGGCATCGCGGGACTGCGAGACGGGCAATTGCATGTTGGATTGCCCAGAGCAGAGCCAGACTTCGCCGAAACGGATGTGGCTCGAAACCGCGCTGCGCCCGCCGCTCCCGTCGGCCACCAGATTGAATTCGCCCGCGCCGTCTTGCGGCGGGAGTTCCGCCGACCACCGTCCAGATTGGTCTGTCGTGCAGACAGCTTTTTTTCCAGCCAACAAAACGGTGACGCTTTCTCCCGGTTCAGCCCAGCCTTTTACCCGGATAGGCTGGCCGCGTTGGATGATGGCGTGGTTTCCGAATAGTGGATGCAGCGACAATGGTTTCATAATTAGCTTTATTTTTGCTCGAAAAAATATCCTGTAGCAAACAAGAATTCTTTTTTTGCACTTTTTCTCTTCTTCAATCTTCCAACATGTGGTTTGTTAGTGGCGTGTTTGAACTAGTTCATTCTGAAGGCAAATCTCGACTCGGGCGGCTGTCCACGGCGCACGGGATGGTGGAGACGCCAGTGTTCATGCCCGTGGGAACGCAGGGGAGCGTGAAGGCCGTTTCCCCTCTTGAACTTGATGGGATGGGGACGCAAATAATTTTGGCGAACACATATCATTTGTTCGTGAGACCTGGCACAGAGATTATCAAGAAAGCCGGTGGGTTGCACCGTTTTGCCGGGTGGAACAAGGCGATTTTGACGGACAGCGGCGGGTTCCAAGTTTTCAGCCTCGCACAGCTCCGCAAGCTGACGGACGAAGGCGCATTTTTCCAAAACCATGTGGACGGGGCATCTGTATTTTTAGGCCCCCGCGAGGCTCTGGATATACAGGCTGCGCTTGGGAGCGATATAGCGATGCTTTTCGATGAGTGTCCGCCGTGGCCTGCAGATAAAAAGACCGTGGCTGAGGCTGTCAGACGCACACTGCTTTGGGCCAGTGTTTCAAAAAACCATGAGACTCAAACGGTGACGGGCTTGGGGCAGCTCCGTTTTGCGATTGTGCAGGGCGGTGGTTACGCCGAGCTGCGTCAGGCGTGTGCAGCGGGTTTAGTGGAAATGGGATTTGACGGCTACGCTATTGGCGGCGTGAGTGTTGGCGAGCCCGAGGAAGAGATGTTTCTGGCTGTAGAGGCGTCCGAGCCACACCTGCCCCATGACAAACCAAGGTACGCAATGGGTTTAGGGATGCCGCATCAGGTTGTGGAAATGGTGGCGCGCGGAGTTGACATGTTTGATTGTGTCCTGCCCACTCGTCTGGCTCGCAACGGGACGGCTTTTACGGCAGACGGGCTGCTGAATCTGGAGAACGCATGCTACACAGCAGACTTCGAACCTGTGGAAAAGGGGTGCGCGTGTTATGCTTGTCAAAATTTTTGTCGCGCTTACATTCGGCATCTTCTGAAGGCAAAGGAGATTCTCGGGTTGCGCCTTGTGACGCTGCATAACCTGCATTTTTATGCGGAGCTGATGCGTGGCATCAGGGCGGCCATCCGTGAAAATGCTTTCAGTGGGTTTCGCCGCTCGTTTACAGCGCGGTTTAAAACCCCGAATAAACAAGTGCAAGAAACGGAGTAGTAATGAATATGATAGCATGGTTGACAGCAGGAATTAACAACACACTTTTGATGGCGCCTTCCGTGCCTTCAGGCACACAATCTACCGCGCCAGGATGGACGAGTTTCGTCCCTATGATCCTGATGATGGTGGTTTTTTATTTCTTGCTGATACGCCCACAGCAAGTCAAGGCCAAGGAACACGAAAAGGTGCTTGATAGCCTTGAGACAGGCGATGAGGTGGTCACGACAGGTGGAATTCTTGGCGTGGTGACAAACCGCAAAGAAAAAACGGTGGTGATAAAAGTGGCCGACAATGTAAGGATCGAAGTCCTGCGCTCGGCCATTCAGACGGTTAAAAAGCCAGACGGCAAAACCTCTTCCAACCAGTAAAACAGAATAGGGCGATAAACAAAAGCGGAGCAACGAATGACAACGGGACTTATTTTTGGCGGGGCGATTTTAACGCTGGTATTAATTTTGTGGTATCTGACGGCTGAGGGTGTGAAGACGCGGCTCCGTGTTGGCCTCGCCCTATGGCTGTTGTTGTCTGCGGTTTGTGCCCTGTCCATCTACCCGCCCAAACAGACGATCAGACTGGGGCTGGATTTGAAGGGTGGGACATCGTTTTTGATAGAGTTGCAAGGTAGCCCCACGCCCTACGCCTTGCAGCAGGCGGTGGAAGTCATACGCAAGCGTGTGGATAGGTTTGGTGTGGCTGAACCTATCATACAGCCCACAGGTGATAACCGTGTGATCGTTCAAATACCTGGCCTGTCCGAAAAGGATAAGACCAGTGCCCGCATGCAACTGGAGAAGGTGGCCAAGCTGGAGTTTCGCATGGTTCACCCCGACAATGCGGCGGAGCTGGACAAGATCGCTAGGGGTGCTGCCGTGCCCATCGGCTACGAGCTGAAGCAAATTACGGAGCAACGCAGAGGCAAACAGGTTAATGAGAGTGTCCTCATCAAACGCCGCGTGGAGATGAGCGGTAAAATGGTGGCTCGCGCATTTCACTTCATCGGACCCACGGGGGAATCAGGTGTCTCGCTGGAGTTCAAGCCAGACGGCAAAGAGGTTTTTGGAAAATTGACAGAGGCCAATGTTGGGCATCGCCTAGCCATTGTGCTGGATGGCGAAGTCAAGAGTGCCCCGAACATTCGTCAGCCAATCTACGGTGGGAGCGCGGAAATTACTGGCAACTTTACGCCTCAAGAGGCTGTGGACTTGGCGAGTGTTTTGGAAAACCCGCTTGATACGCCCGTCAAAATCATGGAGGAGCGTGGCGTGGATCCTAGCCTCGGCAGTGACTCGATACGGAGCGGGCTGGTGGCGGGGGCGATCGGTTCCGTGGCTGTAGTGCTGTTCACGGTTTTTTACTATCGCTTCATAGGCTTGATCGCGGTGGCTGCACTACTGGTCAACCTGACGATCCTTTTCGGATTGCTTGCGCAGTTCCACTTCACGCTGACGCTGCCAGGTATAGCTGGTATAATTTTGACGATCGGCATGGCGGTGGACGCCAATGTGCTCATCTACGAGCGCATCCGCGAAGAGATGGCTTCTGGTAAATCCATAACTGCATCCATACAGGGCGGATTCGATAAAGCGTTTAGCTCGATTCTGGATGCCAATGTGACTACGATCATCACTTCGCTGATCCTTTTCTGGCAGGGCTCAGGGCCTGTGCAGGGTTTCGCCATCACGCTGACACTCGGAATATTGGGCACGCTGTTCGGGGCACTCATTGTCACGCGCAACCTGATTGAGTGGAAGGATGCGACGATCGGGTTTCAAAAAATCACGATGTGCCAGTTTGTTAAAAACACGAATTTTGACTTTCTCAAATTGCGTTTTGCGGCCATAGCCATATCTGGCGTGCTCATCGTGGCTGGCATGTCGGCATTTTATGTGAAGAGAAACCAGATTCTCGGCGTAGATTTCACGGGCGGCGAAGCGTTGACCGTCACCTTCGAGAAAAAAGAAGATGTGGCATCCATGCGCAATGCCCTTGATGGGGCGGGCTTCTCGGATTTTACACTCCAGATGCAAAAAGGCTCCGGCGCACAAAAAGAGTCGGTCTTTGTGCGCACACGCTTCGGTGAGGGGGAAAAGGCACTGGATGTATTGAAACAGAAATTTCCGGGATCTGGTTTTGAAAAAATATCGCTCGACAAGGTCGGGGCGGTGGTAGGCGATGAGCTGAAAGGGCAGTCGTTCTTAGCACTGGTGCTCGGCATGTTGGGCATCCTAGTCTATGTGACATGGCGCTTCGAGTTTTCGTTCGCCATCGGAGCGATAATAGCACTGCTGCACGATGTCCTTATCACTGTGGGTGTCTTTGCGCTCCTCGGACACGAGATTTCGCTCACGGTAGTCGGTGCCATCCTCACCATTGCGGGCTACTCCATCAACGACACGATCGTCGTCTTTGATCGTTTGCGTGAATGTTTGCGCAACCCGTCTGGCAGGGAGTCGCTGAAGGATTTGATGAACAGGTCGCTAAACCTTACGCTCAGTCGCACGATACTGACTTCGCTGACCACGCTGTTGAGCGTCATCGCGCTCTATCTGTTTGGCGGGGCGGTCATACACGATTTCGCTTTTGCGCTGCTGATAGGGATCGTGGCGGGAACTTATTCGTCCATTTATATCGCCTGCCCCATAGTCCTCTGGTGGACAGGCGGGCGCGATGATTGGCTGCGCCGCCAGATTTCCGACAGCGAGAAGCGGAAAGAGGCATTGCAGACTGTTTGATTAAATAAGTAGGAGAAGAAAGCGATGCTTTACCCGCAGCAAAACTCTTGTCGCTCCACCAGTTCGCTGGATGGTGTGTGGAACCTCCGTTTCGAATGGGATGCTGACGCAGCAAAAGGTTGGGAGAACGGTTTTGCCCCTGAAAAAAAAGTGGCCGTGCCGTCCAGCTTTAACGACCTCTACACTTCCTATAGCGAAAGGAACCACTGGGGGCATGTCTGGTACGGACGAGAATTTGAAGTGCCAGATTTTTGGCGCGTCTCTGGCAGGCGCGTAGTTTTGCGCGTGGGCAGTGCCGCATACAGTGCAGAGGTGTGGTTGAACGGCGTTTTTCTCGGTTCGCACGAGACAGGCTATACCCCGTTCGAGTTTGATATAACCGAAAAAGTTGTCGCGGGCCTGAACCGTTTCGTTCTCCGCATAAACACAAGGCTCACGCCCGATTCTGTGCCGCAGGGCGAAATCATCGTCAACGCCACCACTGGGCAATTCGTAGGCAACCACCCGCCGGGCAACTTTGATTTTTACCCTTACGGCGGCATCCATAGGCCAGTGGTCATTTACACCACTGGAGAAAGGTATATGGAAAGCATCTTGGTGGATACATCTGTCAACACCAGCGGCGACGCCGATGTGGTTTTCCGCATACAGGCAGGCGGGGCTGTGGCAACGGGCGAACGGGTGAAGGTTGTTATCGAAGAATCGGGCGAGTCAGCCGAAGCACTGCTGGAAGGTGGCTCGGCCAGTGTAACTATCCGCGTCAAGTCCGCACGCATTTGGGACATAGGCAAGCCGGAGCTTTATCACGCCCGCATTGAGCTTGTCAGCGGCGGTGCTGTGGCCGATGTTTACAGGCAACGGTTCGGCGTCAGGACGGTTCGTATTGATGGTGAAAAATTTTTACTTAATGGCAGCCCCGTCTATTTTAAGGGTTTCGGGAAACACGAAGATTTTTTTCTCATAGGCAAAGGGTTGAACGATGCGGTCAATATCCGCGATTTCGAGCTGATGAAATGGGTGGGAGCCAATTCATTCCGCACCTCGCACTACCCTTACGCCGAGGAGGTGCTGGATTTAGCCGATGAGATGGGGTTCCTAGTCATAAGCGAATCCCCGTGCGTCAGCCTCGTGCCGGATCAGGCCACGGAAAAAACTCTCGCCACACACTGCGCCGTCATGCGCGAGTTCATGCTGCGCGATTACAACCACCCCAGCGTCGTGGTCTGGTGCATAGCCAATGAACCGCTCTCTTTTCAAGAAAAAGCGCGACCCTACTTTGAAAAAGTAGTGGCGGCCAGCCGCGCTGTGGACACGAGCCGGCCACTGATGCTCGTGACATGTTTCGGCGACCGAGATACCTGCCTAGACTTGGTGGATATAATCGGCGTCAACGCATACCCTGGCTGGTATGGAGGCGGCGCGCCGTTCACCCAAAACATGAACTGGTTCAAAGGTTTCTTGAACCTTGTCAGAGAGCGGGCGGGCGGGCGGCCTATGATGATGACTGAGTTCGGGGCGGACTGCGTCCAAGGTTTTCACATGCTCCCTAGCGAACTCTGGACAGAGGATTACCAGCGCGATTTGCTCAAGGAAATAATTTCAGTGATTCGTTCTACGGGATTCATAATTGGCGAACACATCTGGGCTTTTTCGGATTTTCGCACGGGTCAGAACCACATGCGTGCATTGGGCAATCGCAAAGGCGTTTTTACGCGTGACCGGCAACCTAAAATGGCGGCCTATTTCCTGCGCGACATCTGGCAGGATGACGCCAACAAATCGGCGTAAAGCCCTTCGAGCCGCGCACACATCCCGCCAACGGTGTGCGACTCCATGATTTTTTTCAGTGCATTTTTTGTCACCCGTTCGGACAACTCCTGACTGTTCAGCAGTCGCCCTATGGCCGACGCTATGGCGGCGGGGTCGCCGGGGGGCACGAGCAGCCCAGTCTCGCCATCGCTGACGACTTCTGGTATTCCGCCCACAGTGCTACCCACCACAGGGATGCCGATAGCCTGAGCTTGGAGTATTATTTGCGGCACGCCCTCGTGTGCTATCGAAGGCAAAACAAGGGCGTTCAATGAAGCCAGTATTTCGGGGACATCGTCCCTGTGGCCGAGATAAAAAAGATCATTTTCCAGCCCTGCCAGGCGAATGTTTTCGCGCAGCTCTTCCCGCCCTGGACCGTCTCCAGCAATGACGAATGCGGCTTGCCTGCCAGATTGCAGCAGCAACTTTGCGGCGTCCAAAAAATGCCTGTGCCCCTTCCAGCTTCTTATGACAGAAATCATGCCGATCAGCGGTTTGTCGCACGGGATGCCAATCTCTTCGCGCAATGTGCATGTAACGCTAGGGTTGAAACGGGCTGTGTCTATGCCGGTAGGCAGCGAGAGGACATGGCTTTCTGGGATGGAAAGTTCACGGCAAAGACGCTCCCTGATTTTTTCACTGGTTGTTAAAACTTTGTCCGGCATGTGGTAAAATGCGGCTCTGCTCGTGAGTCGGTTCGGGTAGTCCACTTCGATATGCCTTGAACGGATGAGCGCCGGCACACCGGCAAGTTTGGCCGCTGCCCCGCAGAGCCACCCGTCACGGGAGCTGTGCGTATTGACCACATCCACGCCATTTCGTTTGAAAAAAATGGCAAGTCTAACGAGCGAGAGCGGGTAGCGTGGTTTGGAGTCCGAAAAAGAAATAGTTTCAAATCCGTTTCCTTGCGCTTCGCGAAAAATCTTGGCGTTGGAAGGGGCGCACAGGAGGAGGCGATGCCCCCGTTTGCGCATGGCTTGCATCTCTGAAAAAACGCGTATTTCTTGTCCTCCCCATCCGCGCGAACACTCGGTGTGGGCTACTGTGAAGCGTTTTGAAGCCAGTGATTTTTCGTGTGCGAGTTCTTTTTTCACGGGAAAGTGGATAGAGAGCTTTCAGGTCATTGTCAAAGATGAGCTATGCTATGGAGCGTAGCGGAACAGTCGTTAGCTCTATCGTATTGTTTGGCATTTTCCCATATACAAGCGGTTCAGGAAGATGACTTATTGAATTTCCGGCTCCGTTATACTTCGGCAAGCCGAAAGTGGCTTATTTCCGACTTTACCTGATATTAAATCTTTTGTGATCTCACTCATAAACTATCTTAGAATAACAAGCCTTTTTCGACTTCGTTTTTCTTTTCTGAGCCGCAGAGTAGTTCCACAAGCTTGAGCGAAAATTCCATGGCCGAACCTGCGGCTTGTCCTGTTACTATTTTCCCATCTACCACTACGCGGCCAGAAAGGGGAGGCCCCGTAACGAATTCTTGGGCCGCCGCTGGATGACATGTAAAACGCTTCCCGCCGAGTAGCCCCGCTTTATCGAGCGCGAGAGGGGCGGCGCAGATGGCGGCAAGCCAAAGCCCGTCCGCGTGCTGTTTTTGCATTCTTGCCCGCAGACCTTGGTGCGCTGCCAGCGTGTCTGCTCCAGGGCGACCGCCAGGGAGCACTATTGCGTCGTATGCGGCATTGAGCACAGCATCGGTGAGTAGCGTGTCAGTGAGGTGGCGTGTTTTTCTGGTAGCTGAGAGCGGCCCGTCTGTAACGCCCGCCACAACCACTTCGCACCCCGCACGGCGGAGCACATCAATGACGGTAATTCCTTCGATCTCCTCGAATCCATCGCACAGCGGAACCAGAATTTTTGCCATGCCATGATGATGGCTGAAAACGGCATCGCAAGCAATGCCGTATTGGGGTCTCAAATCCTTCCATAAGAATCAGTGGATCGCCCTTTTCTCTCCGAAACCAGCGGTTTTTCATTCTCGACAGGCTGTCTTGGATGATTTCACT
>JAIFLJ010000152.1 GCA_020049135.1 bacterium | reverse complement strand
TTTTCATGCTGCTGCCGTTTTCGCAAATAGTGCTTTGGTCGCATCCGGCCATGTTTCCGCTCGCCCTGAGAGCCGTTTTTAAAAAAGAGATGGAAAGGGAAGATATGCTTTGGGCGGCTTCGTTCGCACTCACATTCGGCATTTATATTTTTGCCGCTTTCACACCTGGCCACGGATGGGGCTACCGCTATATCCATTCGGCTTGGTTTGCGCTGCCAGTGCTCGGCGTTTCTGCCATGAGGCATCTGGTGAAAAGCGGTGTGGGAGACATAGGCCGGATGCTTTCTGAGATAGTCTGGATCGGTGCTATTTCAGTCCTGTTTATGCTCCCGTTTCGCTGCTGGGAGGTGCGCAGTTTTGTAGAGGAAAGACTGGCTCCGATGAAGGAGTTCACAGGGTTCGATGGGATTGTTTTTGTGGCTGTGGACACTGGATGGTACTACCAAGATTACACGCGGAATGACCCGTTTTTAAAGAGCCGCCCCATTTTCCTTCACAGTCAAGGGGCGGACGCAGACCGCGCTCTCGCCTCTAAACTCGGCTTGCCATACCGCCACCTAGTGGGCAAACATTCATTGAAAAATAAGCCGCATGAAAACCACTGAAGAAATTGAATTGAGCGTAGTTATCCCATGCTTGAACGAAGCCGACACACTTGGGGTGTGCATAAGCAAGGCGTGGGCAGCGATCCGCTCCAGCGGGATAGCCGCAGAAATTATCGTGGCAGACAACGGCAGTGACGACGGCTCAGTTGATATTGCTATTTCTCAAGGCGCGCGGGTGGTGCCTATCCCGTTGCGCGGGTATGGACATGCCCTGATGGGCGGGATAGCCGTAGCTCGTGGCCGTTTCGTCATCATGGGGGACGCCGATGACAGCTACGATTTTTCCGAGGTCTCCCGTTTTGTTGGTAAGCTGCGCGAAGGTTTTGATCTGGTTCAAGGTTGCCGCCTTGCAGATGGTGGTGGACGGGTGTTGCCGGGGGCGATGCCGTTTCTTCACCGTTGGTTGGGGAATCCGGTGCTCACATGGCTGGCGCGACTCATGTTCCGCGTTCCCATACACGATATTTATTGCGGGATGCGTGGTTTTACCAAGGAATGCTACGGTAGGTTGCACCTGCACTGCGCGGGCATGGAGTTTGCCACGGAAATGATAATCAAGGCTACGCTTTACGGTGAGAAAATCACGGAGATTCCTATAACCCTGCATCCCGACGGACGCCGCTCGCACCCGCCGCACCTAAAAACTTTTCGAGACGGCTGGCGGACGCTCCGCATTTTTCTCCTTTTCAGCCCACGCTGGCTTTATTTGATTCCTGGCATTTTGCTCGGGCTGTTTGGGTTTACTGGTTACGCGCTTGCCATGCCAGGCATCAAGATCGGACATGTTGCTTTCGATGCCCACACGCTCATTTTTTCTAGCCTAGCACTGTTGCTTGGACACCTCTCTGTTTTGTTTGCTGTATTCACGAGGATTTTCGCTGCTAGAGAGGGAATTGCTCCCGCTAACCAATTCGTTGAAAAATGGTTTGTCGGCGCATCATTGGAAAGGGGGCTGATTCTGGGCTTCATTTCTCTTGGCATGGGAGTGGTGTTGCTGTTCAAGGCATTGTGGGCGTGGCACACGGTAGATTTTGGTAACTTGGACTACGCGCACACCATGCGCATTGTCGTTCCAGGCTTCGCGCTGGTTGCGCTTGGTTACCAGACCGTTTTGGGAAGCTTTTTTATCAGCATCCTAAATATGAACCGCAAGGATTGATCGGGTGAAAAAAAGTGTCTTTTACAAAATGTGTGTTAAAAGCTGTGCATGAAAAAGCAGGCATCTATTCGCTCGGCAAAAATTGACCGCAAAACAGCGGAGACCGATATTCGACTAAACCTAGTTTTGGATGGCGGTGGAACTTCTAGGATTGAAACTAGAGTGCCGTTTTTTGATCACATGCTGACGCTCCTCGCCAAACACGCTCTCTGGGATTTGGACTTGGTTTGCAAGGGCGACATCGAAGTTGATTTCCATCACACCGTTGAAGATGTGGGGATAGCTTTGGGGCAAGCACTGACGCAGTCGCTGGGCGATAAAAAGGGGATTCGTCGCTATGGCCACGCCTATGCACCCATGGACGAAACGCTCGTGCGCGTGGCCTTGGACATAAGCGGGCGACCTTTCTTGGAGTACCGTGTGAAAACGCGGAAAATGAAGGCTGGCGATTTCTCGATACAGCTAGTCGAAGAGTTCATGCGCGGTTTCTCGGTCAACGCCACTATGAACCTGCACATTGAGTTGCTCTACGGGCGCGAGCCTCATCATATTGCTGAAGGTGTTTTCAAAGGCTTGGCTAAAGCACTAGATATGGCGTGCCAACGCGATGCGCGGGTGCGCGGTGTTCCGAGCACCAAAGGTATTATTTGATGCTGGAAAAAAAAGTCACAGTTTTTCAGGAGCGTGTTTATGCCGCGCTCATGGCCGTGCCGAGAGGGCGTGTGACAACATACGCCCGCCTGGCCAAAAGTGTCGGTTGCGGTTCTCCAAGGGCTGTGGGTCAGGCGTTGCGCCACAACCCGTTTGCGCCAGAAGTGCCGTGCCACCGCGTCATAAGGCACGACCTTTCAACTGGCGGTTTTTTCGGAAAAATAAGTGGTGCTGCGATTCAGGAAAAACTGCTGTTGTTGGCTTCTGAAGGCGTTGTTTTTAAAAACGGAAAACTCGCTGACAAAAGTCGCCTGCACGATTTTACAGCGTGATTGTCCGGCAGTCGGCTGCGATTACAGTGTTGTGTAGCCCAAGGCTTGGCGGCGTTGCTGGGCTGCGTCCTTGAGTTCTTTTTCGTATTCAGCAATAAGCTTTGTTTCAAGCTCTTTACACTCTTTTTCGATGAGGCGCAGTAAGGATTCTCTATGGGCTTTTTGTTTTTGGTGTTCGGCTCTCAATTTGGATTCATACGAACGAACATCGCTTTCCATGGCTTTGACGGCGTAGCTGTGAGCGGACGCTTGGCGGTTGTAATCAGCTTTTTTCTGCGCCTCGAATTTCTTTTTGTCGTTGCCCTTTGATACGGCATCGTAAAGCAGTCCGCCGAGAACGCCTGCCAGCGCACCGATACCAGCGGCTTCTCCGCCTCCTGCTAGTGCGCCGATGGCAGCTCCAGTTCCGGCTGTGCCGCCGATCCTAACGGCTGTTTTGGTAGGTTCGCCAGAACCTGAACCGCCGAATTTAGAGCTGTCCATTTTAGCTTTACTCGGCAGGGCAGCGGAACGGTCTTTGCGGTATGATGAGACAAGCTCTTTGATGTCAGATTCAGGTTGAATTTCTGGGAGTTCCAGTTTCCTTTTTTCCGCCATGTTTGCGACCTGATCTTTGATTTGAAGTATGCGATTATTGAAACGGTCAAACTCGGTTTGCCGCCGTATATCCATGTTGGCTATTTGCCAGTCGGCTCTTATCAGGTCGGGCTCCGACGCTCCGTGTATTTTCAGCAGGCGTCCTTCCAATTCCGGGTCGCTTTGTAGAAGGATGGGTTCGGCATCCAGAATTTTCCATGTGTTCTCTTCTTTCACCGCAGTGCGCACGACCCACTCAAGCCGTTGTATTTTTCCACCCTCCGCAATTAGGCGTTTGGCTTCTGGTAGGTATGCGTAGCCGGGTGGCAAGTCGTCGGATGGCATCAGATATTGCGTAAGTTTGCGGTATTCGCCCAGTGACGGGTCGTTGATTTCCATGGGTCGGATCGGGACGGTGTACAGGCTGGATTTGGGGCGAACTTCTAGCTGGTATGTCACTGACATTTCTTGGCCTGTGACCTCGTGGCTGACAGGCGTGAGCGAAATGAGTTGGATGTCTGGACGCAACCGCCGCTTGACGGCTGCCTTGGCTGCTGACTCGTTTGGCAGGACAAACTGTTTGTCCCACCACCCGTACTTTTTGCCTGCTATGGCCTCGTCAATATTGACAGCACCTTTGGCAACAAACTTCTGCTTTTTATCACGCCAAGTTAGGAAGTCCGCATCGGTTTTTTGGGCGCTTTTAACCTCGTCGTTTTGCGTTGAGCCACTCGTGCCACCCAAACTGACAAAAATAAGGAATAGGACAGAAACAATAGCCAGCGCACCGAGGCCGACGCCCGCAAAAATCAAGAGTTTTTTTGTCGGGGCGGCAGAAGACGGAGGACTAGATGGCGGTGGTGGCGGTGCCCACGATGTTGACGGTGTAGGAGGCGTGGGAGTTGGCGGTGGTGTCCAATGCGAAGTGCTCATTGTTTCTTGAGGTTTTGGGTTATCTGTTTGAGATTGTTGGCGATGCTTACCGATACTATGGCGCAATCGAACGCGAGCCCGACGATTATGTTTCCGAAATATCCCATCAAAATACCCATCGTGACGATGCCCAGTTTGGTTGTGGGTTCATAATTGCAGGAAAAAGCGGAGTGGATTGCGGTGGTCGGGCACGCAAGCGTCCAAATAAAATGAGCTATTGGGCGCGGCACAATACACAATGCGGTAAGCGTGGGGATGTCAGAAAGGGATGTCGGCAGAGAGTTTGTTCGCCCCCACTCGCAGAGGTCATCGGCGGATTTTTTAATGAGTTGCCAAGGGATGAGTAAAAAACATGTGATGACAAGCAGCACACCAACCATAAAATCGCCCCATGAGTATGTGGCACTTTGCGCCTGCAACGACTTGACTTTTTCAACCGTTGCCGCCGCCGTTTTCGCCACAGATTCGCTGTGCAACATATCGCCCCAGCTAGACCATTGCTGGGCACCCTCTTCAATCACAGGTGTCTTGTGCGAGATTACGCCCGTGGCAGCGAGTTGGCGTAGAGCATCCAGTGCGACAGGACCTTCAGTTCGAGATGTTTTTTGCGATGCGTAGTAGAACTGTTTTTCTTTTGGTGGTAGTGGCGGCTCAGGGATTTGTTTCACATTCATAAAGACCTTGTAAAGAATATGAAAAAGGAAGTATTCGTCAAACTTCTTTATGCTTAATCTGGCGAAGCCAATGCCAAGGGAAGAAGTGGCAAGCGACAAGGGGCAAGAAAGAGGGCGAATATGATCGGTTTTGGCATTCGCCAAAACAAATTTTGCATTTCCTAATGCAAAATTTGGGTTGAACGAATATGGCACGAGCGGGATGTGGCAGGAAAAATTCAGAGTTTTCCGATGACGAGGCAGGAGTTGATGCCGCCAAAACCGAAAGAGTTTTTTAGAACAACTTTGGCTGGAGCGTTGCGTCCATGGTTTGGGATGCAGTCCAAGTCGCACGCTGTATCGGGCTCGCCCCAGTTTAGCGTGGGGGGGAGCCACTGTTCTTGAATCGCTTTGCAGCAAAGGATCGTTTCCATGGCTCCGGCGGCACCGAGTGAGTGGCCGTGGGCTGGTTTTGTGGAGCTGATTGGGATGGCGTAGGCTCGTTGCCCAAAAACCGTTTTGATAGCAGCCGTTTCTGTGGCGTCGTTTAGCACAGTGCCGCTCCCGTGCGTGTGGATGTAATCTACTGACTTCGCCGAGACGCCTGCGGATGCGAGTGCTATGTCCATGCAGGCAGAGATTGTGCTGAGGTCTGGGCGCGGTGAACTCATGTGGTAGGCGTCGTTGTTGAGTGCGTAGCCCAATATCTCCGCGTAAATGTGAGCACCTCTTGCTGTGGCGTGATCGAGAGATTCGCAAACGAGTGCTGCAGCACCTTCGCCCATCACGAAGCCGGAACGCCTTTTGTCGAAGCACCTATAAGTTTCGTGAGCCATCGTGTTTATAGCGTCGAACGCTCCGAATGTGAGCGGCTGGAGTGGTGCTTCGGCTCCGACCGCTATCGCTGCATCGCAGAGACCTTCGCGGATTGCTCGCCACGCTTCGCCGATGGCTACGGCACTGGCTGCGCATCCGTTGGTGTTGGTGGTGGAGAATCCTGTGATGCCGAGTTCAATGGCGATTTGGCTGTGCGCCGAACCGCCAAAAATCTGCATGGCGAGTGATGGCGGAATAGCCGCTGCGCCTTTTTCGAGGAAAACCTTGTGTTTCGCTTCGGCTTGGGAAAAACCGCAGAGAGCGGAGCCGCAGAAGATGCCAATCCTGTCGCGCAAAGGTTTCGGGGCAGACGGGAGCCCGGAGTCGCGCATGGCTTGCATGGAGGATATGACGGCAAACTGGATGAAGCGATCCATCCTTTTGAGGCGGTGGGTGGGTAGCCATTCGGATGGGGTGAACCCGCGTATTTCAGCGGCGTGTTTGGCGCGAAATTGCGTTGCATCGAATGTCGTGATAGGAGCCACGGCACTTGTATTTGACTTGATGGCTTGCCAGAACGAGTCGGCGGAGAGACCCAGTGGCGTGAGTGCTCCGAGCCCTGTGACAACTACGCGCCTAGAGGCCGTGTTCATTTTAGAACGAGTGCTGCGAGC
This sequence comes from bacterium, assembly GCA_020049135.1. Taxonomy (GTDB): domain Bacteria; phylum Verrucomicrobiota; class Verrucomicrobiia; order JADLBR01; family JAIBCM01; genus JAIFLJ01. Next base: position 3,628 of record JAIFLJ010000152.1, on the reverse strand, counting down.
ATCCGACCCGTTTGACCTTTTTCTGCGCGGTAGGAGTAATATCGGATGAGGTTGGAAGCCGTGTTGTAGCCGCAGTCGTGGATGCGTGGTATGTCTAGTGCCGCTGCCTGCGCACATATTTCGGCGGCAAAATCAATCGGGTAATGCGGTGGGCGGATGCATGGACCGAGTTGGACGAGGAGGTTTTTTTCGTGCGAACCGAACTCCCGCTTCATGGTGGAAACTAGCTCTGAGAGTATGTTGAGTTCTGTGCCTTTTTTTCCTGAATGAGCCAAACCGATGGCTGGGGTGGCTGTGTCCACGATGAAAACAGGGCAGCAATCCGCGACAGATATGGCGAGTGCTACACCCTTTTCGCGTGTGCAAAGAGCGTCTGTGTCTGGCTGGCAATCAGGCGAGGAAACCGTCACGCAAACGGTTTTAGTGCCGTGGACTTGGGTGGCGTATTTCCATGTGGGGGAGCCGAGGGGTAGGGCACGCAACAGCCGTGGCTCGTTGATGTGGCGAGTCGGTTGCGGCGTGCAGAGGCGCGTCGTCACGAGATGCCCCACAAACCCCAGTGCCGATAGGGCAGGGAAGGAGTCTAGCTGGCCGCTGTCTAGTGCGGTCGTGTCGGACATAGTCGGGCGGGCTGTTTTGTGTCTCAGCTTTTGCGCGTTAGCAGGTAGTCGGCTATTGCACTGAGAGCTTCCGCCTTTGCTCCGAAGGGCTTGAGTGCTGCACGGGCTTTCAGAGTCCATTTGTCGGCCTCTTTTTCTGCGCCTTTCAAGCCGAGGAGGGCGGGGTAGGTAGCTTTTTGGGCTTTGACATCTTTGCCCGCGCTTTTGCCGAGTTGTTCGCTGGTTTGCGTGATATCTAGGATGTCGTCCACGATCTGGAACGCAAGGCCGAGGGCAAAGCCGAAATCCGAGAGGCCAGCAAGCTGGGTTGGTGTGGCATTGGCAGACATGGCACCTAGGCGCAGAGACGAGCGAATAAGCGCGGCGGTTTTTCTTTCGTGGATGCTGCGCAGCACGGAGGCTGATATTTTTTTGCCTTCGTTTTCCAAATCCATAACTTGGCCAGCGATGAGCTGGAGGCTGCCGGATGCATCGGCGAGTTCGTGTATAATAATGGCGGTGGGGTAGCGGGATGTTGGGCGTGCTTTGGCTGCCATTTCAAAGGCGATGGTGAGGAGGGCGTCTCCAGCCAAGACTGCTATTCCTTCCCCATAAACTTTGTGCGAGGTCGGTTTGCCCCTGCGGAAGTCGTCGTTGTCCATGCAGGGGAGGTCATCGTGTATCAGTGAGTAGGTGTGGACGCACTCCACGGCGCAAGCCAACGGGATGGCGTTTGCCGCTGCTCCGCCGCAGGCTTCGGCTGCTGCGAGTGCTAGAATAGGGCGCAGGCGTTTGCCACCGGCAAAAATACTGTAGCGCATAGCTTTGTGTATCGTTGGTGGTTTTACGGCTGGTTTTGGCAGGAGACTGCCCAGTGCTGCGTCCACGGCTTTCTGGTTTTTGGAGAGGTAGTTTTTAAGGTTGAACTGGGATGGATTTTTCATGGTTAGTTTTGTTTTTTTATTCTGAGGATCAGCCGTGCGGCCAGGATTTCGAGCTGTTGCACCTGTTTTTGGAGCGGCTCGATATTCCATGATGCCTTGTCTTCGTCGGAGAGAGGTGAAAGCGTTGTTTTCATCTCCACCGTGATAGCGCGGAGGGCGTCCTTGGTTTCTGTCAAAAATTCTGTCTGTGCCGTGCGCATGCTTTCGGCAGAAGAGAGTGCCGTCTGGAGACTGCGAGTTTTTTCCTCGATAGATTTTTCCAGAGCTTGGTTCTGTTCGTATATTTTGTTGCGCAAGTCCGAGTTATCTAGTGCGTAGGCACCTTGGAGCAGGATGATAGAGAGCAGACGCAAAGCTGTGTCGGTATTGCGCACGCGCTGGTCGCGGGCGATGCCTACGAACATGCCTAGTGCGCGTTTGCGCGTGACCAGCGGGTGGAGCACCACGGTTTGAGAAGGGTTGTTTTGGTGGATGACGACCGCGTGGCTTTGCTGGAGTGCCCATGCGAAAGAGCCCTTTTGGATGGATTCGTCAACCGCGCTTTGCACCCATGCAGACGATTCTGCGGGGAAGACCGAAGTTAAGACGAAGTCGAACATTTCTGGGTCAACCATGAGGAACCCCATGGTGTCGAAAGAAATGAGTTGTGCGACATGGACGCGAACGGCTTCGAATATTTTTTCCTTATCGGAGTCTGTTCCGCCCAAGCTTCCGCCGAGCGAGGAAAGGATGTCGAGAAAATCAAAATGCTGATGGATTTTGATGTCCCGCCATTCTATTTGAGTCTCGTTGGCGGGTGATGTTGTTTGAGCGTCTTGATCCGAGGTGCTCATTTTTTCGGGAGGAGAAGTTGAGCCATCTCCGTATATTGGCGTTCCGCCTCTTTGCACAAGACGCTGATGTGTTCCACAGGTATATCTAAGCGTCCCCAAGCATCTTTATGCATGGGAGGAACAAGTTTTTCGCCGCTACTGCCGATGTTGAGCGCGTGGACGATCACATCTGTTACATGGACAATCGCCGACTCGGTGGGGAATCGTCCGTTCGTATGAAAACGGTGATGAAGCCGGACGCTCTCGGCCATGCGTGGTGGGAGTTTCCAAACATTCATTAGTGCCTCTCCGACATCCGAATGGTCGAAGCCGAGAATCTGTTTTTCTTTTTCGTAAACCAGAACATGCTCCTCTGATACTTGGAGCATGATGGTGGCAGCTTCATCTGGCATTTGCTGGAAAAGAACCAGACGCCCGATATCGTGGACAAGCCCCATCAGGAAAAAACTCTCGGTGTTGGGTTCGCGGCGGCGTGCGGCCAAGAGGCGTGCTATGACTCCGCAGGCGATGCTGTGTTTCCAGAATGATTGCATGTCCACGAGGTTGGCGGGGATTTTTTCAAAAACGCCAATGATGGAAGTGGCGTAAATCAGGTCGCGTAGCTGGCGAGCACCAATCATCTGGACGGCATGGCTAATGGTGTCAATTTTAGAGGGGAAACCGTAAAACGAACTGTTTGCGAGTTTGAGTAGGCGCGTGGCCAAGGACTGGTCGCTCAGGATGGCCTCGGCAATATCGTCCATGGAGCTATTGATGTCGTCAACGGCTTGGTTGATGCGGTGGAAGTTGGCCGGGAGCGAATAAATCGTCCTGACGCTCTGAACCAGTTGCGTGGGGTCGTTGTATTTCATGTGGTCAGACGCAGCTTTCCGTAATGAGGCGTTCCACTATTCTAGTCGTAGCGATTTTCAGAAGTTCTCGGATTACTGGGTTGTCTAGGTTAGACCTTTGAAAAAGCAAGCCAGCTTCATCGTCAGCTTGTCGTAAAATTTCAGGGCTAGATTTGGCGAGGAACTGCTCTTCAGAGCTTGATTGGCTCAGGCCAGCTACCTCAACATGGGTAACACCCCAAGTCCTTAAAACACGGAGGTGTTTTTCATTTATTTGCACGCCCTGTCTTAGAAGGACTTGCCCTGCTTGGTCGCGGACATCGTTGCCCAGAACCATACCTGCCTGAACTGCGTCTAGCTGGATCAATCCCATATTTTTACACTCATCCCTTAATTTAAAATGCCTGAGTTATGTAAAATGG
>JAIFLJ010000024.1 GCA_020049135.1 bacterium | reverse complement strand
GACGGCGAGACTGATTCGGCGGGCGTGGATTTTTTGCTAGACGCGGAAGTGGCATCAACCCCCATGCGTCCAGCGACCTGTGTTTCTGGCAAAGTGTGGGTGAGAGCCAAACGGGTTCGCCCAGAGCGTATCCGCGCCGGGGAGAGGGTTCGGTTGAACGGGCTGCTGCGTGCTGTGCCGCCACCCATGAACCCGGGGCAGTTTGATTTCAGGTCGCATTTGGCTCGGCGGCAAATAAACCGCGTCTGCGATACTGTTGGTGAACAGATTTTTGTTGTTGGCAATGATCCGGCGAAAGGCTGGTTGAAGATAGCCCACTCATTCAGGCGCTACATGAAACAGACACTTTCTCTCGGGATAGAAGACGACACCGAGATTTGCGGCGTTTTGGCTGGGATGCTATACGGCGACAGGAGCGATTTCGGGGATGCGCTGAACAGACTTTTTCGGGGGACAGGCACCATGCACCTGTTTGCTGTGAGTGGGCAAAATGTGGGCATCTTGGCCGCTATGGGTCTTTTGCTGCTCCGACTTTTCGGGTGCTTGCGGTGGAGATGGGGTTGGATGCTCATCCCTTTTTTGGCGGTTTACACGCTGTCCACAGGAGCACCATCATCAGCCGTCCGTGCTTTTGTGATGGCCTCTTTTATTTTGGTCGCATGGGTCATGGATCGCCCGGCACCGGCGTTGCAGCTCATGGCCGGTGCCGCGTGGTTGATACTGCTGTTTGATCCGTCCCAGTGTTTCGATATAGGCTTCCAGCTATCGTTCGCTGTAGTGTTGGCTCTCATACTTTTGACACCGCCTCTTTTCGAACGGCTGAAAAAAATCGCCGCGCCAGACCCATTTTTGCCCAGAGAACTTTGGCCTGAATGGTATCCTGGGAGGGAAGCGGTGAGGCTCTTTTTTTGTGGCGGCGCAGCGGCTTCGGTGGCGGCGTTTGCTGGGTCTTCGCCAGTGACAGCATGGTATTTCAACATGGTCACGCCAGTTGGTCTTTTGGTCAATGTGCCAGTCATTCTTTTCGCCAGCGCGATTGTTTTTGTGGGTGCATTATCGTTGGCCGCAGGCGGGCTTGTCCAATATCTCGGAGTGCTCTGCAACAATGCCAACTGGCTTCTGGCATCGTTGCTCCTGAAAGTCATCTCTGTTTTCGGGCATATCCCGGGCGGCTCGCTCCCTGTCCCTAATTTATTTGAAAAAGAATGGGGGCACATGCCACGGGTAACATTTTTGAGTGTTGAGTCAGGCCAGTGCGCCGTCGTGCAATCGCGCGGCAAAATTGAGTTGATGGATGCAGCAGGAAAAAGCCACGCCCGTTTTGTGGTTGTCCCGTTTTTGAAAAGGATCGGGGCGGGCTTCGTGGATAGGCTCTGGCTGACGCAGGGGAATGTCCACCATGTTGGAGGCACATCGGTGATCCTTGGCGAATACGAGGTCGGGGAAATTTACAAGACGGGGCTCCCTACAAAATCCCTCACGCTGAGGAGGCTGGACAAGTCTTTGCCCGGTCGGCTGCGCCCAGTTTTTGCACCTTTTTCAACGGAAGATTCGGGTTTTCGCTGGGAAGTCCTTTGGCCTGTTCCAGATAATCCAGGCCCGCTTGCGGAAGATAGAGCTGTTGTAGTTCGCCTAGTTGCGGGCGATAAAGCCGTGCTGTTCGCTGGGGATATTGGAGCATCTGTCGAAAAGCGGATTCTCTCTGGCGGACGCGATATAAGCGCATCCGTGCTGGTGAAAGGGATGCACCCGCAAGAGGATTCTCTCTCGGAAGATTTTTTAAAAAGTGTCGGTGCCAAAGATTTGGTTCTCAACACAGGCGGCTACAAACAGAGGCTTCTTTCGGTAGAGCAAATATCACGCTTGCGACGGGCCGATGTGCGGCTTTGGGATTTGCAGCACTGCGGGGCAGTCACGCTGACAGTGGAGAACGGCGTTTTCCGGCTGAAAAGATTTTATTGAATATCGAATATTGAACAAGGAATCTCGAATTACGAAGTGAAGACGCATCTTCCCTTTTCTCTTACCACTTTTCTCTTCTTCATTTCGTTATTCGATTTCGGTGTCTTCTTCGATTTTGGGGAGAAGGTCATCCACCCTAATGACAAAAGCTATCTGCTGGTTTGGGCCAAATTTGATGATGCGTTCCACGAAATCAATGTCTTCCATGCCGCTAAATGATGGGAGCGGATCGAACTGCTCTTGTGACACGCGCTCCATAGCCACTACTGAATCTGCGCTCAGAGCCACCCACTCGCGGCGGCACTGCACCACGACGGCCAGTTCTCGGTGCGTGCTTTTTGTTGTCTGGCGGCACTCTTCAAAAAGTCTATTTACTTCATTTAAATCAGTTGTTCGTTTTTCGTTGATCAACTCAAAGGCTTTGTCGGAACGGCCTTTTTCTATTTCTGAGAAAACATCGTTAGCTAAGTCGTGGATGCGCTTGTGCGGGGCATTCATTTTTTTCAACTGCCGTTTCAGCAGCCTGTTTTCGGTGTTGAATGAATCTAGCCACTTACCGAAAGTGCATTGCGTGGGGTCGCGTTGGAGCGTGAATGGGCGGTTTTCTTTCACGCACGATTCGAGTTCGTTGACCCATGTTGCATGTTCCTCTTGCCGCTGGTTCAGGATGTTTATCAGGTCGTCAATTTCTTTGAGCGAAGATGTCAGGTGGAGGCGAACACGCAAATCCACGAGCTGAAGTATTTTGCCGCGCAGATTGATCACGCCTCTCGTGTAGTCGGGCATTCGCGGCACAGGGGTGTAACGCGGCATCAATAAAATCTCGTGTATAAACTCCGCAGCAACTGCAAAGAGCCTTTCTTTTTGCGAAAAAATCAGATAAGGTACTTTTGGGGTTGACGCTTCACCTTCAAGATTGGTGCCTTCATTTTTTTTAAGAGCAACGGCTTCCATGTCTTATGGTGTAAACAAGAACACCTAACAAACCAGCTTTTTTTGAAATGACCTTAAAATTTGTGCTCTGTCTTCGCTGTTTCTGGAACAAACAAATGAATGTCTGGTAAATTCCTGTGGTATCCGTTGTAGTCCATGCCGTAACCGACAACGAACTGGTTGGCGATCTCAAAGCCGACCCAGTCCGCTTTCACAGGCTGCGAAGAAGCCCTTTTTTTATCCAGCAAAACGCATGTTTTAACGGATTGCGCCCCTATGTTGAGCAGGTGTGCTCGGACTTCTGAAAGAGTCAGTCCGCTATCTAAAATATCGTCCACGACCACGACATGGTTGCCCTTGAAATGTCCGCTGGCATGTTCGAACCCGTTTACTTTTCCTGAGCTGTGAACTGTTTCGCCCAAATAGCTTTTAAGCCGCCAGCACTCGACCTCCACTGGGTCGGGGATGTTGCGCAGCAAGTCTGCGAGAAAAAATAAGCCGCCATTGAGCAGGCCGAGAAAAACCACGGGGCTACCTTGGTAGTGTTTGCGGATTTCGTTCGCCAGCATTTTTGTGCGGCGTCCAATTTCTTTTTGGCTGATGAGAATTTCCCCAAGTGGCATGGCTTTTATTTCTTGGATGGCATTTTTTTGAGTTCGCTGGTGATTTTAGATGCTATGTCTGTGGACGGTGCCAAAATCAGACCTTTTTCCCACGCTGCCCGAGCATCTTCGGCGTGTTTCGTCTCTTTGAATGTAAGACCTGCGAAATAGCAGATGCCCTGCAAAGTTTCGGGGTCAAATTTCGATGCCACTTCCGGCTTCTGTATTTTTTCCATCAGAAACTTGAAGTCCTCACGGGCGTTGTCTTTGCGCCCTATGAAAAATGGGAGCTGGTAGTTATTCACTCCGCGGACGAAGCGGACTTCGTACTGATCTGGGGCAGCCGTGACGGCATCATCCATCATTTTGAGACCTTCCTTCAAGTAGCGGAGTTTGGATGGCCCAGGAAACGCCTTGCTGCATTTGATTGTCAGGAGGCTGCCTAGATAGACTTGCACCATCTTGTTTTCTGGCTGCTGTGCGAGGATGTTGCGGATGCGATCCTCGGATTTTTGTAGTTCGGCTTTCGACGCTGAGAGCGACTGGTCATGCATCTTGCGGACTTCGGCGATCACGGGATCACTGAAAACATCTTTTGCTATCGAGCCAGATGGTGTGGCTGTCAGCGAAGTGGCGGCGAGTAGGGTCAGGGACAACAGTGCTGGTATATTCATACTTTAAATAATTGCCCCATTTTCCTACCTAAAAGGCCAGATGCAAGCAAAAGTGATGCGGCAAGAAAAATCATGGCCAGGACGCCGAGTGCGCAAGCGATTGATGGAGCCGTGGGCGTGATGCGTCCCATGAGCGAGAAAATCGCTTTGGTGACAGGGTAAAACGGTGCTTCTTGTGCAAGCATCATGCCGTTGCTCACATCTAGCATGGCGAAGGAGAAAGTCATGATCGTCCCCGCTATCAGGTTGGCACTGATGAGCGGCAGGGTTATTTTCCAAAGCGTTTGCATGGGGCGTGCGCCCATGTTTGCGGACGCCTCTTCAAGCGAGACAGATGTCTGTTGCAGCCCGGCGTAAGCGGCTCGCACGATGTATGGCAGGCGGTGGATTGCGTAGGCGATCACCAGCAGCAGCGTCGGGTTTTTTCTGGGGTCGAAAAGCCCGAGCCAGAATGTGTTGAACGCCACGGCTTGCGTGCCCCACTCCGCAGGCAGAATCGGACGGCTGAATGCCACAAAGAATGCAAAGGCCATGACGAGGCCAGGCAAGGCCAAGGGGAGCATGGCAAGCACATCAAGCACCTGTTTGCCGGCGAATTTTTCGCGAGCCAACATATAGGCGATCACCACGCCCAAGACGAGGTCGAGCGTCGCCGAGAGGGTGGCGTAAAGGAGCGAGTTTTTCATGCTCATCGTCGTGAGTGGCAGAGAAAAGACCTCGCCGTAATATTCAGCCGAATAGCCTGTGGGCAGAATTGATAAAAACCACTGGGATGAGAACGATTGTATTATGACGCCCAAGTGCGGGATGATGGAAAGGAATATCAGCGAGGCCGTGGCAAGCGTTACCGCCCAGCCAGCCGCTGGCGGGAGCTTTGGCACATCCTCGTATGTGGCGCTGCGTGCAAGCATGGCGTAGTTGCCTTCGCCCCATTTTTTGCCGAGGACGAACAGTATTGAAACCAGCACGAGCGTGATCACAACAAGCGCGTAGCCCAAGGGATTATCGGCTTGAGTGACCAAGTTGAAAATTTGCGTAGGGACAGTGGTTTGAAAATCGAACATCAGCGGGACGCCCAAATCCGTGAACGCGCCCACGAAAATGATAGAGCTACCCGCAAAAATGCCAGGCATGGCAAGCGGCACTGTGATTGTCCTGAAAATGCGGAATCCCCCGGCACCGAGGTTTCTTGCCGCGTCGCGGAGGGTGGGGTCAACATTTGCGAGTGCGGCCTGCACGCTCAAAAACAGGATTGGAAAGAAATGGAGCGCTTCCAAGAGTATGATTGCCGCGAAACCACCCGCGCCGAACCAGTCTGGCGGATTGCTCATATCCACCAGTCCGACATTTGCCAGCATCAAGTTGAGACTGCCGAAACGGGAGAGGAACTGCTTGATCCCTATAGCACCGACAAACGGCGGCAGCACCAGTGGCAGCAACAGCATGGGGCTGAGAGCCGATTTCAAGGGAAAATTGAACCGCAAAAACATGTGCGCCAGCGGCAGCGTGACAAGGATGCAGACTAGGGTGACCCACGCAGCTATGGCGAGGCTGTTGGCGAAACAATCGCGGTAGAAAGAGTTTTCAAAAATGATCTGAAAATATTCCAGAGAAAACCTGTGGCCACCCTGAGCCGTCTCCACGAAAAACGCCCCACCGAGCAGCGTGACTAGAGGGTAAACCAAAAAAATCGCAAAAAAGGCGAACAGTAAAGGGAGAAAGATTTTTTTCATGGGCTTTTCCCGTTCACACTTTGAACTGGTGTAGGTATTTACCGTCCACGCCCACGGACACTTCCGCGCCTTCAGCGAAGTACTCGGGCGTCCAAGCTTTTATTTCTTCTCCAGAATCTGTGGTGAGCGTGAGCTGGTTTTTGCTCCCGAGATAAATCGAGATCAGCACGCGGGCTTTCAGCCCAGAGCCCAGTGTGGCAGAGACCTTGGTGTGCTCTGGCCGAAAACCTATCTGGTGGCCATCCTTGCAGCCGAAATGCCGCGCCACTGGGCTGGATTCAGGGAAGAGATTCATCTCGCCGATGAATGTGGCGACGAACGCGTTGACTGGGTTGTTGTATATTTCAAACGGTGTGCCCACTTGTTGTATGCTGCCCGCGTTCATGACGGCCAACCTGCTGGCCAGAGAGAGTGCCTCTTCTTGGTCGTGGGTGACATAGAGGCTCGTGATTTTGTCGCGTGCATGGATGCGTTTGATCTCATCGCGCATTTCTATGCGGAGTTTGGCATCAAGGTTGCAGAGCGGCTCATCGAAAAGAAGGAGATCGGGGTTGACCACTATCGCACGGGCCAAGGCTACGCGCTGCTGCTGTCCCCCAGAGAGGGAGGCCGGCCTGCGCTCTCGCAGTGCCGTGAGTTTGACTTGGTCGAGCGCGTTGGCTGCGCGCGATTCCAGCTCGGCGGCGGGGATTTTTCTGAGGCGCAAGCCGTAGGCGACATTTTCGAACACGGTCATGTGCGGCCAGACTGCGTAGTTCTGGAAAACCAGCGCGGTGTTGCGGTCTTGCGGGGGGACGCCGTTCATTTTTCTTTCCCCAAAATAAATGTCTCCAGCATCGGGGTCGTAGAACCCGGCCAACATGCGGAGGATCGTAGTTTTGCCGCAGCCCGATGGGCCGAGGAGGAAGAACATTTCGCCCGACCGGATTTCAAGATTCACATGGTTGACTATCGTGTTATTTTCGAATTGTTTCAGCACCTGTTGAAGTCGGATGTTCATGGAGTCACCTTTTTATTTTTTTGATTCTTCGAGCATTTTTTCAGCCTGCCTGCCAATGGACTTGTAACGCCCCACGGCTTCCGTCATCCATGAGTTGGCTGTGCGGGCTGCGCGAATTTTATCTTTTTGCCAGAAGTGCGCGAACTCTGCGGCTTCATTCTCTGTGATAAATGGTTTAGAAAAAGCCGCTATGAGCGGGGCACGCTTGTTTGCGGGGAGCATGTGAATAGACTGCCACGCTTTCCTCAAATGCGAGTGAACATCTATGACCGTTTGCCCCATGAGATCGTTGGTGATATGCCAGCGTTGGCTGCCGAGAACGCTGTTGTAACGGAACGAAGCTGCGTGCGAGGATGGCTCGAACGGGTTCATGGGCACTAGGGCGAGCTTCATGCCGTCTCCATAAAGCAACGGCAGGACACCCATCCTCGAAATGCCGAACTTGACAGGCCCACCCATCGAGCCTTTGGGTTTCATCCAGAGCGACTGCCCTTTTTCTGAAAGGACAAAGTTCATAAACTCGCGTGCCGCATCAATGTTAGGGGCTCCTTTGAGGATTGCAATGCCATCGGGGGCGATGACGGAGACGCCTTGAGGGATGATGAAACGGACATTTTCCACACCCACATGAGCCTGCTGTGTCAGCCCGTTTATATCAATGGAAACGGCGTAGGCCGCATCTCCAACGGAAACTTCTTTCGTGGGGGCGGAACTGCTTTGCATGAAGGAGCGGACATTGCCACTCATCTGCAAAATGACCGACCAGCCTTTTTCCCACCCGTAGGCTTGCAGGATAATTTCATAAATCATGTGAACGCTGCCGCTCTTGCGCATGTCGCATGAGCTGATCCAGTTGAAAAGGCGCGGGTCGGTAAGGCCTTCCCATGTCTTTACTTCTGGGAGGGAGAGTTTTTTGACGATTTTTCTGTTTTCGACTATGCCGAACGACGAAAGAGCCGCGCCGTAAAATGTGTTGTCTGGGTCAGCCAAATGGATGCCCAGAACCTCAGTAGGCATGGCTTTGTGGAGATTTACAGGGAGCGTGTGCGGGAGCAGGTGTCCCTTGGCTTTCTGGTTCTCATACGGATCCATGCCGCCGCCGAAAAAGATGTCTATGGAACAGGAGTCTGGGTTGGCCTTGTAGCTGGCATCGAGAGCCTTTTCGATCTGGGATGTGCCGCCGACATCGCGCCAGCGCACATGTATGGCACGCCCATTTTTTTCTTTGTAATACTTCTCAAATGCAAGTCCGAACTCGAACTGGACACCTTCCCAGTGAGGGGAGACTATCACCAAGGATTCAGATGCCTCCAATCGGTAGCACACAAAAAAAACACAAAACAGAAAAAACAGCAAACGGCTGGGCGGATTCATCTCTTGATTGAATGAGTTGAACAGGCAAAAGTGTAAAGTGATTAATTGTGACAAGTTGGCGATAAAATGGCACTCTAATTGACAATGTTGTGTTTGTCGGAATAATGGTTATTACCTAAAAACAAGGAAAATATATGGCAAAGCTGATTTATCTAGAAGGGCCCAAAGACGAAAAGCTAAAAAGCGGCACATCAATACCTCTTGGTAGGGCGGTTTTGCTCATCGGGCGAGATCCCACGCAAGCACTAGCTGGTGACGCCCTGAAATTGGAAAGTGGCACCGTCTCAAAAAATCACGCATCTATTTTGTGGAAAAAAAAGGAGAGTGGCGGTGATTATATAGTGCGCGATAACGGCTCCACCAATGGCTCTTTTATTAATGGCGCACCCGTGACTGTGGGTGTGGAACGCGTGCTACAGCACAATGATACTCTGGTGTTTGGCGAGTACCGATTCTTAGTTGACTTGCTGGGAAGCGTCGAGAGCGGGATGCAGTCCATAGACGCCCCGCTGGTTCGAGGCGGGCACAAATATCGCGGAGAAATCTCCCTGCAAGATGTCCGCATGGTGGTGGCTGATCAAAATGAAAAAGTCGGGATGCCAGAAGCGGCAAAGCAAGCCGTGGCGGCAGCCGGCTGGAGCTGGAACAAACCTGTTGGTGAATGGGCTGCTCGCGTGGCATGGTGCGCACTAGGCCTGCTTGGAGGTTTGCTCGGAGGTATATGGATCGCAGAAAAGGAGATGCCTCAAGTGGGCTGGCTCAGTGAAAGCTCGGTTGTACAGCGGCTGCATGAGGGAACAGCTAAGCATCGCACAGCGACACGCAAAGCCGAGGAGAACGCCCGTGCTACAGGCCAAAAACTGGCTCAAGCTGAATCAAAAATCAAAGCTTTGGCCGATGAGAGAGACGCTCTCGTCAACGCCAAGAAGCAGGCAGAAGAAAAAGCAGCCACCGAATCTTCTGGCAAGTCCGCGATACAGGCTGAAATTGATTCTTTGCGCAAACAGGTAGCCCAGCTTGCAGAGGAGAAAAAGGCGTTGGTGGAAAAAGAGAATGACAAGCCGAAAACCGATGAAAAAAACTTGCTAGAAAAATTGGCAGAAAAAGCCGTACTCCAGCACGGGCTGAATATGACCGTCATCAAAAACGGGGTGGCAAGTTTCGAGTCGGGCGGTGCAATGCAGGTCAAAGCTGGGACAACTACCACTGTATGGAGTCTAAAGAAAGGTGGCGAACAGGTGGTCATCAATATTGCTGGCAAAAAAGCTACTATGCCAGCCGAATGTCTAAACTTGGTGGAATCTTTGACTGAAGCCGTCAAATTACGCGAGGCAGCCATGACTCCGGAAGGTCTAGCAGCAAGAGCAGCCCAAGAAAAAGAGGTCGCCGAAAAATTGGAAAAAGAACGAAAAAGAAAAGTTTGGGAAACTGAAAAAGTCAGGATCAACATGCTTGTTGAAGCTCTCTCTGGCGATGGCATCTATCTCAAAGGCCGCTCGAAGGATACCCCTGGAGGATGGCTGACTGGTTTCGGGCAGAAAGTTTTAGCTGGCGAAGAATGGGCTGGTTATGTCTGGCGCATGGAAGTTGTTGAAAAAAGAGGAAGCAGGCGGCACTACACAGCAGATTTTGAGGAATATGTGCGCTGGCGCGAACAGGATAACAATCCATAAATACGCCCGCTGGGGCAGGGCGTTTGGTTGGATGTTTCATAAGAGAGGGGAGGCATGAAGGATGAGGCGTAGGGCTTGATTGGGGTGGCGGTGATAACGCTC
>JAIFLJ010000168.1 GCA_020049135.1 bacterium | reverse complement strand
GTGCAGGCACTTTTTTGACCTCGCGAGCTATCACATCTTTAAATGTCTTAGCGGTATCGAGGATCATGACTATCTCGTCGGTGTCCAGCCCCCTTATGCTGAGGAGGTCTTTTTTAGTCCATTCTTTCATAGGCGCTCCACAGTTACCGCGTTCATGGTAACGCACACTTTTTCTTCTTTTGCCGTAGGGATGTTTTTGCCGACATAGTCTGGTGCTATCGGCAGCTCACGGTGTCCACGATCCACCAGCACGGCAAGCTGTATCCTGCCGGGACGCCCGTAGTGGTGGAGGGCATCAAACGCAGCTCGCACAGTCCGCCCAGAAAAAAGGACATCGTCCACCAATATGATCGTGCGCCCGCCAATATCGCACGGCAGGTCGGTGGGTTCTGGCGTAGGGAGGCGTTTGTCCAAGTCGTCCCTGTGAAAGCTGATGTCAAGCGTCCCATACGGGATATGATGGCCGCTGAACTTTTTTATTAATGAGGCAAGTTCCCGTGCGAGTTCCACGCCTTTTTTCTGTATCCCCAAAATCACCACTGAATCTAAATTCGGATGCCTCTCAATAACCTCATGAGCCATACGGACGATGGCTTTCTTGATGGCGGCTTCGTCCATAACAACGGTGGATTGGCGTGCGTTTGTCATAGCCAAAACATGCAAGCAAGAACGAAGTAAGAAAACGGGTCTAAATCCCGCATAAGCGCACCGAAAAGACTTTTATTCTCTCCAATCACCATCGTCCTTTCCGACCTCTCAGGATCGGGTTAAAGGTTTCGCCCAAGAATTAAACTAGGGCATTAGTGCGAACCACTATCGCCGCCGGCATGTGCATTGGGCGTGCTTTTAGTTACACGCTCTTTTCTCCATGTGATGCGATGGGTAAAAGTCCAGTCCAGCAAAGCTCGTTCGAAGCCGATATCTCTGCCGACTTTCTCGCTCTCGATCCACTTATGTTTCAGTATTTCCTCGCGCTCTGCAAGGAACTCCTGATACAGGGTCGAGTTCTTCAACAGTTCATTCATCTGAGACTGTTCCATGATCATTCCAGTTCTAGCTTTCCATTTGGCACCACTATGGCGCGTTGTCAATCTCTTTTCGTGAAGACATCTATCCCTTGTCTTCTATTTTTAAAATAGCATAACCTATGCCAATGTCATTTTTTGTTTTCTATAATTCCTGCTTCAGTAAAAAGGCAATCAATCCGGTTGTCGTCCAGTGCCTTCAACGCCTCTTCTGGCGTGTTGATGATTGGTTCCTCGTGCGCATTGAAACTCGTGTTTATCAGGCACGGGAGCCCGCTGATTTTTTCAAACTCGAGTAGTATGTCGTAATAAAGCGCGTTGTCCATGCGCTCTATCCACTGCGGGCGGGCCGTGCCGTCCACATGAACCACAGCGGGTATTTTGTCCTTCCACTCGGGCTGGACATCGCAGGTCACCGTCATGTAGCGAGCGGGGCGGATGCACGACTTGGATATTTTAAAAATCTCGTGCAACCGTTCTTTCCTGACCACGGGTGCAAAAGGCATGAATTCCGTGCGGGTAAGCCTCTGGTTCAAGCTAGTATTGATAGAAGCATCAGCCGGGCTGGCCAAAATGCTGCGTGCCCCCAATGCCCTCGGGCCATATTCCATCCCAAGACAAAAAATGGCTCCAGCCGTGCCTTGGTGCAGACGCTTGGCAGCTTCGGCGGCCAAGTTAGCTGGACAAACGATATTGAACCCGTCCCCAGCCGCTTTCAAAATGTCGTCCGCAGAAAAAATATCCCCGTAATAGAGGTGTTCCATATCTCGCCGCTGCCTGAGGAACTCGCCCATGCCGTATTGCTGAATAAGAAAATCTAGCACGCCGCCAAAAGGAAGCCCCTCGTCACTCATGGCTGGATAGACGAACATGTCGTCCACCCCCTGCAAGTCGCCGATAATCTGGTTTAGCCGGACATTGGAAAAAACACCGCCCGAAAGCCCGATATTGCGCGTCTCAAAACCCTCTAAAAGTTTCAAGGCTGATTCGCGTATGATCTCTTCGAGCACCTTCTGGCCAGATGCAGCAAGGTTTTCTGTGCCTATCTCCGCGTGCAACTCTTCCAGCATCCCGTTGACCTCATCTTGGCACGACAAGTTGGAGCGAATAATCCCCTCCCCATCCACAAAAAACGCACTGCGCAACCTGTCAAGTCCGCTGGGCTGCCCAAAGGCGGCAAGGCCAGTGATTTTCCCCTCGTGGCGGTTAGGGCGAAATCCAGCCAGCTCCGTTATTTTGCAATACATCTGCCCCAGCGATGCCGCGCACACCCCTGGATTATACTCGTATATAGCGGCGTCTCCGCCGTAGTGTTCGACCAGCGAACTGCCGTTGAAATGGTATATGCTGTAAAACAGATGATCCCCGCCACCGTCAGCCGTGTAGAGAAGGCCGTTTTCCCATGACGGGTTGTGAAAAAGAAGCGGCAGGGCGTGGTTGCGGTGGTGATTGCTCCAGTGGAAACGGACATTTGGGCGGAACCCCAAATCACGCAAATATCCTGCGGAATCGAACAGGTCGGACTCCGATTTCTGCGTGCGCTTCATCTCCTCGCAAAGATGAACCTGCTTGGGCACGCCTGTAAACGCCTCGCGGACGGCACGCCCAAGATACTTATAAAACGGCTGGTTTTTAAAATAGCGGTAAGAATGTTTGCAGCTATAGTGCGTAAAAACAACGCAGTCTATTTCGCTGGGCCTGCAATATTTTAGCATTTTTTCCCAGCACAGGACGGGGAATCCCTCGGCCTGCTTAACCCTATTCAGGCGCTCCTCCTTCAAAACCAGCACTGGGTCGTAATCTTCAAAAAGAGCAAGACCCGCATCGTGCGCTGTGTGAATCGCTAGAATTTTCATAAAATGCGTCTGTAAAATCAATCCTGTTTGCGCTTGAACAGGCCAGTAGAACGCTCCGGCCCCTCATCGGCACATTCGAGGAAAAACCCGATCTGATCCATCCTATCCACAAAATCTTTCCACGAAATGGCGAAGGAATGTTGTTCAGCCAGCAAAGCCTTGCACCGCTGGAGCGTCGAAGCCCACTCGTTCAAAAGATGAATCTCCCCGCCCTCAATGTCCACTTTCAAAAGGTCAATTTTAAAACCCTTCCCGAAATACGAGTCCATCTCATTTTCGAGATTCATTGAATCCATTTCTAGCGTTTTATCTGGGTAGTAACGGTGCATCGTTGAAGAGTTGCGCGAAGACTTGCTTTTATGGAAAAGCACCTTCTGCCCACGCGGCCCTACCGCCCCCTGTATGACGGACACAAACTCCGTAAGCCGATTGATCTCCATCGAATACTGAGCCCGTTGCACGCACTGGGCGTCCGCGTCCACCAGCAGGCCGCGCTGCCACGGCTTCGCCTTCTCCCCCCGTGCGCGGGCGCGGTCGTAAAGCACAAGCGAGAAAAAACCAGAGTTGCAGCCGATGTCCAAGAAATGTTGCGGCGGCGGCAGCTTGTCCAGCAACTGATCGTAACACCCGAAAGTGGCCAGTTCGTCAAACCCAGATGTGTCAGTATAAACTTGGAGTGGAAACTGCGCCCCACCCTTCCCGCGCAACCTCAAATCGAGGTTGGGCAGCGTCCTTTTGGCAATTGACTTCAGTATTTTAAAATTCACGGCTCGATTCCTTAAAGAGGGAAAAAACGATGTTGGCAAGGTGATTCGGCATGAGCCGCTTGGCCGACTCCGACTCCAGAAACGCCTTTCCAGAACGAATCATCTCCATTGCCTTTTGCTGCGGCATGTTTCTCATGAACATCTCCAGCTCTTCCCAGCCAGAAAAACGAGCCGCGTCAATCACGGCTTCCTCTGGACACTTGCCGCGCCACGATCCGTGCCCCCAATAAACAGGTATCGTCCCAGCAACAAAACACTCCATTATTTTTTCCGAAAAATATCCTGGATAAATAACATTCTCGAAAGCGATGGCGAAACGGTAGCCTGACATCAACGCAAACTTATCCACGCACGGCTGCGGCGCAAAAGAAGAGCCGAGCCCAGCGAACCCAGCACGCAGGCGGCGCGGCAAACGCTCGCGCATACTCCAGTCGTAGCCAAAGACATCCACAAGCCCTTTTTTAGAAAAATAAATGGCTGCATCGAACTTGCGCGTCTGCAGCTCATTCCGGCGGCATTGCCAGAATGTTGGGGAAAGAACCTTTTTCGCCTCATTACGCAAGTGGCGCAATGCTATGCTCGGCATCATCGAATCGGGCAGGCGTAAAAGGTGGTCAACCCTGAGCCCCTGCACCATCACCAAAAAACGCCGCCCCTCCCACGGCTCGAAAAATGCATCTTGGTAAGTCTTGTATGGATAGTGTTCGAGCACCACGCGACGCTCCTCTGGAACACTGGCACCATCGAAAACCCCAGACCATGCCACGATGTAACGGTAGTCACTGTTGAAGACACCGCTGCGTATTTTGTCTATCGCACGCCATCGGACTGCCGGTGATTCGCGCGTGATCATGCAAAGCCCTTGCGCCCCAGCTCGGACAAGCTGGCGGGCAAAACCGCAGTCCTCATCAGCGACGACCAAAAAATCAGACGCCTTTTTATCGCCCTTGCGGCAAAGGTCGAGAGCCTCGCGCCCAGACACGGTAGCAAAACCATCCCTTGCCGCCATTTCAGAAAAAATGCCAGAAATAGATTCCCCGTAAGGAATCGGGCTTTTTTGGTAACGCTCCGAAGAGCAATAAGCAAACCCCCAAGGCCGAGACATGAGAAATAGTTAGCACTTCCCACAAAAAAGGCACTCTGATTTATCTCTGATTTTCCTCTCACGGAGGCACGGGGAATACGGAGGGAAGAAATATCGAATAACGAACGAGGAATTACGAAGGAAGGACGCAATGCGTAAAAATAGCCTTGCCGTTGCGTTTGCGCTTCGCGCTCTTCCTGTTAGCTTCTTCAACCTTCCTTTCGAAATTCGATTTCATTCCGCCCCGCGTCTTCCTTACCACTTTTCTCTTTTTCTCTTGTCACTTCTTTCTTCTCTTGTGGTATTCGATAGAACGAGATGGCTCATCCCCTATGCGTCGAGAAGTTCAGCGCAGACTTTGCGAGCATCGAAATATTTTTCTGCGTATCGTCTAGCGGCTCTGCAATGCTCATCGTAATTACCGTTGATCTCGGATATCCCTGCAACGGCTTCTTCCATGTTTAAAAATGCCAAGACACCTTCCCCGTGTGGTAAATGGCAAGTCCAGCCTGTGTCTTGAACGAGCACGGGTTTTCCCAAAGCGAGGTAGCAGGCACTGCGGCAACTGAACCATCCACTCCAAGATTTGACATAGCCGTTTTTGGCTATGCTCCACTCCGCCCGCGACGCCCCCAAAAAATCTCGGTAAGAAAGATAATCTGGCAAAACTTCTGCCGGCTCCAAAATGTGCCACCCTTTCGATTCCAGCTCGGCGGTTGGGCGTTTCTGCCCCACACCCTGCCCCATTGCAATGACTAGTTTCTGTGGCGTGTGGAGAGGGAAGTCTATGAATTTTAAAAACTCAATATCTTTCTGCCCGTAGAGTTGCCCTTCAAACTCCTGCGGCTTGTAGCTCGCCCAGTTCATGACTGTCGTGAAGGCATCGGATGCGCTGTGCCCGCTACCATCTGGGGCGGGGTATGGCCAGTGCTCTATCGAGATGGGTTGCACCGTGGGACGCCATACTATCCCGGCCTCTGGCACGAGGCAGTCTTCATCGCCTATGTTCAGGCCGAAAGAGAAATGCCCCGTGTGATTTCTCACCCTGTCCACATATTCTTTTTTTGTGCCAAGTGCCAAGCCAATCTGTGTAAACATCGGATCGCCGTCCACGAAAAGTTTTTTTGGGACAGATGCCGTGATGTCCCGCAGCCAGCACGCCCCAGAGACATTCACCAGCACATCGGCTTCGCTTATGATCTTTTCCGCTTCGCTATCGCAGGATGTGCCGTGGTATTTACCATCGGCTTCGTTGCGATAAATCCACCTGTCACCGAGTCCGAAATCGGACATTATCCGAGCAAGGTATGAGACATTATAGGAGCAGTCAGCGGAGGGTTCTTGCTTGATCGGGTCGTATGCCCATGTGGCGGTGTCTTCCAGATACCAGACATCGTGCCCTAGCGCATGGAACCCCAACACATATTGCAGGTAATCCCATGTCACGCCGCCAAAGGCATACTGCCCCATCAATCCTGTGACAAGAATTCGCATATTGCAGTAATCAGCCGCAACAGCTTTTGAATTTTTTGCCGCTGCCGCACGGACACGGGTCGTTGCGCCCCACTTTTGGCATTTGCCGTTTAACTGGTTTAACCGCTTCCGCGATAGCCTGCGAAACGGCCTCAGAACCCTGCGCGGCCTGTGGCACGCCGTGCTCCCCATCGTGTTCGTGCGCATGCGCTGCGGCTTCGTCCATCTGCTCTTGCGTGGCCATGCTAGGCCCCTGCTCGTGGATGAAACGCTGCGGCAGTGCTGATAGAAATTTCTCGAATGCCGTAAGACTCGCCGTAGAGCGGAAGAGGTTCGATGCAATCTCGTTTTTAATCCCTGCCATCATCTCTTCAAACATAGCAAAGGCTTCTGACTTGTATTCGACGAGCGGGTCTTTCTGCCCGTATGCGCGTAGCCCGATGCTCGTGCGAAGACCGTCCATTGCGTATAGGTGCTCCTGCCAGAGCCTGTCCAAAGCACTCAGCACCATGAACCGTTCCAGCGTCCGCGTAGCCTCCGGCTCCTCGTATTGCGTTTTCAGATCGTAAGCCTTGATGATATTGGACATGGCAAGCTTGGAAAGCTCGGCTGGGGACTTCGTGTCTGCCACATCTTTTTCTTCCATGTGAATGGGGAAAAGCGTCGAGGACCAAACCGCAAAATCTTCCTTAGTAAACTCTGTGCTTGGCTCGAAGCAAAGCTGCGTTTTCATGTCCACGGTTTCTTCGATCACCTCGAAAACATGCGCCCGTGGATTGTCGCTATAGAGTATCTGGTTGCGGAAATCGTAAACCACGATCCGCTGCTGGTTCATCACATCATCATATTGCAGCGTGTGTTTGCGTATGGAATAGTTCCGTTCCTCCACCCTTTTTTGCGCATTTTCCACGCTTTTATTCAACCACGGGTGCTCAATTTCTTCATCGTCTTGCATCCCCATTTTGCCCATCCAGACCGCCAGTTTTCTGGAGTCGGCAAAATTGCGCATGAGGTCGTCTTCAAACGAAATGAAAAAACGCGATGAGCCAGGGTCACCCTGCCGCGCACAGCGCCCGCGCAACTGCCTGTCTATGCGGCGTGCCTCGTGCCTTTCTGTTCCTACCACTCTGAGCCCGCCCAAGTCGTTCACGCCTTGGCCTAGCTTAATATCCGTTCCGCGCCCAGCCATGTTCGTAGCGATCGTGACGGCTCCTGGCTGACCCGCTCTAGCCACTATCTCGGCCTCTTGTTGGTGGTATTTCGCGTTAAGCACATTGTGTATGATCCCCTCGCGCTTGAGCATCCTAGAGAGGACTTCGGAAGACTCGACAGACGCCGTGCCGATCAGGAGAGGCTGCTTGCGTGCGTGGCAATTTTTCACCTCTTTGACCACGGCATTAAACTTCTCGCGCCGCGTCTTGTATATGGCGTCGTTGTCATCAGCCCGTTTGCAAATGACATTTGGCGGTATGACCACTATGTCCAGCTTGTATATGTCGTGGAACTCGTTGGCCTCTGTCTCTGCTGTGCCCGTCATGCCAGATAATTTTTGGTAGAGGCGGAAGTAGTTCTGTATGGTGATGGTCGCCAGCGTCTGCGTCTCTTTGTCAATATGGACACCCTCTTTGGCTTCCACGGCTTGGTGCAAACCATCGCTCCAACGGCGACCTGGCAAGGCACGCCCCGTGAACTCATCCACGATTAGCACTTTGTTGTCCTGCACTACATAGTGGACATCTTTTTCAAAAGAACCGTACGCTTTGAGAAGCTGCGCTATCGTGTGGATGCGGTCGGTGGTCATGTCGAAATGTGCCTGCACCTCCTGCCGCATATTCTCTTTCTCCTTGTCGGCGAGGGTTTTGTTCGCATTGATGTCGTGTAGCTGCGTGATGAGGTCTGGAACCACGAACGCGTCTGGCTCGTTCGGACTCAAAAACTCTCGGCCTTTTTGCGAAAGGTCGCACTCGTTATTTTTCGGATCTATCGTGAAAAGCATCTCCTCTTTGATGCGGTAAAGCTCCTCACGCCGCGTATCGGCATAGAGCGATATTTCGAAATCCTCCAATGCCTTGCGGACATCGGGATCCTCAATGAGACGCAAAAGCTGTTTGTTGCGCGGCATCCCTATGCGAACGCGGTAGAGTGCAGCACCAGCACCTTCCAAGTCCTTCTTTTCCAGACATTCTTTCGCCTGCGAAGCAATCCTGTTGCAGAGTGCGGTCTGCTCCCTGACAAGCCGTTCGATGGCGGGCTTGAACTTGTCGAACTGGTAGTTAGACGCCACCGTGACTGGGCCAGCAATGATAAGCGGCGTGCGAGCCTCGTCTATCAGGATGCTGTCCACCTCGTCAACAATCGCGTAGGAATGGCCGCGCTGCACCTGTTCGTCGGCGGCTGTCGCCATACCGTTGTCGCGAAGGTAATCGAATCCGAATTCGGTGTTTGTGCCGTAGGTGATGTCGCAGGCGTAATGCTCGCGCCTTTCGTAGGAAGAAAGATCGTGCTGTATGCAGCCGACTGTGAGACCTAGGAAACGATAAACTTCGCCCATCCACTCGCTGTCGCGGGCGGCCAAGTAGTCGTTGACGGTGACGACATGCACGCCTTTGCCAGACAGCGCATTCAAGTAAGTAGGAAGCGTGGCTACGAGCGTCTTGCCTTCACCTGTCCCCATCTCCGCAATGCGCCCACTGTGCAGCACCATGCCGCCTATGAGTTGGACATCAAACGGAACCATCTCCCACACGAGCTGATGCCCGCGCACGGTGATCGTGCGCCGGGTGTCCGTAAAGCGACGGCACGCATTTTTTACGGTGGCAAAAGCTTCCGGCAGCAGCGAGTCGAGGGACTCACCTTTTTCTAGTCGCCCACGAAACTCGGCGGTCTTGGCCTGCAACGCCTCATCCGAAAGCTGCTGGTATGACCGCTCAATCTCATTGATCTGTGCAACGAGTGGATACAGCTTCTTGACTTCGCGCTGGTTTTTTGTGCCGATAATTTTTTTGATGAACCATTGAATCATAAAGTGTAATCCTATCGCTTGGTTGCGGTGTGTTCAAGTCATTTGCTGCCGTGCTTTACCCCAGGCGTGGCCGCTAGATCGGGCGGGAGTTTGTCCGGCTCAAACGCCTCCACTTTCAGCCTCAACAGGCTGTGGAACGGGCAGCCGAAATCGGGGTCGCTATCACCCCTGTGAACCAGCGTAGCCACCGCCCCGACAACTCCTCCATTGGCTCGCACAATATCCATCGTTTCGCGGACGCGCCCGCCTTGCGTGACGACATCTTCGGCCACTAGAAACCGCTCGCCTTGGCGTATCTGGAACCCCCTGCGTAAAACCAGTTTCCCATCGTCTTTTTCTGCAAAAATATGCCGCAACCCTAATGCACGCGCCACTTCTTGGCCAACGATTATCCCGCCTACCGCTGGCGAAATCACAGCATCGAAAGTCAGTCCAGCGGTTTTGCCCGCAAGCTCCTTGCAAAGTTTTTCCGCTACTGCGGTGTGCTGTAGCAGTATAGCGCACTGGAAAAAGTGGCGGCTATGCAGGCCTGAACGCAGTATGAAATGCCCTTCCAAAAGGGCTTCTGTTTCTTTGAAATGCCTCAAAACTTCATCAGAATTCATACAGGTTAGTTAAGACTTAATTTTTTAAAATAGCGAGAGCAATCAGAGAAACATAGTGTGGGTAGGACAATCCTGTCCGCCTCTTCTGATTTCGGCTGCTGAAAATGTGGTGCGGGCATCCCTGCCTGCTTCTTTCGGCGGCAAGATGCCGCCGCTCCCTTCTATTTTCAGATGAGTCACCATGTTCTGCGAACACCACAAGCGATGAAAATGGAGGGTAGAT
>JAIFLJ010000115.1 GCA_020049135.1 bacterium | reverse complement strand
ACCCAGATTCTTTTCATGGCGAGTGGAATTATTCCATCACCCCCAAAGAATCCTAGTTTGTATCAACTTATTCTTGCTAAGCTCCTAAGCTCTCTTTGCGTTCCTGTACACGCTTTTTGACAGTCTATTTTTTTTATCAGGCTGAATAATAGTATTTTGTATTCATTCATTTATGAAACGGATCAAATAGCATGCATCCTTCATTTATTATTTGCATGTGTGTTCCCTCGATGTGAACTGAGGTGGCATAAAGTGCAGCACATGCATCCCCTCTCATATGATACATCCAGCCAAACGCCCTGAACTGAAATGCACTCATAACATGCATTTTTTTGCGTGCTCAGGGCTGCGGCTGAATCTGGTCTTTGGAAGTGATTTCCATTTGCAAGCGTCCTTCGTATTCGGAGATGCATCCCGTGGCGCGGACCGTCTGCCCGACATGGCTCTGTATCCATTCTTCAGAAAAATCGTGTTTGGGCGTGTCCATCAGAAACATCAGTGCGACACCTCGCCTGTAATCGTTGGTGAAATTCAGGTATCGTCTATTGCCTTTTTTATTTACTCCAGAACGCATGACGGTTCCTTGGACAGAGACTGTTTCTCCAATTTTTGTTTTAAGAGTTTTTGTCTCTGTCGGGTCAATTGCGGCATCTTGTTTTTCTACTGGTATCGCCACCGTGGCTAGTTGTTTTTGCGGTTCATTTTTTGCGAAAATAAAGAATGCTGCGAATCCAGACAAGATGAAGGCTGCCGCAGATGTCCATACGATAGCAATGCTTTTTCCAGATGATTGCGGTAGGATTGGTGTGGTAGATGTTAGGCCTGCCAAGAGCGTTTGTTTGGCTTCCTCTATGGTCTGAAAACGGTCTTCTGGCTGCCGTGCCATCATCTTCATTATGCCGTCGCACAGTGTTCGTGGTAGGTCGGGGCGTATTTGGTGTAGCTGCCGCACATTGCCTTCCAAATGTTTGTGAACCACCTCCAAAAGCGTTGCGCCAGTGTACGGGTAGTGCCCCGCCAAAATATAATAAAAGACACAACCAAGGGAATAGATGTCCGTGCGTGCGTCAACTGGCTGGCGCGTCATTTGTTCCGGTGCCATCGTGTAAACGGAGCCCATGACGCTGTTGTTTTGATCCATCGTTTGCTCTGTTGGCTCCAGCACGGATTTCGCCATGCCGAAATCGAGTATTTTCAGTGTGAACGAGCCGTCCTCGTGAAACGCGAGCATCAGGTTTCCCGGTTTCAAATCGCGGTGGACGATGCGGTGCGCGTGCGCAGCCATGAGTCCACGGAAGGATTGGCTTGCGATTTCTAAAAAGAGCGAATATTGGACTGAAGTCTGTTCGGAGACGATTTTTTCGAGCGTGCGCCCGGCGATCAGTTCCATGACGACAAATGGCCCCATGTCATCGTTCCCTATATCAAGCACTGTCACGATGTTCGGATGCCGCAGCGAAGCGAGGAGCTGCGCCTCCTGCTGGAGTGCCTGTGAGATGTCTTCGCCGCCCTTCAGTCGTTTGAGTGCTACCTCTCGGCTGAGCTGCCGATCCCATGCACGATAAACGGCTCCAACACCGCCTTCGCCCAACTGGCCCAAGACAGTATAGCGGTTATCTGCGGCGGTTTTTTTTTCGGTCATGGCTGTTTCCATTATCACCATAATGCCGCTGGATCAGACAAGCCAAAGCGGTTTTATGTTAAAAATTGGTTACGCTATCTAGGTTGAAAAAATCAACTTTCTGGCCTGACAGCACCTGGAGGGAGCGGGGGCGGGGTGCTATTAGGGTATGGCGTGGGTTCGGTCGGGATCGCAGGCTCCTCATTTATGATGAGCCTTTCCGTTTTTGGTTTTGTAACTTTTTGAACTTTTGTTTGAGGGACTGGCAGGTTGGGTTCCATGGCTGGTTGCACTGGTTGGAGGATTGTGGGCTTGAGCAATTCTGTTTGTGGCCCGTCGTGACCTTGGAGGAGCGACTTGATTTGTATGCGGGCTTTGCTCGTGAGATGTTCTGCGTAACATTCGGCATCAATCAGGTTTTCGGCTACGAAATCTCTGATTGTTGGAACATTGCACGGGCCGTAAAGATCGCCAGTTTTCATCGGCACAACCCAGTTCATTTCCAGTTCTGTGATTTCGTGTGCGGGAACCCAAGGGCCGTCATCTACGCTTATTTGGTCGCCTGGCCCGATCAGCCCAGCCATACCCCATTCGCGGATTTCTTCCAGCGAACGATCCGTGTAAACCTTGTCCTGAATACTGCTAAAAAGTGCCCAACTCATTTTTCCTTTTTTGGGATGAAAAGCTTTTGTCCCACGCTGAGCTTGGTTTCGCTTTTCAATTTGTTTGCCTTCATTATTTCTGGGACGGTCACTTTTACGCCTTGGTCTTGGTATGCTTTGGCAATCATGCTCAGGGTCTGTCCTTTTTCCACCACATGCTCGTAACCTTTCTGCTTTTGTTCGGCGGGTGCCGCATCCTGTTTGGCATCGGTTTTTGCGGGTGCTGATTTTGTGGTTTTTGTTGCGGCATCGTTTTTGTCGCTCTTTTTCTCTGATTCGGCAGATTTGCGTTGGATAGCCTTTTCCATAGCGTCCCGCTGTTTTTCGGACGATTCCGCGATGATTTTACTCACTTCATCCAAAATAGCTTCCCGTTCTTTCTCTCTGCTTTTTTGCAGGTCAGCAACGGTTTTTTTGATCGTTTCATTTTCCGATTGCAACTGCGAAAGCTGTGCTTCCATGTGCTGAAGCGAAAGGCGGGCTTTTTCTATTTCTGGCATTATTATTTCAAGCTGGTCAGCGGCACGCATGACTTTTTCGCGCTCCATGCGCTCGTCTTCTTTCTGCGATGATGTAGCGGCCCGTGCATCGGTCGGAAACAGGGCGACCCACAACAGCATGGAAAAAAGAAAAAAACTTTTCATGAGCCGTTAAACTAGAGGGATTTTTCGTCAGCCGCAAGTTTTTCCCATTCTTTCTCAGAAAGGAGAGGGATGCCGAGCTTATGCGCTTTGGCCAGTTTGGTGCCAGCGTCTGCTCCGGCGATTAGGAAAGATGTTTTACTGCTTACAGCCGAGGCCACTTTGCCGCCCATAGAAATTATCTCTTCTTCAACGGTTTTTCTATCGCGACTGAGCGTGCCTGTGATGACAAATGTTTTTCCCGAAAGCGAGCCGCCTGTTTTTTTAGATAAACATTCGAGACAAAGCCCCGCCTCGCGCAGTCGTCCTATTTCCTCCATGTTTCTGGGCAGGCAGAAATATGCGCGGATGCTTTCGGCCATGACTTCTCCAACGCCTTCCACTTTTTTCAGCTCGTCGGGCGTGGCTATCACCAGCTTATCGAGCGTCCCAAAATGTTGCGCCAAATCCTTCGCCGCTTTCGCCCCCACATGCAAAATGCCGATGCCGAACAGCAGTCGCCACAGGTCGCGCCGCTTTGTTTTTTCAATGGCGTTCAGAAGGTTTTCGATGGATTTGTCACCCATTCTTTCCAGGCCCGATAGGCGTGCGGCATCAAGGCTATAAAAATCAGAAAAGTTGTTTGCTAGGCCAGCTTCCACCACCTGTTCCACCAGTGCCTCGCCCATCCCTTCCATATCCATCGCACCACGGCTGGCGAAATGCGTGAGACGGCGTTTGGTCTGCGCCTTACAAAAGGAGTTCGTGCAGCGGAGAAATACATCTTCTTTGACCACCCGCCCACCGTCTGGACAAACGGGGCATTGCGCTGGGGGTAGAAAAGGTGTTGATGCTGCATTCCGTTTGAGCGCATTAACTCCAACTACAGCCGGGATCACTTCCCCAGCTTTTTCGATGAAAACAGTGTCGCCTTCGCGGATGTCTTTGCGGGCAAGCTCATCGAAATTGTGGAGCGTGGCTCGGCTGACGGTGGACCCGGCCAGATGGACGGGCTCAAGCTCGGCCACAGGTGTGAGGATGCCAGTGCGCCCCACCTGCACCGTTATTTGTTTGAGCAGTGTCTCCGCACGGTCAGGGGCGTATTTGTATGCCATAGCCCAGCGCGGAGCTTTAGATGTGTTACCAAGCTTACCCCTCTGCGCGAAGCAGTCCACTTTGATCACGGCTCCGTCCGTGTCGTAAGGCAGAGTTCTGCGAAAAACATCGAGTTCTTTGATGGCTGCAATGACTCTGGCGACACCGTTGCAGTGCCAGATTTTGTCTGGTGCTGGCAGCCCCATTTTTTTCATGGCGTCAACTAATTCAGACTGAGAACCAGGCGCAAAACCTTCGGCGAGGCCATGCCCGTATAGCACCAGAGAGAGGTGGCGTTTTGCCACTTCTTTTGAGTCGAGCAGTTTCAATGAGCCAGCCGCCGTGTTGCGCGGGTTGGCAAACAGCTCTTCGCCTTCCTCAGCCCGCTCACTGTTCAATCGGTCGAATTCTTTTCTGGAAAGATAAACTTCCCCGCGCAATTCCAGCACGGGTGCATCGTTCGATATTTTCATGGGGAGCGAGCGGATGGTTTTTATGTTTTCTGTGACATCGTCGCCGCGCACGCCATCGCCGCGTGTGACTGCGCGGACGAAATGCCCGTTTTCATACCGCACGGAGACTGCCACGCCATCCACCTTGGGTTCGACCACATACGGCACAGAATCGGTTTTCAATAGATCGCTAACCCTCTGAACAAACGCTGCAACTTCCTCCTCCGAGTAAGTATTGTCTAGGCTCAACATCGGCAAGCCGTGCTCAATAGTGGTGAACGCAGGTAACGGACTGCCGCCTACGCGTTGCGTGGGGGAGTCGGCAGAGACGAGTTCCGGGTGCGCCCGCTCCAAATCTTTTAACTCGCGGTAAAGCCTGTCGTAATCAAAGTCTGAGACGAGCGGAAGCTGGTCTTGATAGTAGCGTTTGTCGTGGGCAGATATTTCTTGGCACAAGGCAGCATGTTTTTTTCGCAATGAATCCATGATGTCGGACATGCGCGGATATTAGACTTTTGCTGCGCCTCATGGCAAGTATCCCCTTGCCACTTGCGGCGGTTTTGGCTAATATTTGGAGCATGAAAGCAGTTCTTATTTGTCTTTTCGGCGCAGCAATGGCACTCACAACTTCTCTGGAAGCGGCGGGATCCACTCACCCAGCGTTCAAAGTCAGGGACATGGCGGCAAAAGGCTCCAACTCGGCTTTGAAAGAAAAATTGATCGCTATGCGCGGTGTGAAAAGCACGGTTTCGTTGCAGCCGATCGAGTGGTATGTCTGGTTCTTCGATGGCTCGGCCAAGCAGCAGGGGAAGCGGGTGAAAATTTCTGGCGAGTCTGTTGTCGAAATCATGGAAGGGCACACGGAGCTGGAACGGGCACGCCTAGCATCGTACAAGGAGGATGAGATTTTGCCGCCCAAAGCGTTGCAAGTTGATTCCGATGAAGCCTATTCCCGAGTATCTTCCGCCGCTGGCCTGAAAAACGCTAAGGTTACTTCTGTGGAGTACGATTTAAGGAGGCGGGATGGCCTCCCCGTCTGGCTTATGAATTTCTACTCTGAAAAGAAAGGCGAAAGCGTCAAGGTAGCCACAGCTCGTGTGTCGGCTCTTGATGGGCAGGTTCTTGAGCTGAAAGTCCATTCGACGAAGTGATTTTCAGGTGAATGCGAAGGCATCTGCATGGAGCACCGTTTCGGTTGCTGCTGCGTCTGTTTTTTTTGCGTTTACCCACTTTGCCGTAGCGCAGTTGAGCCCTCTCGCAGAATTGCCCGACTGGGGCGTTTTGGATCGTTACCAGAGAACTATTGAAAAGAAAGAGTTCATCGCCCGTTTAACCCGTTTCTCGCCTGACGGGTTTTTCCTGAAAGCTTGCGATATATCGGATGAACAGCTCGTCGTTTTCAGGAGTGCATCAAAAACGGAACGGCTTTGGCAGCTTGAGTTCGGCACTCTCCCGTCGCACGAAAGGACGCTGAACACAAAATCCAGCACAGAAAAAAAAGGGGTGTCCAGTGGCAGTGTGGCTTCGTCTGCGCCTTTGTCTGGGCTAGTGGTTTGCCTTGATCCTGGCCATCTAGGTGGCGAATGGGCACGCCTAGAAGAGCGGCATTTTCAAGTTGGCCAAGACGCTCCTGTGCAGGAATGGGACTTGAATTTGAAAACTTGCTTATTGATTGAAAAAGGGTTGCAGGCTCTCGGTGCTAGAGTGGTCTGGAGCAAAACAGATACGCAGCCTGTCACATGGTTG
Organism: bacterium; assembly: GCA_020049135.1. Lineage (GTDB taxonomy): Bacteria > Verrucomicrobiota > Verrucomicrobiia > JADLBR01 > JAIBCM01 > JAIFLJ01. Next base: position 22,388 of record JAIFLJ010000115.1, on the reverse strand, counting down.
CGCCCAGTTGATCTCAGGGGCGAAGTTTTACACGCTATTTTCAATGAACGATTTTTTGCCCGACATCTTTTTTCTGCGCAGGAAGACGGGGTGGATGACGGTGACTTGTTTTGGGGCAAAATCGAAAAACGGAGCCAGCTCCTTTTTTATCGCGTAGCGGAAATTCGTGCGCGAGCGCAAAAGATCAATACGGTATTGAAGCCTGACATCACTCTTTGCGTCCATTTTAACGCCGGGCCGTGGGGCGATCCGATGAATCCGCGCCTGATAGAAAAAAACAGGCTCGTTCTTTTCGCGCACGGGGCGTACATGGAAAACGAGTTGGCCTACGAGGATATGAAATTCGACCTGCTTAGAAAACTACTCGAAGGGTCTGGGGACAACGAGGAAGGGCTGGCTCTCTCCATAGCGCAGCACTACGAAAAAATATGGCCGTGGATGCCTGAGGACTACAAGGATTGGGCATCAGTGATCCCGCACAAGTCGAACCCGTATGTTTTTTTTCGCAACCTGATAGCCAACAGACTGATTGACGGGCCAGTGGTTTTTTGCGAGGGGCCGTATATGAACGCCAGAGAAATTTATCCACGCTTGCAAGCTGGGGATTACGACGGGGAACAGATAATTCATGGGCGCATAGCTCGCAGCATTTTCAGAGAATTTGCCGACGCGGTGGTCGGCGGCGTGCGCGATTACTACGGGCATGGCAAATCGTCCCATAGAAATTGAATATCGGGGCAGAGTACTCATGCCCGAATCATTAGCGAGTAGAGTGGGACAAATAAAAGAGAGTGTAAGCAAAAACACCTTTACGGCATAAAAGTCACACAACAATTTAGCTTGCGGCCGCGTATTTGTTTGGACCGCCAGCATCCTCTGATTTTGCCGGCAAGATGTCAGCGTTCCCAGCATGAAGCAGGGCGTTTCTTGCATGAGTTGCTTCAAACCACCCACCCCACAACATTTGACGAAAAAATAAAAAAACCGCAGGGCGCAAAAGCGTCCTGCGGTTTCCGTGAATCATCCAGCAATCAGTAGCGGTAGTGTTCCGGCTTGTAAGGGCCTTCTACTGGCACACCGATGTAGTCAGCCTGATCTGGGGTCAATACTGTGAGTTTCACACCGATCTTGCCTATGTGCAAGCGTGCCACTTCTTCGTCCAGTTTTTTGGAGAGGCGGTAAACCCCTGGCTTATAAGTGGTGCGGTTTTTCCAGAGGTCGAGCTGTGCGAGCGTCTGGTTGGTGAAGCTGTTGCTCATCACGAAGCTGGGGTGACCCGTGGCGCAACCCAAGTTGACGAGACGCCCTTCGGCCAGCAAGAAGATGGAGTGCCCAGCGGGGAAAGTGTACTGATCCACTTGAGGCTTGATGTTGAGGCGTTTCACGCCAGACATCGCATTGAGTTTGTCCACCTGTATTTCGTTGTCGAAATGCCCGATGTTGCAGACCACGGCTTGGTCTTTCATTTTTTCCATGTGCTCCGTGCGTATGATGTCGCGGTTGCCCGTGGTGGTGACATAAATATCGGCCCAGCCGAGAGTATCTTCAACTGGGGCGACTTGGTAGCCTTCCATCGCGGCTTGCAGGGCGCAGATAGGATCTATTTCAGTAACGATAACCCGTGCGCCTTGGCCGCGCAGCGACTGAGCGCAGCCTTTGCCCACATCGCCGTAGCCGCAGACCACTGCCACTTTGCCAGAGATCATTACATCCAGAGCCCTGTTGAGCCCGTCAACCAGCGAGTGTCTGCACCCGTAGAGATTGTCGAACTTGGACTTGGTGCAGGAGTCGTTGACATTGATGGCGGGGACGAGCAGTTTGCCTTCTTCCATCATTTTGTAGAGGCGATGAACGCCTGTCGTGGTCTCTTCCGAAACCCCTTTCCATTCTTTGACGACAGCCTTCCATGCGCCGGGGTTTTCGGCGTTTATTTTTTTGAGCAGGTCTTTGATTACTTGCTCTTCGTGGCTCGACGAAGCGGTGTTCACCCAGCCGTCACCGTTTTCAAGCTGGTAGCCTTTATGGATGAGGAGCGTGGCGTCGCCGCCATCGTCAACGATAAGCTCTGGCCCTTTGTCGCCAGGGTGCTGGAGTGCCTTGTAGGTACACCACCAGTACTCTTCGAGGCTTTCGCCTTTCCACGCGAAAACAGGTATGCCAGCTTTCGCAATAGCCGCTGCGGCGTGGTCTTGCGTTGAGAAAATATTACACGACGCCCACCTCACGCTCGCCCCGAGGGCGGTGAGGGTCTCGATGAGAACGCCTGTCTGTATAGTCATGTGCAGGGAACCCGTGATGCGCACGCCTTGGAGAGGTTTTTCTTTGGCAAATTTTTCGCGCACAGCCATGAGGCCGGGCATCTCTTTTTCCGCTATGGTCAACTCTTTGCGACCCCAGTCAGCTAGACTGATATCCGCCACTTTAAAATCTTGTTCTGCACTCATAATATTCCTTTTTTTAGTTGTTATTTCGCTGCTTTTTTCAGTGCCGCAACTTTGCTGGTTTGCTCCCAAGTCAAGTCTGGGTCATTTTTTCCGAAGTGCCCGTAGTGGGTCGTTTTTGAATAGATCGGGCGGAGCAGGTTGAGCTGCCGCACGATGTCGGCGGGTTTGAAACTGAAAACTTCTAGAACGGCTTTCAAAATCTTGTCGTCCGAAACAGTGCCTGTATCAAATGTGTCCACATGCACGCTTACAGGTTTCGGGTGCCCGATGGCGTACGCGAACTGTATTTCGCAGCGGGAAGCAAGACCAGCCGCCACGATGTTTTTGGCTACCCAACGCCCCATGTAGGCCGCGCTGCGATCTACTTTGGAAGGGTCTTTGCCAGAGAACGCCCCACCGCCGTGCCGACCCATGCCGCCATAAGTGTCCACGATGATTTTGCGCCCTGTCAGACCACTGTCGCCCTGTGGGCCGCCCACCACGAATTTTCCTGTGGGGTTGATAAGGAACTCGGCACCTTTCAACATCTGTGCAGGGATCACTTTTTTGATCACCTGATCAATGCAAAACTTTTTGATCTGCGAATGTTTGACCGCTTCGGTGTGCTGTGTGGAGATGACCACATTGACGACGCGCACGGGCTTGCCGTCGCGGTATTCCACAGAAACTTGGCTTTTGGCATCAGGCCTGAGCCAAGGTGCTTTACCGCTCTTGCGGATGCGCGTGAGTTCGCGCCCGAGCCTGTGTGCGAACATGATTGGAGCGGGCATGAGTTCTGGTGTTTCATCGCAGGCAAAACCGAACATAATCCCTTGGTCGCCTGCACCCTGCTCCGCAGTATCTTTGCCTTCCGCTTTTTTCGCGTCCACACCTTGGGAAATGTCTGGTGACTGCGTGGTAAGGTAGTTGTTGATGAAAATTTTGTCTGCATGGAAAATATCATCATCGTTGACATACCCGATGGAGCGGACTGCATCGCGAATGGTAGAGTTGACATTTATAGCCTCATCCATCGGCTTGGTTCCGATTTTCGGAATAGTGATTTCGCCGCCGACTACCACTACATTGCTTTTCGCAAAAGTCTCACACGCAACCCTGCTCTTAGGGTCAACGCGTAGGCAAGCATCCAGCACGGCATCAGAAATAGCATCACACACTTTGTCCGGATGGCCTTCCCCCACGGACTCCGACGAAAAGATATAGTCTTTTTTCATGGTCGGGCAATGTGCCCAGTTTTTTTTAAATTGCAAGCGAATCCCTGTGACCCAAATCCTCGGGTTCAAACTCCCAAACGCTCTTAGCTTGCTTAAACTTTTTTTCTGCTTATAAAATTGCCGCGCATGAATAGGTGGTTTGAGCAACTCAAAGATGCTGTGTGGCGCAGGCTGCTTGAAAGAAAGCCTCTGGATTGGCGACTGCCATCAGAGATAAAGGTGTTAATTAAAAACACTGATGACTGGCGTGCATACAATCAGGTTTTCGTAGATGCAGAATATGATTTTGCCATCGCCGAGATGCTCAAACAGACACGCGACCGCAACGAAATACGGGTGTTAGACCTCGGTGCTGGCAATGGATATTTTTCGCTCTATTTCTGTGACCAATTCATCCGCATGGCATTGCCAGACCTTATGCTTTTCCTCTACGCCGTAGAAAGTCCACGCCAAAATTCGCTGGAACTGAAAACGCGCCTGAGAGAGATCGCTTTCAATAATATAAAGGTTCAGACGCTCGACCATCTCCCGTGGAAACCGTCGCTGGCAGGCAAGTCGCACGACGAACCTTCAGGTTACACATTCGACAAAATTGACCTGCTGCGCTGCGACCTGCCCGCCGACGAAATGGATTTCTTCATCACGCAATCTGACCTGCCTGCAAAATCCGATCGTATGGTTATCGCTTTCCACGACACGCTCGGCCTTGATGAAAAAATCAAAGAAGCAGAAAAACGCCTGCGCACCGCTGGTTTCCGTTACGCCGTTACACTGCGTGCCTCAGAAACGGAACCGCTGATTTTTTATGGCAGACAAAAAAATCACACTCAGGTGGCCGTTTCGGAATACCGCGTCTTGACCTGATGAACAGGTTGCTGGTCGCACCTCGTCCTATAGCGTCGTGGCGTTGGCTGTGGATTGCGCCAGTCGCCGCCATCTTTCTATCGCCACTCGTTTATGGGCTGATCCGTTTTATCGCCGAAAATACAGACGCCCCTGAATGGCTTGAAAAGGCTCATTTTGCGAGGGTTTTCAGCAGAGTTTTGGCAGTGGTTTCCATTTTGTTGGCAGTAGTTATTTTTCTTTCAAAAAACAAGAAGGGGGCACGCCTGCCAGTCCTTGCTTCCATTTTTCCGGCTCGCTGGTTCCGCCCGTGCTTTCTCGGCTTGATCGTTGGGAGCTTGTGCGCAGGGAGTATTGCCGCCTTCGATATTATGGCTGGTGCCAGAGTTTGGCATCCTGACGGGTGGTTGCAGGCATCCGGAGGCATTTTAGCGACGGCTTGCATTGTCGCGTGTATCGAAGAGATTTTTTTTCGCGGTTTTATACTGCGCGAACTAGCCGCCGCCATGTCTTGGCAGAAAGCCGTTTTCGTCCAAGCTGCTATTTTCTCTTCCGTCCATTTTTTATCTCCCTCTGGGAGTTTCGGTGCTTGCTACCAAGTCACGCCTTTTTCGGGACTCGACCTTGCAGCATCTTTGTTGACGCCGTTTTGTTCTGGTGCTGCACCATGGGTGAAGTGGTGCTCTCTTTTTTTGATCGCCGTAACGCTGGGCGCAGCCATGCGCCATCCTTCGGGGTTATGGTGGTGCGTGGGTTTCCATGCCGCACTGATACTGGGTGAAAAAAGCCTGCCGCGCCTGACGAAGTTTCAACCTGAACACGCGACCGTTTTTTCCTCTGAACAGGTCACATCGGGTCTTTTTTGCGCGGTGCTTTTCTCCGTCGTAGCCACACTTATTTTTGTGAGGGCGGCGCAAAAAGAAACAAATACTCACGCCGCATGAAAAAAGTTCTGGAAGCAATCTGCGACCTTTTTTTTCCGCTACCAGAAGAAGACGGCGGCAGATGGCTTTTGCAGGAACCTTTTTGCGGCAGGTGCGCACAACCTTTCCACGCGCTGGACAGCTCTCCTGAGTCTTGCCCAAACTGCCATGGGACGGCCTGCCATTTCGATCATGCCAGAGCCATGTATCTGAGCAGGGGCAGCGTGCGCGACATGATACACCAGTTCAAATACGAGAGAGCCTTTTGGCTACGCCGCCGCTTGGTTCCGGCAATCACGGACGGGTACAGGCGGTTCTATGATGGCTGGGGGCATCACGCCATCGTGTATGTGCCCCTGTTTTCCAAACGGGAACGCTGGCGCGAATTCAACCAGTCAGAAGTTTTAGCCGAAGGGCTTGGACTAGCCACTGGTTTGCCAGTGCTGAAGGCACTGCGCCGATCGCGCGAAACCACCGTGCAGGCCAAACTGGACAGGGTCGCACGCCGCTCCAATGTCCGTGGTGCATTCGATCTAACCGACACCGCTCAAGTAGTGGGCAAAAAACTGATTTTGATAGACGATGTGCTAACGACAGGTTCAACGGCTGGCGAATGCGCACGGCTGCTGAAAAAAGGCGGGGCAGCCCAAGTGGATGTTCTCGTCGTTGCCAGAGGTTGAGTCGCTGTAAATAAAGAGCTCATCACAAAATATTTGTTATGGAAGTAGTGAGAATGGGGGGAAAGATTCCAGCAGATACAAGCCAAAATGGAAAACATATTGCGGGAGCCATTTTCCTCGTTATCACAAGCTCAGACACCCTGACCTCGGTAGAAAAGAGATGAGCTATTCTGACGGGAGCGAAGTTCCTAAAACGGAGGGTGGGCTTCCAGCCCGCCTCTTCCGTAACGACATCTCGCCGCCAAAATCTGAAGAAGCAGGCAAGGACCTGTCTGCGTGCGCCGCACAGGCAGATGCCCGCACCACATTTTCATTCTTGCAGCTATGCGGCATCCCTTCGGGGACGGCCTCCACTACGCAACGGCATGAAGGGATGAACTTGACTTGAAGTGAGTAAAAAAACAAACTAACCAAAGATAAAAAAACATCGAAGACCACCACCAAATTTAACAATCTTTGGGACATCCCACGATTCCATCTATTTCTACATGGAGAGCAAAGCCCATAAATATAAATGAAAATTCTGCTGATCGAATTCCGCGACCCGTCGCACCCCGAAGCAGGCGGCGCAGAGAGACTTCTTTTTGAAATTTTTACGCGCCTATCGTCCCGGGGACACCAGATAACATACCTGTGTTCGCGCTACAGCAACGCTGCCCGTTCCGAAACCGTGAGCGGCATACGCATTGTAAGATTCGGATCGCAAATGTTTTTCAACTGGCTCGTCCCGCTGTTCTACCTTTTCCGCCTGAAACGCCTGCAAAACTTTGACCTAGTGGTGGAAGGTTTAGATAAAGTCCCTTTTTTCATGCCGCTTTTTGAAAGGCGGATGCCGGTTCTCTGCCTTGTGCCGCACCTGTTCGGCACCACAATCCACCAGCAAGCACCATGGCCTGTGGCTCTCTATGTGCGCCTTATGGAAAAAGCCATCCCGCTGGTTTACCGCCACAATCTATTTTCAGCCCTTTCCGAAAGCACGCGCCAAGACTTGGTGGCTCGCGGCATCGGGTCTGAGCGCATTAAAGTCATACACCCTGGCATAAACCCGCAGTTCGCCCCCGCAGCAAACAGACCGCCGAATGCACGCCCCACACTCATCTACCTAGGCAGGTTGAAAAGCTACAAGCGTATTGATCTGATCCTGCACGCTGTGGCTGCGCTGAAAAGCCGTATTCCTGCCATCCTGTTGCAAATTGCTGGGCATGGCGATGCGCGGATACACCTCGAAAAACTGGCAGGAAACTTGGGGCTAGAAAAACATCTGCTTTTCATCGGCGCAGTCACAGAAGACGAAAAAATACGCCTACTTCAACACGCAGATATTTTGGTTTACACTTCACAAAAAGAAGGTTGGGGATTGCCGGTGACCGAAGCTCAGGCATGTGGCGCGGTTCCAGTGGTCAGCGACTCGCCCGGGCTGCGGGACGCCGTGCAAAACGGGGCTGGCGGTTTTCTAGTCCCGCACGGCGATGTGAAAAGCCTCTCCGATAAAATATGGGAACTGCTTTCAGACTCGGTCTTACTCGAAGAAAGCCGCATGCGCGGCATAGCATCATCCAGACAATTCTCGTGGGAGCGAGCCGCCTCCGCTACAGCCGAACTCATGCAAAATGCCATCGCGGCTCATGCCATGCACGCCAAGCGTGGCACGCTCTTGGACGCATTGGATCAATCTTCACTCCTGCACAGCATCGCCCAAAAGTGCCACATCCGACACATCGCCAATGCTTGGCTCCGCCGTTTCCCCATATCGCGCACTTTATCGGGCAGCGGTGTATGCTATGAAATCAGCGACTTGGAATCACTCTGCTTGGGCGACGAGATTTTCGCACGCGAACTTTACAGCCCGGCTTTCTCGGGCGCACCAGTCGAAACATTCGTGGATATGGGGGCGAATGTGGGGATGTTCCCCTGCTACGCACTCCACGCCACACGAAACCGCAATATCGTGGGTCTATGCGTAGAAGCCAACCCAAACCTTATACCGAGAGCACAAAAAGCTGTCCAAACCAATGGACTGCAAGGCGTTCAAATCGTCCACGGATTCGTGGGGGGGGCATTAGGCCGCGAAGCCAGCTTCCACATTTACGCCTCTCACCTCGGCTCTAGTTGCCGCCCAGTCCACCCGCCAGGAACGCCGCCGCGCGGCGGTTGGCAAAAGATCGCAGTCCCCACCGTAGAAATCGCCGCACTTTGGAAAAAACTAGCGGGCGAACGCCGCGTGAACCTTTTGAAAATAGACATCGAAGGTTCTGAGGTTGATTGGATGAAAGCGGAGTTCGATTTTCTTAAAAATGTTGACCGTATTTTTGTCGAGTCGCACCCGTGGCTGGCTCCTACGGTAGAGCTTGAGGCACTAGCCGAAAAGGCTGGGTTCAAAAAATTGGCTCATACGCGCAAGCCGCCCGATGCCGAACTCCTCTATTTTTCGAGGCTCTAATTCCAACCCATATTTTGCATTTGCCAATGCAAAATCCGTGTTGGAAAAGCCCCGAGTGCCGTGTGGAGACAAAATACCATGATCACAGATTTTCCATCATGGATATAGCGGCGGGAGTCATGATAACAATACCGATGGCTGGGAATATAAAAAGCACTAGCGGGATCATCATTTTCACAGGGGCTTTCATGGCCTGCTCTTCAGCCGCTTGGCGTCTTGCTATGCGCATTCCTTCAGCTTGCACAGGAAGAATCTGGCTCAAGTTACCGCCCATCTCAGTAACGAACGCAATCGCATTAGAAAAACGCCTGAGTTCCTCCACCCCTGTTCGCACCCCCAAATCCAAGAGGGCACGAGTTCGCGGTTTGCCGAGCCGTATTTCGGAGAGTGCCCTTTGCAACTCTTCACCTAGAGGTCCTGGCAGGCGTTCGCTGACTATACTTATAGCTCCCTCAAAACCCATGCCAGCCTGCACGCTGATGCTGAGTAGATCCATTGCAAATGGTAGGCTTTTAACTATCTGCTCTTTTCGTTTTTTAGATTTGCCAGCAATGATGATCATCGGCAAACGGAATCCCAGCATGAGAGAAATTGGATACCCCCCAAGACGCATCATTGGGCTTATATTCGGTTTAGCATATTCTATGTAGAGCGAAAATGCGACTGGCAAAATGACGGCCAATATCCAGCAAAAACTCGTCAGTTGAACACCTGTAATTACATGTCCCATCCCCGCCTCTTCCAGCAGTTTGTTGGCTTCTTGTATCATGTTGGCTGGAGTATATTTACCCAGCACCTTGCTAAGATTTTCTGAAAACGGAACCAAAACCCTCTCGAAAAAACTTTTTTTCTTTCCTTTCTTCAACTGCGCAATAGGAATCTGCGAAGCTCCGGCTGCCGCGACTTTTTTGATGCGCTGGGCATAGACGGACGAAGTTTGAGAGGAAGATGTAAAACTCCCTATCAACATATAGCCAGCTCCCCCCAAACAGAGCGCAATTAAGATCATTTCCATAAGCGGTTACATTTCGATGGTGATAATTTTTTTGATGATGAAGGCTCCTAGGAACTCAGAGATTATCGCGCCGCCAACAGCCATTTTTCCCATAGGATGCGTGAACAGAACCATGATATACGGCTTGTTCACACAATAGAGTCCGAACCCAGTCAAAACGGGCAGCAGCCCCACTATCATCCCCGACATCATGCCTTGTGCAGTCAGAGCTTTTATTTGACCCGCGAGCTTCTGGCGTTCACGAATCGTTGCAGCCACTTTTTCCAGAACATCGCCAAGGTTGCCGCCCACACTTTTTTGGATCACAAACGCTGTGCATGTGATTTCTAGGTCTGGGCTTGGAATGCGGTTTTTTAAATTTTCCATCGCCTGCTCAACTGAGACGCCTAGATTGGTTTCTTGCAGCATCAGACTGAACTCACTCTTGATTGGCTCGGACGCATCCCTACAGATGTAGCTCACAGCCTGTAAAAATGTCTGCCCTGAACGGAGCGAGTTGACCACCAATACCAAAAAGTCGGCAAGCTGGTCGTTGAACTTGTTGGTCTTCCCTTTTGTCTTTGAACGAACAATTATGCCCGGCACAAAAAGCCCCACGGCAAAAGCCACTCCAGCTCCGATCGGCTGCGCGTAAAGGCTGAAAATAAGCAGTGCTGGCACCACCGTGGCCACCACCTGCACAAGGAGCCACTCGGTAGCACTCATCGGCATATCTGCCTGACGCAAATCCCTTTCCACTTTCTCAACGAAATTCGAGCCTGTGAGCTTGAGCAAAACAGTCTTGAGATCAACCTTCTGCTTCTGGCGCTGTTTGGCCTCGTGCAAGGCGATTTTTCTCTCCCACTCAGGCGACTTGGACAAGTCAACAGTCGGCTTCAATTTGGCAAGCCGATCTCGTGCGCTCACCTCCTTGACTGAAAAAAATGCTCTGAATGCGTTGAGCAAAAGAAAGGCCGCCCCTGCGAGAAAAAGCCCGATCAGAGCCATGTCCAGATTAGAAAAATTCACGGTATAACCTCCATAACAGAAGAATAAACATCCATAGGCACAGGGCAGCCCATGCGACTGAACTTCTCGTGGTATTTGGCCACTATACCGCATCCTTTAAACACGCCTTCCACCTTGCCCTGAGCACTTGTGCCCGTCTGCTCGAACTTGAATATGTCCTGCAATGTAACTACACCGTTTTCCATGCCCTGAACTTCGGTGATACTCATCACCTTGCGCGAACCATCGCTGAGGCGCGAAATCTGGACTATGTAATGCACCGCAGAGGCGATCTGCTCACGAATGGCACGCTCTGGCAAGTCCATGCCTGCCATCATCACGAGCGTGGTCATACGGGCAATACAGTCGCGTGCCGTGTTAGCGTGCATCGTGGTCAGCGAGCCATCGTGACCAGTATTCATCGCCTGCAACATGTCCAGTGCTTCGCCAGCACGGCACTCACCAACCACTATGCGGTCGGGGCGCATGCGCAAGCTGTTGCGGACTAGGTCACGGATCGAGATTTCGCCTTTACCTTCGATGTTCTTGGGGCGTGTCTCAAGGCGCACGACATGCGGCTGCTCAAGCTTCAACTCGGCGGCATCCTCAATCGTGCATATCCGTTCCTCTTCAGGAATGAAGCTCGATAGCAGGTTCAAAAATGTCGTTTTTCCAGAACCAGTGCCACCAGAAACTACGATGTTTGCCGTGCCTATGACCGCTGATTTGATAAATGAAATCATTGCGGGCGAAATACTTTTGAACCGAAAAAGATCTTCCACCCTCAGCGGGTTGGAGCGAAACTTACGAATCGTGATTGTTGACCCGTTGAGCGCGCAAGGCGGGATGATAGCATTCACGCGTGAGCCGTCAGGCAAGCGTGCATCCACCATCGGCGAGGACTCGTCGCAACGCCTGCCGAGCGGCGCGATGATTTTATCTATGACACGCCTGGCGTGCGCCTCGTCAACAAATGCGACGCCCGAGAGCGTCAGCCGCCCTTTCTTTTCTATGTAGATTGTCTTGGGGCCATTCACCATGATTTCAGAAACATCGTCCTGCTTGAGTAGCGATTCGAGCGGACCGAACCCGACCATCTCATCCACCAACTCTTGCAGGATACGGGCACGGAGTTGCTTGCTGATAGGAACCTGTTCGGCCTGCAATTTTTCCTCAATAAGATCTTCGGCACGCTGCTTGAGCGGCATCTCGTTGCCTGGCTGGAGAAGCTTGGGGTCGAGGTGCTGTATCAGGTATGGAAGAACCTTGCCCTTGAAACTGTTGCAAAACTCCATCGTCTGATCCGAGAGTGCGGAAGGTCCCTCCGAAGATTTCTCCTCTTTTTTGTGTTCTGTATGTGGTGGTGGGGCGGGCGGTTCAACTGGCGGCGGTGGAGCCGACGGCTGCTGCGAAATGGGACCCGGCGTTGCGGAGAGTGACCCAGGCATCCCTGGTGCAACAGGACGCCTGAGAGGGCTAATCGGTGACGGTATGCCTCCAGTAAGTGGATTTCTTTTTGGGTTCAAGAATGTCATATCAACCTCACAAGCTTCCTTTTAGGGTTAAAAACCAAATTGCTCTCATAATTAAGTAAGGCAAAGAACAAGTTTTGGCAATAGCAACATTTCCAACCAAAAATTCGGGCTCTTCGTCAAACACCGTAGGATTGAAGCTTGGGCATGAGGTCAAGTTTGCTGCAATAAAAGAGGATTCGGGAGGTAACCAATATGGTAAATTACCAGTGGAGTATAGCGACAAGGTGGCGACGGACTTTGGCGGGATGTCAGCACTCCGTTCTCACGCTTTGCGTCTTACTTTTCTCTTTTATATTCCCTTGTCACTGGCTTCGCCAGATTAGTGTGTGATCATAGAGCCGAGCAGTCCGACGGAAACTTCTGTGAGGCTGGCTACTACTTTATCGGCGTCAAGCAGTGTGGAGCGCGGGTGTGTGGTGGCCACGGCCAAGACCTTTATGCCGCCTGCCCGCGCAGCTTCGATGCCCACATGCGCGTCCTCTATTACTACGGCGCGATGTGTGGGCAGAGAGAGCTTTTCAGCGGCTTTCAGAAAAACTTCAGGATGCGGTTTGCCTAGGTGGACATCCTCGGCTGTGACGAACGCCGAAAAAAAATCTCCTATTCCCGTGAGGCTTATTATCAGGTCTATGTTTTCTCTCTGCGTGGAGGAGCCAACGGCTGTGCGGACGCCGTTATTTTTCAGGTTTTCCAGCAGTGCTTTAACGCCTGGCAAAAGCTCAATACCTGCCTTGGCCGTGATCTCACGGTAGAGAGCCTCTTTCCGACGCGACAGCCTGTGAACTTCGGATGGGTCTTGCGCCCATTTTAGCATTTTCGGGATTATCCATTCGTTTTTCATCCCGAACCCTTTTTTGAAGTGGTCGGGCGGCAATGGCAATTTTTCTTCATCGGCCAACGCCTCCCAGCTTTTTTCGTGGCAGGCCGATGAGTCAACCACGACTCCGTCCCAGTCAAATATTACTCCCCAAGGTTCCATAGTGCTGTGCGGTTAAGGTTGGATTTTCTCAAGCAGAGGAGTGATGCAAGCGGCAATGGCGTCTTCGCTCTCCCCCAATTTTTCTTTGAAAAGAGCCCATGTTTCCGTGTGTTCGACGGCGGCACTTGGCGCGATGCGTGTCAAGGAGCCCATGGTTTCTATTTCCAGCATAGTTGCGTTTGTGAAAGCCTCGAAGTTGCAGCCCTGATCTGGGTAAGTTGCATTTTCTTCAAACGGGTGGCGTTTTACGAGTAGGTCATCGCCGAGCGCATAGGCGCACCAGCCCTGCCTATTCAAAACGCCAAACTTGGTTTTTGCTCCGCCTGCCTCTTGTTTTAGCTGTATGAAACGGTTGCCCCACGAGAAGCGCGGGTCGCTCATCTGCGTGTATGACCAGAGCGCGAGAGTCCTGACGGGCAGCAGCGCGTCAGCTCCGTGTTTTTTGAAAGGTTCCTGAGGAACGATGAGACGCCCACCGCCCCTCATGACCGATATGGCCCACGGTGCCAGCTCTACGACCCAGAGGTTTTTATTGGTCAGGCGATGTGTGATTGTTAGCTGGTCGTTTTTGATCTGCAAAAGCATCTCCTTGAGGATGCCCGTAGAAAGCTCCATCTCTTGGCTCAACAGGCAAGCACCGTTTTTTTCATCGCACGAGAGTTCCACCGGGCTGTTGTCCGGCCAGTAGGTTCGAGGCATTTCTTCTGGGGCGTGCCATAGGCGGTGACCACCGAAGTTCAGCCATTCATCGTTGCCCACCAGTTTGGCGAAGTCGGGGCATCTCTGGAGCATCTCAAGCCAGTCTGGGTTGCCCCTTTTTTTTTCGTATTCGGGATATTCTTGAAGGATGTTTTGTCCGCCGACAAAGCCGAATCTAATAATGCGCGGGCCGCGGTCGAGCGTCACAATAGCTTCCACAGAATCTCCAGCGAGGCGCAGGCATCGTCCCCATGATCCGTATTGTATGGTTTCCATTTTTCTTATCTGTTTTGAATTGGGTTAGTTCCTTGTATTATGCACAACATATTTTCGCAGTTCACTCTTCTGTACAAGGTTAGGTTTTGAATTGCAAAAACACGGATTTTGGGAAAGCCCAAAATCCGTGTCTAAAACCGTTTTCATTTCTTTGCCCGTTATTTGGGGGGCAGTGCGGAAACTGGCTGTTCTAAATTACAAGATTTATTCGATTTAGTTTGGGCGGGCGATGCCGACGATTCTTGGGCTGTTTCCGATTTGTTGGAGGAACATCCCGCAAAAGCTGACGCGATGGCCAGTGCTAGTATAATAGCTGTTTTTTTCATGATCAAATCACCCCCTTCCTTAATTTTTCAAGTTTGTTCTTGATAAAAGTATCTGCCAAAAACTGGGCAAAAGGCAATGCCAATCCGTAGGATGAAAGCAAAAACATAAATTGCGTCACACATCTGCCATTTTGGATGAAGGGATTTTTTGACAAAATGCTGTTTCCCGCCCATGCTGCCATTATGAAAGCATCCGATGCAAAATCCCATTTGGACGATGTCTCAGGCAAAGTGCCTGCTTTAAAAAACACAGCCACGCCCAACCCTTTTTCGCTTGTCATTTTCGGGGCATCTGGAGATCTGACTTCGCGCAAACTCATGCCTGCCCTTTTCAATTTATTTAGGGAAAAACGGTTGCCCGATGTTTTTCATATCATCGGCTTCGCTAGGCGGGAAAAGACGGATGACGCTTTTCGGCAAGAAATGAAAGATGCTGTGCATAAGTATTCGCGTGTCCAGCCTTCTAGCGAGTCCGAGTGGGATGCGTTTGCAAAAAATCTATTCTACTACACTGGAGAAATGGCCGATGAACAAGCCTATGCAGGTTTGAAAAACAGGCTCAAGCTGATGCCTGGGAGTCGAGAGGTGGGGCATCACCATCTTTTTTATTTGGCCACAGCACCGGAGTTTTTTGAAGTGGTGCCAAGGTGTCTGAATGCGTCTGGCCTAGTCAGGCGCGATGGTGTCACCAAGCTAGTGGTGGAAAAACCGTTTGGCGTGGACAGCGAGAGTGCCGGGCATCTCAATGCCGCGCTTCAGGCCGAAATTTCCGAAAAATCTATCTACCGCATAGACCACTATCTCGGTAAAGAGACGATACAGAACCTGCTCTATTTCCGTTTTGCAAATTCGATTTACGAGCCACTGTGGGATCGCCGCTACATTGATTGTGTCCAAATCACGGTGGCCGAGGAGGAAGGCGTAGGGACACGCGGCGGGTATTATGACAAATCTGGAGCACTCCGCGACATGCTGCAAAACCACATGATGCAGATACTCACGCTGGTGGCCATGGAGCCGCCTGCGTCGCTAGACCCCGAGTCGCTCAGGGATGAAAAAGTGAAAGTGCTGCGCTGCATAAACGGCTGCTGCCGCGAGGGGCTGGCATCGCAGGTCGTGAGAGCCCGATATGAGGGTTACCGCAACGAGGAGAAGGTGTCGCCGGAGTCCATGACCGAGACATACACCGCTGTGAAGTTGTTCGTGGATAACTGGCGCTGGGCTGGGGTTCCTTTTTATCTGAGGACTGGCAAGTTTCTCAAAAGGCGTGTGAGCCAGATAGACATAGTTTTCAGAAAGCCGCCAAGCATCCTGTTTCACGCGCAGACGGAGACCAGTGCGGCCAAAAATGTTCTCTCGATAAGGCTACAGCCGAGCGAGGGGATACACCTCCGGTTCAACGCAAAAGCACTTGCTGAAGCGCATCTGCAAGAGGTGGGGATGGATTTTTGTTATCGCACGGAGTTCGGTTCATACTCGCCCGAAGCCTACGAACGGCTGCTGCGCGATGCGATGATTGGGGATGCCACGCTGTTCATCCGCGCTGATGAGGTTCGCGAGGCGTGGAGGATCATGGACTCGATACGCAAGCAGTGGGATGCTTTGCCGATGTATGTTTACCCCAAACAAAGCTGGGGGCCGCAAGAATCTTTTCAGATGTTGGAAAACGATGGTAACGATTGGGTTTTGGGAGATGGATTCAATGAAAGATGCCCTTGTTGATGTGGCGGAAAGCCGCCCGGAATGGCTGTCGCGCCTCATAGTCAGGTGGGGGGCACTTTACAACAAAGCCGTCTTGGAGCGCGGTTTTTTCAGCGTGGCACTCTCTGGCGGAGCGAGTCCCAAAGCTTTTTTTCAGGGGCTTGCCGATCTAGGTTTTGGAGATGAGTACTGGGGGCGCGTCCTCTTTTTCTGGAGCGATGAGCGGTGGGTTAAGCACGATCACGAGGAGAGCAATTTCAGGATGGCGCACGAGCTGCTGATCTCGCGCATCCCTGTGCCAAGCGGGAATGTTTACCCGTGGAAAACGGGTTTGTCCCCTGAAGATTGTGCCGCCGACTACGATGCCTTGCTCAAGAAAGTTTTGGGCTCGGACGAAACATTCGATCTGGTCTTGCTGGGGATCGGCTCGGACGGGCACACGGCGTCACTGTTCCCCGGCACTTGTGCGCTCCATGAAACGGAACGATTGGCAGTTGCCAACGAGGTGCCTCAGGCCAAAAGCCGCTGGAGACTCACCCTCACATACCCTTGCATCGCTGCGGCGCGGGAGGCATGGTTTATCGTTTCGGGCAAAGAAAAGGGTGGTGTGCTTGAGACATTGATGCAGCCTGGTTGCCCGCTCCCAGCAGCCCAAGTGGTCTGTCGTGGCGGCTTGCGCCTTTATTGGTGCAAGGAGTGAGCTGGGCTGCAATTCGTATGTGGTGCTGGCAAGTTGACAGATGGCGTAAAAGCGTTTTTTTCTTTCTCTTATTTTTTCTAGCATCCGTGGCGACATATTCCGTTTTTGCTGCGGAGTCTTTATATGTTGTTAAAAAAGGCGACACGCTGACGCAGATCGCGGCTAGGCACGGCACGAGCGTGCTGGAGCTTGCTCGACTCAATAGAATTAATGTGGGCAGCGTTTTGAAAATTGGGCAAAAATTAAAATTGCCACAAAACCTTCCTCCCACGGAGTCCGCACAGGATAAAAAACAGACGCTACCGAGTGAAAAGAAGCCTGTGAAACAGGGGCATCCACTGGAAGTTGCTACGCCAAAAATTCTCGTAGAAAACCGCGAGTCTTCGCATCCGTCCGTGGTGGATGAGTCATATTTTTTGAAAAGAGTGAAAGACCAGATTGACCTGCCAAAAGTGAAAAAAGGGCATTGGAAATATATCGTGATACACCACAGTGGTAGCCTGCAAGGGAGCGGAAAAATTTTTGATACCTACCACAGAAGCCGAGGCATGGAAAACGGGCTTGCTTACCATTTTGTTATCGGGAACGGGACTGACACCAAGGATGGCGAAATCGAAGTTGGGGCACGCTGGTTGCAGCAGATACAAGGCGGGCATCTTTTCAGCGAGTACCTGAACACTATTTCAATAGGAATATGTTTCGTGGGCAATTTTAACAGCAATCGCCCCTCTGCGCGGCAGGTCGCTGCATGTCTGGATTTGGTGGATTACTTAAAGAGAATAACTGAACCGCCAGAGGTTCGCTTTTGTTTGCACCGCGAAATTAATCCGCGCCCTACGGATTGCCCAGGAAAACAGTTCCCATCAGTATTTTTTCACAAACGGCTAGATTGAAATCCCTCCTGAAAATCAGAGGGTTATTATTGAATGACACGGACTGTCGCCGAGCAGCTCACGGCCTTTCAGGAAAGAAAGCTCAATGAAAAAGCAGCTTTCTTGAACATCGGCATCGAGCTGTTTAAGGAGATTTAATGCTGCCGCAGCAGTTCCGCCCGTTGCCAACAGATCGTCCACGAGAGCCACTTTTTGTCCCGGGAGAACAGCGTCCTCGTGTATGGCGATGGTGTTGGAGCCGTATTCCAAATCATAGCTCAACTCAATGGTTTTGTATGGGAGTTTACCTTTTTTGCGGATGGGTATGAACCCCACGCCTAGCTGGCACGCTACGGCGGCACCGAAGATGAAACCGCGTGCGTCTATGCCCGCTACGGCATCTATGCGCTTTTTGGCATAGCGTTCGCAGATCAAGTTTATGACAAGGCGGAACAGTTGCGCATTCTGCAAAATCGGGGTGATGTCAATAAACTGTATGCCGGGCTTCGGAAAGTCGGGAACTGTTCTGAGGGCTTGTGTGAGGATGGCGATTGCGCTGTTCATACCTTTCATGTGAGGTAAAGTTAGATGAGTGGGGCACATGGCTGCAAGGCAAATTATTCGAAAATAACTTTGTGTCCCCCGTTTTCCTTAGAATACCAGATAGAGCGATGAACGCGCATGAAAAGCTCGTCCCAATCAATGTCCTCAGCTTTCAATGTAGTGACCCCGCAACTGCATTTCACATGGACAGCAACTGTCCCAACCATAAACTTTTTATCCGAAAGATCGCTATGGATTTGGTTGGCTAGGATCAGTGCTTTATCTCTGCTTATGCCAGGCAAAAAAAGTGCGAATCCCTTTCCCTCCATCCTCCCTATATTCGCATTTTCGGGCATCCGTTTTCTACACATCACGACAAACTCAGATATAATTCTGTCTCCCATAGCGTGTCCATATGTCTCATTAACCGACTGGAACTTGTCCATGTCAAACCAGACGAGAGAGATTGGTTTTGAACAGGCTTTTGCATGCTCGAAAGACTGACGGAATAACTCAATGAAATAGCGGCGGTTGCAAGCTTGCGTCAGTGAGTCGGTGGTGGCTAATTTTACAAGCTCTATTTCCCGCTCTTTCCTGTCTGTTATGTCCCGTATTACCCCCACGAAAAATTGTCTGCTATCAGACAGCTTTTCGCTGACCGATAAGTCTATAGGAAAAGATTCTCCATTTTTTCTGATTGCTGCCAACTCACGGGTTGTTCCAATGACTTTAGGCATTCGCCGCTCTTTGAATATGGCAATGTAACTGTCGTGTGCATCCTTGTGAGGTGACGGCATGAGCATTGATACATTTTTTCCAATAACTTCGTCTTGGCTATAGCCGAACATCTTTTCCGCAGCAGGATTGAATTTGCGCATTATACCTCTGTTATCTATCAAAACAATGGCTTCGACAGTGGCGAAAAAAATTGCGTTCAGTTCATCGTGGTCGCACGGGATTTCTGGGGTGGTTGCGGAGGTTTTTTTATTGCTGCAATTTTTCCAAGAATAAAACGCAGATACCACACCGATAGCCGCCAGCACACCGCTTGCGACCAGTGCTGTTTCTGGTGTCATACGCCACCGCCAGCTTTTGCTGGGGCGGAAAAAGTTGGAACGACTCCGCTTGGTGCTTTACCAGTCGGCGGCCAGACAATTTTGCCGTGGTCTCGCTTGAGCCATTCAATTTTATCTGTCCCGAGAGCTTTTTGACGCGCCGCCATATCGCGGTATTCCTGCGAATCGAGGAACGGTATTTTTTCGAGCGGATAAGGGTTCGGGAATGAGTCGAGCTTGTCTCGAAGGCATTTTTTGAACTCTTCGACCTGCTTGCTGTAGAGAGGGTCTCCAGCTAGGTTGCGTTGCTCGCAAGGGTCTTTTTCGAGGTTGTAAAATTGGTCTTGGTCGAAATAGTGCGGGAAGTGCATCATCGCAACCTGCGAGTGGTCTTGCTTTTTGCGGTTTAAGTAGTTTATCGCCCCCTCTTTTTTTCCATCTTTCATCGCTTGGATAATTTTTTCAGGCGGGCGGTAAACGATCAGCTTATATTTTCCATCCGAGATGCCGCGTGCGTAGCCCGATTCGTAGTATATCCATTTTCTGTCGCCGCTATCTTTCGGATTTTTCAGGGTGTTAGCAAAAGAAAAGGCGTCGGGCGTTCCTCTGTTTTTCTCTGGCACGCCAGCGATTAATGCTATCGTGGAAAAAAGATCAACGCCTTGGACTACCGCATCACACTCGGAGCTAGGGGGCACATGGCCAGGCCATTTTATTATGAGCGGCACGCGATAACCTTTTTCGTAGCACACGGCTTTGCCAGGCTCGATGTTGTGATCTGGCATGTATAGGACAATCGTTTCGCGCTCAACGCCCAGTTCTTTGATCTTATCTAGGATGATGCCTACTTGGTGATCCAAGTAGGCCATGCCAACGCGCTGGTGCGCAAACCACGATGGCTTGTCTTTGGTGAGAGCTTTCAGCTTGGCGGAATCTGGAGCGTATTTCAGCACGCTGCTGTCGTGGCCTGCGGGCGTGTAGGAGAGGTCTTTTTCTAGGGATAGCTGGTGCTGCGGCCCATGGATCGTGGTTGGGGTCAGATAAAGAAAAAATGGCTTTTCCTTTTTTGCATTTTGTTCCAGAAACTCTACTGCTCCCTTGGTAATCCAAGGGATGTTGTGATGCGCTAGTGCTTTGATTGGTTCCTCGTCGAAATTACCCCAAACAACGCTGGCTGCGTAGTCGAACCCACCGTCTCTTTTCACGGCATCGGCAAAGCGTTTTTGCCTTTCGCGCAGGGACGCGTCCACTGCTGGATTTTTCGGATCAGAGTCAGAGACGATGCTGGGGTGTGCGCCGAATACATGTGGGCCGAGATGCCATTTGCCAGCCATACCAGTTGTATAGCCATTTGCTGAGAGCAGCTTCGGCAGCGTGACAGTCTTTTCGTTTATCAGCGAATTCCATGCGATGTTGGGTGGCTCGTCCGTGGAGAACTCTTCCTTAAAATGCGGGTCGTCACAGCGGCTCGGATAGCAGCCTGTAAGAATGGAGAAACGGCTAGGCGTACACATGGGCGAGGTGCAGTAAGCCCGTTTGAATTTCATGCCGTCTCGCGCGATGCTGTCAATGTTTGGCGTTTTGAAATCGCCGCCCCAACACCCAAGGTATGAGAAGTTTATTTCGTCAGAAAAAATACAGACCACATTAGGGCGCTTGCTTGGAGATGCGTTTGCGGCTGCCGTCAGCCATTCTGGCATCGAGGCCGCAGCCAATGCGGCCATTGAACCCTTTAAAAAATTGCGTCGGTCAAACATGGTGTTGCTCATCGTGATGCCCCTCCCGGTGGCGTGTAAGGTGTTGCTGCTGGTGGTGCTGATACATCTTCGATTATTATCCTGCGCAGGATGTCTTTCAGATTTACTAGGTCTTTTTCCAGACGCATTGTCCGCTCTTTTATCTGCTGCAGCTCAATGTCGTTGGTCAATTTTTCTTCCAGCCTCAGCAGGCGCGTGCCCTCTAGTTCTTTGGAGAGTTCCGCTATCCTGTTCGACTGCGCCAACTGCGATGCCTGAAGCATGCGC
Organism: bacterium; assembly: GCA_020049135.1. Lineage (GTDB taxonomy): Bacteria > Verrucomicrobiota > Verrucomicrobiia > JADLBR01 > JAIBCM01 > JAIFLJ01. The sequence continues at coordinate 1,132 of JAIFLJ010000115.1, read as the reverse complement.
GTGTTTTCTTCGATCATGATTTTGATCCGTTCGGCCTCTTTCGACTGCGAGTAAAGTGCTTCCTCGTTCTTCAGGATTTTATCCTTGAGCTGTTCCTTGTCCTTGCTGAGCTGGTTTTCGAGAGATTCCATTTCCTTTGTTGTGAAGGACTGCTTTTCCGTAATGGACTGCATGTGCTGGTGGAAAAACGCCGAGACCGCAATGATGCTTATGACGGCTGTGATGATGAGCAACCGCATGGCAATGGGCGTAGTAGGCAATCCCGATTTGGGTGCCTGTGGTGGGCGGACATATTGGCGCTGCTGAGTTTCGGAGCCTACATCAAGGGGGACCTGCTCAGGCTCGCGACTTCGTTGTGGCGTTGGAGCCGGGACATGTGAGTTCTCCACCAAGTTAATTTTTGTTCCAGCTTTCGCCGCTGGTTGCGCGGGGCGAATGTTTTCTTCTGGGCGTATTTTAAACGGTGCTTTGTCTGGAATTTTTCCATCTTGCTTTGCAGCCGATGCAGTGGCTGTTTTTGCGGCAGGAGACGGTGATGTAAAATTTGGCAAAGCTGCTGATACTAGTCCGCCTTGTTTTTTGCTGAATAGCGTCAGGGGAACCAGTTTTTTCAAGTGGCGCAAAGCCTCGCGAGCGTCCTCCAGATCGTACAGTGCCTCGGTTCTGGCAACGGAGTTTGTCGAAGTCCAAACTTTGTACTGCATCCGTGATTTGCCCGCGTTGTCGGTGACGGAGAGCCCCGCCCCTTCGCCGTTGTTCACGAAGCCAACTTTCAGGATGTTGGTTTCAAAGTCGAGTTTGACCGAGCGGGTTTTTTCAAGGTAGCATTGTGTGATGGATGTGCTTTCTTCAAGTAGGCGCACGGCTAGTTCTGCAGCCTCCTTACTTTCATCGCGGATGTATGCGGCCACGGCATTTTTCAATTCCGTGTTCCGCCGCGTTTCGTCCTTTATCAAGGCCTCCTTGATGCTTGCCATGAAACTCCACCTTAAACGAAAGCGACCATATGCGCAACCTGATTTAAACCTAAAAATGGGTGTGATTCAGGGCTGCTTCATCTGATTTTGGGTGAACCGCTTTGAAGTCAAATGAAACATTGACCGATTTTCAAGCGTGCCCCTGCCTCTAGCAG
>JAIFLJ010000120.1 GCA_020049135.1 bacterium | reverse complement strand
CCGCCTGCAAATCAATCCATTCACAATCAACGAGTTGTCACCCATTGGGTTCATCGCGGAGCGATGGGAATTTCATGAAAATAAACGGGTTTGAAACAAAATAAAAATCCCATTTTCCTTTTTAGGTTTAAGTTTAAATATTTAGGGTTGAAAAGTTTATAAAAATCTTCCTCTGTGCCTCTGTGTCTCCGTGGTGAATCCTCTTCTTTTCGATTTCGTTATTCGATTTCATCCCCGCCCCGCGTCTTCCTGTTAGCTTCTTCATTCTTCCGTTCCTTCCCCCACACTAGCGAGGCCAAATCAAAGACGGCTTTTTGCAGGTGCTGGGACTGGGCGTTGAGGTCAAATGATGAATTGGTGTTATTTTCTGCCACGCGTGCGCTGGACTGGGTGGCTTTCTCCATTTCAATAACGGCACCATTGACTTGCTCAACACCCACGCTTTGTTCCCTAGACGCCGCAGCGATCTCTCCAACGATTGCGTCAACACTCTGAAACTGGGCTATGACATGCGACAGGTTATTGGCAACGCTGGCTGTGATTTTTACACCGTTGGAAACCGTAGAATTGACTTCTTGTGCAGCCGTCGCAGAGCGCTGGGCCAGTTTGCGTATTTCGTCGGCTACCACACCAAACCCCTGCCCTGCCCCGCCAGCTCTCACAGCCTCAACGGAGGCGTTTATCGAAAGTAGCCGCGTCTGGAGCGCGATTTCATCTATCACATGGATTGTCTTCGATATTTCCTGCATGGCGCGGTTCATTTTTTCCATCTCTTCCATGCTCTGCTTCGCACGGAGGCTGGTTTCAGTGGAAATTTCGCGGGCGTGTGTCGCTTTTTCGGAGTTGAGCTTGGCCATGCTGGAAATTTCTTCGAGTGCCGCGCTGGTCTCTTCCAGTGATGCCGCTTGGCGAGTTGACTGGTCTGAAAGCGTCTGGCTTGTGGATGTCAATTCTTCTGATGTGTGACCCAGCTCCTGCGAGCTTTGGCCAACATTGGCTACGATTCGCGCCACAGGACGGCTGATCATGATGGCTAGAAGGATGGCAAGCGAAATGCCCACGACTGTTACGGCAGGCATCATCCACCTGTTGACTTTTGAAACGGAAAGGAGAATGGCTGTCGTAGCATCGGCTTCGTGCGATGTCATATCTAATGATCTGGCGGCAAGGTCTTGGGCAAAGAGAGAGAGGCTATCAGCATTTTGTGCGCAAAGCCGCTTGGAATCTTCAGAGGCTTTCCATGTCATCACAAACATCTCAATGCTACCGCGAAAAACCCCCACCTGCGCCACAGTCTGAGAAAACATGTCTTTGGATGACGACACCTGCACACCGCTGTCTTCCCCTTGCTTTTTCTGCATGCCCTGAGGTGCCCCGACTTGTGCTAGGAGTTGCTTTATCGCGTTGAACCTCTTCACAGCACTCTCCATCAAGCGTGGGTCGCTGATGCTGTAAGCCCGCGTCACATCTTTGACCGCTTGGCTGGACTGGGCGTAAATATCGAATAGCTGCTGCAATTTTTCCCTAGAATCAGCGGCGTTATTGGAGGCCAGAATTGCCGTCACATGCGCCTGCTTCAATGCGTCGTAATACTCGTAAAAAGTGGTCTCCGTCTCGCGCATGGTGCTCAGACAATCCTGCATGTCGGCGACTTTCTGTTTCAGATCGGTAAAGCTGACAGTGAATGAGACAACATTTTTTTCTGCCGTTTCAAGCTGGGTTAAAAATTCGTCCACCCCTCCCTGTTTCTCCTTTGTTTGCTTGATTGTCTGTTGCAGGGTCGCAACGGTTTTTTCGACGGTTGCAGCATCGTCTTCATTCAGCGTAGCGCAATAGCGGTTGGTGGCCGTGCGAATCTGTGTGGCGAGTCGCTCCATGGACGCAGCACCTGCCAAACGAGGCACGGCAAACTCAGAAACATTTGCAGTAATTTTTCGGGCAGTGCCAAGACGCGACATGGTAAAAAAACCCATGCCCGTAAAAAGAACAATGATAAAACCAAAACCCGAAATAATTTTTGTGCTTAATTTAAAACTCATCTCCGCATTTCCTTTCGGAGAGCCCCCTCTCCACATGAAAATAAGTAACTAAGCAATTTTTACTAAAAAATCAATTTTGTCTTCATTTAGACACCAAATTGTAACAATGGAAGGTTTTGACATCGCTGGCTCTCCTCAATTGCGCGAGCCATTTCCCTCGTTATCACAAGCTCAGACATTCTGACCTCGGTGGAAAAGAGGTGAGCTATTCTGACAGGAGCGAAGCTCCTAAAACGGAGGGCGGGCTTCCAGCCCGTCTCTTCCGTAACGGCCTCTCGCAGCAGAAATATGAAGAGCAGGCAAGGATGCCCGCACCACATTTAGAGGCAGGCAAAGACCTGTCTGTGTGTACCGCACAGGCAGATGCCTGCACCACACTCTCCATCCCTTTTCCTTATCCCCCACCTTCTTACCCAGAGACTTCAGGATGTCAGAGGGCTATAAGCAATCTTTTGTGATGAAGCTTAAGTTTAAAAGTTTAAGGGTTTATAAAAATCTTCCTCTGTGCCCTTTGTGATCTATGTGGTTAAATCTCTTTTTCTTCCGCTCCGCGTCTTCTACAGACAGCCCAAACTATCAGGCGCGGCTCATGTAGGAGCCTGTGCGGGTATCCACTTTGATGATCTCGCCCTCTTTGATGAAGAGCGGGACTTGGACTTGCATGCCCGTTTCCACAACGGCGATTTTCATCACATTATTGGCAGAGTCGCCTTTGATGCCTTCTGGCGACTCGGTCACGCGTAGGTTCACGCTAGAGGGGAGTTCGACCGAAACGGCTTTTTCTTCGACGAAAATAACTTCGAGCGGGAGGTTTTCGACTAGATAATTTTTCGCATCGCCTATGAGTTCTTCCTGAAGCGTGAAGTTGTCATATGTATTGGTGTCCATGAAATTGAAGCCCGTTTGATCCTTGTAGCTAAACTCCAGCTTCCTGCGCATCACCATCACCTCTTCGACTTTTTCCGTGCTTCCGAAGCGCTGGACGGAGGACTTGCTCGTATTGACGCTGCGAAGCGTAGCTTGGACGAATGCGCGGAGGTTGCCCGGTGTCCTGTGCGTGACTTCTTCCACGATGACCACATCCGACCCGTGTCTGATCGCCATCCCTTTTCTTAAATCGTTTGCGTTGACTGCCATATTTTTCCTTTTTTTCTAAACCAACCTGTACTTGGCTAAGTCCTGCGCGTCCACTACGCCCACCGGATGTCCTTTCTGGTCGATCACAATTAAATCATCAATATGATGCTTCTCAAAGATGTTAAGCACTTCCACGGCCAGTTTGTCAACCCGAACCGTAATTGGGCGACGAGTCATGAGTTGGCCTACGCACTTGGAACCCACGGAGAGATCATCTTGATAGAATCGGGCGAAGTCGCCCTGAGTGAAAATACCAGCCAGTTTTCCATTTTTATTAATCACTATGGCAGCACCAGCCCGTGCGTCGCTTATCGCTTTGAGGGCGTGCATCACGCTCTCTTTTTCCTGGACTACAGCCACTTTTTCTTTGGAACGCATGACTTCCCCCACGCGCAGGAGCAGGTTTTTACCGATGCTTCCGCCGGGGTGGTTTTTCGCAAAATCCTCTTTGCGGAACCCGCGGGCCTCAAGCAACACCATCGCCAGAGCGTCACCAGTGGCGAGCATGGCTGTGGTGCTGGCAGTCGGGGCGAGGTTGAGCGGGCAGGCTTCCCGTTTCACATTGACATTGATGTGGATGCTGGAGTTGGTGGCAATAGTGGAACGCGGATGCCCAGTCAGGCTGATGATGCTCACATTGGGGCGTGCGATTGCAGGGAGCATCCTCACGATTTCGTCTGTTTCACCGCTGTAACTAAAAATCAGAACGGCGTCCCCTTCAGAGACGATGCCCAAATCACCGTGGACGGCGTTCAGGCAATTCAAGTAAACGCAAGGGGCGCCGGTGCTGGTCAGCGTGGCCGCCGTTTTTTCAGCTATGTGCCCAGATTTGCCAACGCCCGTGGCAACGATTTTTTTCCCACCCCTGACGGCGGAAAGAAGCATCTCCACGGCGCAGTCAAACTCTGACCCCACCCGTTTTTTGAGCTGTTGCAGCGCGGCTATTTCTATCCCGATAACCTCTCTAGCTTTCGCTGCGTGTGTCATAGTCGGCGGCCTATCAATCAATGTTGTCGTATGACCGTTGCGAACGGGGCTGCGAGCCTGAGACGCTCGTGCCACGGGTGGAGATGACCGTGTTGGATGAGATTTCTGAAGACGGCGTTTTCAAGTTCAGCGGTTCGCCTGCGCCAATCGGCTCGTAGCGTTCGAGCACGAACACATCGAAAAGCTTGTTTATAACCGGGTCATAGCTGCGGTGTTCCCAGAACGATCCATAGAGGCGGTACTGAAAATTATTGTCTGCGCTACGGCGTTCCATAGCTCTGTCTGGGGCAAGACAACGGTCTTCTTTTAGCATTATTATGCGTGCGTTAGACCACGGCTCTTCGGGGCGTTTGATCCAGCCCCAAGTCATGTGGTTGGGCGTAGAAACGCGTTGGCCAACCCAGTACGGGGGCGGGTTTTCATTTAACTGTGCGGCTGTGCGTCCAGTGGTTGAAGACGATGTTGTGGCGCACCCAGCTATCCCGATCAGAGCAGCCAAAGCCAGTAGCATTTGCGATATTTTTTTCATTGTGTCCACCGCCCCCCGTCGCTTGAAAGGGTTGGCAGCCCGCCGCCAGAATAGTCTGTTTTCCCGACTGCTCCCCACATTTTAACGCCCGCCCGTTCAAAAAATTTTTCGCTATAATATTCGCCAGAATGGCATCCCCAGCTATGAGCCTCAGCCTGCGGGTGGAAGATGGCCTTATTCAGTTTGGCCAAGTCGCGTGTGTGCAAGAAAACCACGGAAGCACCGTCCAGCTCATTGCTGTAGTCGAACATCCAGTTTACCTTGTTGCTGTGCCCGAAAAAATCGAGGCTCATGACTGGGTGCTGGACTCGTTCTGGATGGGCGTTTAAATAATTCAAAAGCTGGGCTGCCGTGTCGAACCAGTAGAGCGCCACGCCAAGAGCATCGGCTTTGACCTGTATCGTCTGGATAAGGTTTTCTTTTTCTTCGGCCTGTCGCCTATTGTAAGCGGGGCGGTACACCAGCCACACGAGCCTGTCGCCGGGCTGTATCTTGGCCTTGAGCTGGCTGAGCCGTATCGTGGCAGATTCCACAAAATTTCCCCAAAAAACATCGTGCGTGCGCGTCTTGCTTTTTTCCCACTTCCTGAGCGCAGGGCCGCCACTGAGCACCACATATTCCAGTGCTGGAGCAGGGTTCAGCCCAGCGATAAGCAAGGCTATGGAGGCGATAAAAATGCGTCTCATGTCAGCCGTATTTCAAAAATTTGTGCGAGCCGTCAGTAATAGAGGATGACCGATTCCACGATACCATCTTGGAAGCGCACCGCTATCTCTTTGGATCGGTTGCCCGTGGCATCACTGATGATGCTCAAGGCGTATGTGTAGTAGAAAGAGTTGGGTCCCTCACTCTTCGGGTAGCCAAGTAACTGTTTGATCTGGCTAGGCGTCTTGTTGATCACCTGCTGCTTGAACTCTTTCTCATAAATAGGGCCTCCGTCTTGCAGGCGGGTGAGAAACGGGATATCGCTCTGTGGAGCACGCTTTTTGGAACTGCGTTGCGTTTCAGCTCCAGCCAGGCGCGAAATGGAGCGGCGCGTAACTTCATCGGGGTCGCGGAGTTTTTCGTTATCGCGAGAAATCTGCTCGTTTTTGGCCGAGAGGTATTCGGTTTTCCTGTTGAGTTCGTCTATCGTGCGGTTTTTGGAATCAACGGTTTTTTCCAACTCTTTCACGCGCTTTTGAGATTGCTCCAACTGCTCCACGATTGTGTAGTCTTTGCTGCCGCCAGTAATACACCCAGTCATGCCAAGTGCCAACACCCAAACCCATTGCATTTTCATCTTAAACTCCTTTTACGACACTTTTTTCTAGTGTCTGTGCGGGACTATAGCCTATAAGCGGAGAGGATTCAAGCCCGCATTGTAACACAATATGAAATTGGCACTCCCAGCCAGAACAGGAAATGTTTTCAGACTGAACGAGGCAGCTTTGGCCGATGGCCTTGAAGGGTCAAAGGCCAGCCCGAGAAAAAGGATCATCCTGCCGATACACCGCACGGGTGACAGCGCCGTGCAGCGCATGCTCAATTTCATGCAGCCAGAAAGTTTCGTGAGGCCGCATTGCCACCCGCTGCCAGGTGCTGCCGAGACGCTCATGGTTTTAAACGGAAAACTCGCCTGCTACATTTTCAAGGAAAACGGCGGGCTAGAGGCGAGGTACGATCTCGCGCCTGGCACGGTAGGCAACCTTCTGGACATTGAGCCCGGCGTTTACCACACCATGCTCCCCATTGAAGAGAACACCATCGTGCTAGAAATAAAACGCGGCCCATACGATGCGGCTACGGATAAAAGTTTTCCCCTGTGGTCTCCGCCAGAGGATTCTCCGATAGCCCAAGCGTACGCAAGGCTCCTATTATCCATGATGTCGCAACCGTAATGGCTCAAAAAATAATCGCACGCCGCAGAATACAGCTCAAAATCATCCCGAACGCGTCGCGGGATGAAATTGTCGGCAAAATGGGTGACGCGATAAAAATAAAACTGCGTGCCCCAGCTTGCGATGGCAAAGCCAACCGCGCCCTTGTGGAATTTCTAGCCGCCAAGCTTTCTTGTTCCCCATCGCAAATCAGCATCGTGTGCGGGCAAACATCTCGGATTAAAATAGTGGAACTGCCCCTTGATGCCGCTGAAATACTGACTTTGAAAAACACTGACATCAAGTTGTAAATTCTATGCGTCAAGCGGGTATGGAAGGAGAGCGTATGAGCCATGATATTTCCGCAGAGTTTTTTGGAGATGAACGGCTCCTTATTCCGTCAGGCCAGCCCCAAAATTTTGCTCACCCGCACATTTGCTGGATGCTCGAACACTTCTTGATTCGTGCCGCTTTGCAGCACTGCACCGCCATCCATGACTATGACACTGTCGCCCATCTCCCGTGCCTCCGCCATATCGTGGGTCACCAGCAGCGCAGGCACTTCCAACCCTTTGAGGAACTGGCGCAACTCTCCGCGCAGCTCCACGCGGAGCGCTGTATCCAAGGCGGAGAGCGGTTCGTCGAGCAAAAGCAGCCGAGGCTTGCACGCCATAGCCCGCGCCAAGGCCACACGCTGGCGTTGCCCGCCGGAAATCTGGGACGGCAACCTTTTCTCCAAACCAGCAAGACCGCAAAGCCCGAGCATTTCTGCGGTTCGCATGCCCCTATCCGCTTTTGGGAGTGCCCCGAGTCCGTAAGCGATATTTTTCTCCACACTCATGTGCGGGAATAGGGCGTAGTCTTGAAACACGAATCCGATTCCTCTTTGCTGCGGCGTCATGCACACGCCTGCGCCCGTGTCCAGCCACACCTCGCCGCCAAAACAGATATGTCCCAGCTCCGGCTTCTCGATCCCGGCCAAGCACCGCAACACCGTTGTCTTACCACATCCCGAGGGACCTATCAGCACCGCTACGCCATGTCCGCACAGCGGGATGTCCAGTTCCCCACGGATGACCGTGCCGCCGGGAAAACTCCGAGTGAAAGAGGCTGTCAGCGCATTGGGCATACTTGAATGAAATGGCGTTGTAAACCGTAGGTGATCGAAAGAACTGCGAAGGAAAATATGAGCATCAGCATAGAGGCTTGGTTGGCCGCGCCATACTCCAGTGCTTGCACATGATCGTAAATCGAGACAGACACCGTCCGGGTTTCCCCTGCTATATTGCCTCCCAACATCAGCACCACACCGAACTCCCCCACCGTGTGTGCGAAGCTGAGCACCAACCCCGTGAGCACGCCGGGCCATGACAGAGGCAAAGCAACTCGAAAAAAGGTTGCCAGTTCACCCACGCCCAAGCACCACGACGCCTCCAGCAACCGCCGATCCACCCCTGCAAAAGCACTTGTGAAAGGCTGCACCGCGAACGGCAGACTGTAAAATACCGACCCCACCAGAAGTCCCTCGAAGGAAAAAGGCAGGCGTTGTCCGAAAAGAGCCTCATACCATCGGCCCACTGGACTGTGCGGACCAGTCACCATCAACACATAGAAACCCAAAACTGTAGGAGGCAACACGAGAGGCAGGGCCACCACGGCCTCGATCGCAAACCGCCACCGCCAGCGCGTTCGAGCAAGCCACCACGCCAAAGGCATCCCGACCACCACCAGCACCGCCGTGGTGCAGGTGGCCAGCTTCAAACTTAAAAAAATAGCAGCCCAATCCACAGATGATGCGTTTCCGTGTGTCTGGTTAGTATCCCGACCGTTTCAGCAGATCTTGACCGCTGGCACCAAGCAAAAATTTCTTAAATTTCACAGCCGCATCTAAATTTTTTGTGCCGACCACGATCATCCCGCCCTGCTCCAGTTTCGGGTAGGTGCTTGCTGGCAGCTCCCAGTAGCGCCCCCCCTGCATCTCGGGTGCCATAGCCAAAGACAGTGCTAAAAATCCTATGTCGGCAGCACCGCTTTTGACGAAGTGAGCCGTCTCGCTGATGTCCTTGCCGTAAACCAAGCGGCCTTCCAGAAATGTCAGCAGCCCAGCCGCTTTCATCGCCTCCACAGCCGCGAGGCCGTAAGGAGCATGTTGGGGGTTAGCCAAGGCGATCTTTTTGATCGAGGAATTCCGCAAGATCTCCATGCCCAACGCTTCCACATTTAAACCCGATCCCTCGGGCACCCACAAAACCAACCGTCCTACGGCGTATGCGAACACACCGTCTCCCGTGCCCATGCCTTCTTCCACCAATTTTCTGGGGAACTCCATGTTGGCGGAAAGAAAAAGGTCGAACGGAGCACCCTCTTTTATTTGCGCCACAAAATTCCCGGACGACCCGTATGTCGGTGCCACCTCGATCCCGGGATTGGCTTTGTGAAATTCTTCCACCAAATTTTGAAATGCGAATTTCATGTTCGCCGCCACCGCCATTTTCAAGGAAACTTTTTTCTCGGGTTCCTTAGAGGCAGCCGGTTTATTGCACCCGGCCACAACCATGGTCGCAACCAGCATGGCCGCAGACACGCACGCGCACCATTTCACCGTTTTTTTTGCCGTATTTTTCATTGTTTCCTCCATAGTTTCTCCTGTTTGTTATTTGCCTTCATGACACCCTTTCTCCCGTTTGAGATGCGCTATATCCTGGAATTTCGCTCACCCATTCATGATGCTTTCTGGATTTCAAAAATGAAAAGAACGCTTGGAGCCTCAGATCGCCAGACTGATGCTCCCAAAAACAAAAATCTAAATATTCCTTTCGAATGAGCGAAAAAGATAATCCTTCTTCTTCAGCGCAAATCCGGACACAAACTCCTGCGTCAGACCAGCCATGGCGCACAGCCAAAGCAACATGGGAATGAGATGAAAACACTCTGCCTCTAGTTTGCAGGCTGGGCGCAAGGCGATCTGCGCACTCACGGGCGGCAGAGCCGGGTTCCCGCAGTGCCCACCTTTTTGTTGTTTTAACCACATCCGCAAGTGTTTTGGGTGTCCCGCACCTCTGCACAAGGCCAGTTTCCCACTGGGCAGATCGGATCAGCCCGATATTTCCTCCCACGCCACGCTTGGCCTCCCTTAAATTTTTATCAGGTGATTCGATGGTTGAAAAATGTAGCCCGGCCAAATGAATTTTTCCCGCCTTTAACAACTCGAGCGCCGCTTTGCCGCCCCTGTTAAAAACCAACATGCGTATCCCGGTTGACCCAGTGAATGCAGCGGCCATTTGCGATGCTGAAGGATCGCAGCAGGCAAGCACCAGCGTGCCTGGAAAATGTCTCACTTTCATGCTCTCTGCACTGGTGGCAATACCGTCGTGAGGGGGGCTTCCATGAATAGCCTCTACGGGAAAAATCCAATCCCGCTCCCCCACGGCAGCACCCCAGAACCGACAAGGGTAACCTCTAGGAGCCCATGCCCATGGAAGTTCACATCGGCTGTCCACAACGGTTTGCACAGAAAAAAGTGGCTCTCTTTCAAGTTTGCAGTAAAAAAGGGTTGAGGAAAAGGGTGTAGAATGGCATGGATTGAGGATGAAAACGAATCTACA
>JAIFLJ010000053.1 GCA_020049135.1 bacterium | reverse complement strand
GTATAAAGAAATCCTGCGGCATAAGCCCAAAAACACGCTGTCACAACTTATTCCAAAACAGACTGTTGCATCCAGTTATACAGGAGATTTAATAGTTTATAAAAATATTCCTCCGTGCCTCTGAGCCTCTGTGGTGAACGCTTTCTTTCGTGGCGGGCGTGGCGTGAGAAAAAAAAGGCTGCCGAAAACCCGGCAGCCTTTTTTCTTTGCTATTTTTAGTCGGGTTAGCGTCCTACGCCAAAATATGTGTAGCCGAAACCGCGTAGTGTTTTGACATCTAGGAGATTTCTGCCGTCAAAAACTAGCGGCGTGACCATTTTATCTTTCAGAGAACCCCATGGCAGCGCACGGAACTCTTTCCATTCCGTGGCTACAACTATGGCTTCTGCCCCGTTGAAAACATCCTCTGCGGAAGAGCAAATCTCAATGCCTGAAATTTCGTTTTTGGCCTTTTCCATGCCTTGCGGATCGTATGCACGCACCTTTGCACCTTCGGCCACGAGCCGTTTGCAGAGTGCTATGGCCACGCTGGAGCGGCAGTCATCGGTGTCACCCTTGAACGCCAGCCCGAGGACGCCGATATTTTTTTCTTTGAGCACCCAGAGTTTGTCCCGGATTTTTTTCATGAAACGGTCAATCTGCTGCTCGTTGATGTGCTCAACCTCTTTCAGCAGGTTGAATGGCGAGCCGAGTTGCTCTGAAATATTTATAAACGCTTTGATGTCTTTCGGGAAACAGCTACCGCCGTATCCTAGCCCGGCGTTCAGGAACGCACGCCCGATCCGCTTGTCGGCACCCATGCCATCGGCCACCTCATCCACATTGGCGCCAGAGGCTTCGCAGATGGCGGCCACGGCATTGATGTAGGATATTTTGAGGGCAAGGAACGAGTTGGCTGCGTGCTTAATCAATTCTGCGCTGTTTATGTCCGTGATGTAAATCGGGGCATGGAACGGCTCATAGATTTTTTTCATCGTGGCCACGGGGCGTTCGCCTTTGACGCCGATGACGACGCGATCTGGATTCATGAGGTCGGCCACCGCACAACCTTCGCGGAGAAATTCTGGGTTGCTGACAACATCGAAATCGGCTTTCGCCTTGTTGTAGCGGGCGATTGTTTCTGCCACTTTTTCGCCTGTTTTTACGGGCACGGTGCTTTTATCTACAATGATACGGTAGCCTGTGAGGACGCCCGCGATCTCCCTAGCAACGCCTTCGATGTAAGTCAAATCCACGCTTCCATCCGGCTGCGGCGGCGTGGGCACGGCGATGAACACCACCTCAGAATCGTCCACGCCTTCCTTGATGGAGTCCGTGAATTTGAGACGCCCATTGGCTACATTGGACTTGATCAGATCTTCGAGGCCTGGCTCGTAAATCGGTATGTGCCCTTCGCGCAACTGTTTAATTTTTTCTTTGTTGTTATCAATGCAGGTCACATGGTGTCCTACTTCTGCGAAGCAGGTGCCTGTGACCAGTCCGACATAGCCGGAACCTATTATGCTCAGTTTCATGGTATTTTTTTATTGGTTTGTTCAGTTAAAACTATGTGTTTCCGTGCTTATGGCATGGACTTGAATGTGAGCGTCAGCATGAAGGAATATTCCTCTTCGTGCGTCCGTCGGTCATTGCCTGTCAGGGCTGGGCGGTTTTCGCGTATTTCCGTAGTAAAAGCAGCTTTCCACGCCGTAAAGTCGCGGAAGATTGAATATTTCTGCATCTCAAGGCGGGAGTCTTCCGCCTCGAAAACATGCTGCGATTGCACCGACCAGCTTTCGTTCATGCGCCAGAAAAGCGTGCCGTAGAACTGCTCACTGTTGTCGAAAAGCCATGGGGCGTTGTTGAGGAAACGGTTGCCGACCGTGACTTCGAAAGGCCGTGCCACCTGCCATGTCAGGCTGCTATTATACTCGTTGAACCCTTCTTTGTAGAACGACGATGCACCAAAGAAATCAAGGCTCAACCAAGGCACTGGCTTAAACTCGACCTCGTTGTAGTAGTTTGAAACCACATTGCTGTTGTACGCCTGTCGTCCGGCGTCCACATCAATGTAGGATGCCCATTCTAGCAGATTCCAATTCATGTCGTCCCGTTTGGTCTGCCATTTTTGCCGAAACCCTGTCCGCGTGATAAGTTGGTTGTCGATTGAGTCTATCGAGTTTTGCTGCGGGAAGTCGAGCGGCTGCAGGCGGGTGGATGGAAGCCGCCCATCGAACTGTAAAATCCTATCAGGTGAGATGGATGGATTCGGCATGTAGGAGAAATTGACGAAAGGCTCGACCACATGACGAAGGCCGTCCAAGCCTAGTGATTCACTGGTGCCGCCCCATGTCCTCGATAGTTTGAATGACGCCTCCACCCCTGTGTTGAGAATGGAACGGAAAATGTTTTTATCGCTGAGCCCACCATCGGTATTGGAGTCGGCGTAAAAGGTGCCACGCCAGCCAACACGCGGATTTATATTCAGCCAGCCGAGGTACTCTCTGGGGTAAGAAAGCTGGTGGAAAGTGTCCACGCGCATCGTGTCATAATCGTCCACGGGCTGCGGGCTGTCTAGGTCTTGAAACTTCCTGTTGAGGCGGACAAACGAGTTTTGCCCGTTGTATTCGAGTGGGATGGTGGAGAGAATTTTCTGGCGTTTAAGGTCTAAACGCACTTCGGGCTCGCGTTCCACCGATTCGTAAAACTTATTAACCTGCTTCCTAGCCAGCACCGTGACCGCGAAGTTGGGGTCTTGCTTGACGAGTTCCACGAAGTTGTCCGGCTGCGTTTCTTCGTTGTATTCGCGCTCGAGAAAGTCCCGGAGAAAATCTCGGTCTGTCACCTTGTTGAAAACTAGATTTGCGTAAATATCATGCTTGTCCGTGAAGAAGGCGCGTTGCTCAACATTCAGACGGTAACGCCCAGCTCTGCCGCCCTCGCCCTGAAACCAAAACGGGGAGTGCTGTATGTTCGTGTCGCGCACGCCTTGTGGTGAAAGATCATCTGCTGCATAGATGCTTGCTTTGCCTTGGCCGCGGTCGCCTTTGTCCTGCGTAGAAAGGTCTCCAGGCTGGGATTCTTTGCCTTTCCCGTAAATCCATTTCAGGTCTGCACCACCGGCCACGCCGCGCTGAGAGCGGGTGTCAAGGCGGGCTTTCATGTGAACATTTTTCACAACCTCTAAGCCGTAACCCAGAAGCAAGAATGCGCCCCACTGCGACTTGTATCCCGGTGATGCCTGTATGGATGTCGTGATGCCGTCTGGGTGATAGACCACGCGCGGCGCCCACATCACAGGCACGGAGCCAGCGTAAATGGTGACATCATCGGCCACATAGCGATTCATCTCCGGGTCGTAAGTTATCTTTCTTGGTTTGAGTTTGAATCCAGGCGACTCCAAGTTTTCGGGTGACGCGAGTCCGAACTGAGATTCGTAGGAAGGTTTGCCTGGCGTGCCTGTGTTCGTCAGTTTGTTGCTCCCGATTACGAGCGGGTAGCTGGCCATGCGCATATCGTCCGCCTCCATTTTTTCGGTTTTGATGTTGTACAGGATCTTGTCACCAGTGATCATGACGCCCTGCGCCGTGTAAACTCTAACATGACCTTCAGCGGTGGCCCAACCCGTGGTCGTATCATAAACAAGCTTGTCAGCGTAGAGGCTGGTTTCGCCGCAGATCAACTCCACATTTTTTTCAGCCTTTGCTATGCCGTTTTCTACGGTGTTATCGCCTTCGGCACTCAGTTGGACAGGCGGGAGTTTGGCAGACCCTTTGTCCTTACTTTTGTCCCAAGGCGCAGTCCACGCCTCTGCCTGACCCCAAAAAAGGAGGGCGATTGCTGGAAGCAAATATGCGGTAAACCTGTCTTTCAACAAAAGCGAGACTAGCAAAAACCGTGCCTTTGCCAACACAAAATGCCTATTATGCCTAATCTGGGGTGTGATTTAAAGTGGGTGAGGTTGTTCAAATCAGAATCCAGAAATAGCGGGTTCTTCGTCAAACAGTGCGGGGATTTGGCAGGGAGATTTTTTGAGTTTAGCTATTCTTTGTCTTCACATGCTCGTCTTCCAATTGTGCGGGCGGTGACTCTGCCCTGTCAGACAAGAAAAATGCTGCCCGTTGCGAGAATGGCATTAAAAGAGCCACTAGAGCTTCTTTCCATGTGCCGTCCACGAAGTAGGGTTCCCTCAAAAATTCGCCGTTCAAATTGAGGTCTGACCACAGCCATGTGTAGCCCCGTTCGCCAGCGAAGCCGCCAGACTGCGCCACGACTACCGAAACATATTCGTCTTGGTGCTGCTCTATCTGGCAGATGAGCACACCGCCTTCCCGTATGTTCCAGCGCAAATCCCAATATTTTTTTTGATCCTTTTGCCAGTGGAGGCCGTGCTTCTGTATCAGCACGGCGAGGGAGCAGGAAAAAACTTGCCAGTCCGTTTGCGTCCACTCTGGCGGGGCGAGGATTTCCTTCACCCTGCGGAAGCGTGTGCTCCACTCGAACAAAATACGGCGATACTCTACCGAGGACATGGCCAGACTAGAGTTTGTGGGTTCAACGGAATGAGCGCGGGCTGTTTTCCACCTGCGACAGGCGTTCCCTCAAGGCGCGTATTTCTTGGGCACGCATTCTTGATTCGGCATCGCGCAGTTTTTTTTCTGTGGCCATCTTGTTTTGGACGGCATCCATCTTGGCGTTCCAGTCTAGGTTCATCCTGCTGATGAGGATGCGGTGCTGGTCGCCCTGTTTCTCCAAAGCTTCGCGGGTCTGCGCCAGTTCGTCTTGGGTTCCGCGAATCTGTTTCAGCAGGTCTTCGCGCATCTGAGCTGTGGTGATTTTCTGCTGACCCAGTTCGCCGTAGAGCACATAGCCGCCGTAGGCGGCCAGCCCGAAAAATGTGAGAAACACAAGCGAAACAGTCGCCACCACTGTCGTCAAAATATTGTTTACGCTCTTCTGTTCCGAGCGTTGCCGCTGGGCATTCCCCTTGAAAGCATCCATGTTTTCCATTTCGTCGTCTCCTTCTGGTTGATATTTATCTTTTTTTGTCGGCACTGAAACGGGCTGGCGAACTTGATGAGGAGATTGCGTTTGAGGAGCTTTTCCGCCGTGCGCCACCGATGGTATTGGTGTTTGAGTTTTTGCCACAGCAGGGAACCCGGCAGGTTTGGTGGCCACGCTTTGCGCTGGTGCCGCCTGACCCGTCGCTTTGTTTTGAATGCCTGCAACACTAGTCCTGATCGGCGTAGTAACTTTAGATGCTTGGTGGGTGGCCGATGTTGGAAATGCAGAGCCTACAGGGTTTTTTGTGGGCTGGACTGTGTGCGAGATGCCAGGAGGAGTATATGTCGGTTTTGCTGTAGGTGTTGTCTGTGCGGCCTGCGGTTGCGGCTGCGGTTCGGGGTTGGGTTGTTTGATAACATTTCCCGCAGGGACATTTCTAGTTGTAGGTAAAGCGGAAATAGAGCCTACGCCCCTTGACCCTACAACCGTTTGCGGCGCGGAAGATGGCGGCGGCGGTGGAGCTGGAACATGCGTTGGTTTGCTCTGGGGTTGCACTGGACGCATGACTGGCGCGGGTGCTGGCGCAGGTTCTTCCACTTTGGGCACAGGCCGTTCTATAGCAGTTTCTGGAGCTTTATACGGAGGCGTTTCCACTAGCGGAACTTCGATTTTTTGTGCGGTATTTGAAACCGATGGCGTTTCTGGCCGCTCAACTTTTTTTATTGGCTGGAGGGGCACTGGCTCTTGTGCGGCTGGCGTGGTCGGTTGTTCCTGCACTTTATTTTCAATGATGGGTGCCGCCACTTTCTCAACAGCAGGAGCCGCAAGAGACGGTGTGACAGTTGTTGGAGCCAGGTTATTTTTTTCGCCGTCGGACGGCATTTCTCTCATAAAATCAAACTCCACCCCCCCCTTTTTTGTTGGGGAGGAGCCTTTGCCTGAATTTTTCTGGCGCTGGGACGAACTCACAAGAAAACCAGAAATAGAAGATTGCTGGAAAAATTCAACTCATGGATTTCAAAAAAAATTTTGAACAGGCGCTGGAATGGGCGGCATCCTGACCCACCATGAGACCCAACCAGTTGTCATTGGTAGCGTAGAAGAAGGATGATGCACTGGCCAAGCAATGAATCAGATATCTCCAATCCTTTTTTTTAAATATAAACTGAATGACCAACACAATACCACGAAACGCTGTGTTGTAAGTCAAGTGGGTAAAAGAGAATTATCTCGAAAAACAGAAATTTGGCGACAAACTTATGCAATGCAGTATTCCCAGTCAAAGCCCTACCGCATAGGTCTGATTCTCATGATCGTCTTTGGCTCTCTCGCATACCTGATGACGCTAGAGCCAATACGGCAAGACACGCGCTACCATGACTTCGCCGACCAGCGTCTTTTCCTTGGCACGCCCAATATGATGGATGTGATCTCTAATCTCCCTTTTCTTGTTGTCGGTTTGTGGGGCGTTGCGTTTTGTATCAATAAAAGATGCGAAGGGGCCGCATGGATTTTATTTTTCTTGGGCGTAGCTCTCGTGGGGTTGGGTTCCGCCTACTACCACTGGCATCCAAATAACAGCACACTGGTATGGGACAGGCTGCCTATGACTCTCGGGTTCATGGCAATGTTCGCCGCGATACTGGGCGAGTCAATACACGAGAGGCTCGGGCGCATACTGCTGGTTCCAGCCCTGCTTGTCGGTGTCGCCAGCGTAGTCTATTGGTCTGTTTCAGACGACTTGCGGTTCTATGCGTGGGTTCAGTTTATGCCGCTTGTTACCATCCCTTTTGTGATGGCTCTTTTCCCGTGTTGCTACTCCCACAGGTGGCTCCTGCTCCCCGCACTCGGCTGTTACATGGCCGCAAAAGTTTTCGAGACATACGACTACGAGATATTTATCTGGACACACAGTACCGTTGCCGGACACGCGATAAAACACATTTTTGCGGCTGCCGGTTGCCTCATAGTCTTGGGAATGCTCAGCAGGAGAATAAAAATAGCCAGATCGGGATCATCGGGTAATTAGCCGTAAACCACAGGTTTCTCATGGGCACATGCTATGGCACCACCGCTTTTGGCGGATTGCCTGATGGCTGGGGGACGGCAGGGGCGGTGGCTGGACTGTTGGCTGCTGCTTGAAGCGCAGATTTAGGTGCCTGCAAGTATTGTGCAAGAAGCTTTTCGTTCTGTGTAGTGATAATGTAACGGCCTATGTTGGCTGGCGATGCCTTTTTCCCTATGCGCGTCCCCGCCACGGTGAAAAGACCTTCATACCCCAATTCTATGGCCTTTTGTTGGACGCGGACATTCCACGCGCCGTAGCTGTACGCCAGAGCGTTGACACTGGTGCCTAGATTTTTTTCCAGGATTTCCTTGGAGCCAGCCAGTTCTTGGCTCAGCCACGCATCGTAGGCATCATCGGTCTTGCTACCCTTTTTAGTCAGGAAAGGGTGCGAGTGCGTGTGGCTCTGGACATCGCAACCAGCCTGCTGCATTTCGTGGAGTTGTGTCCATGTGACCGCTCCCGCTCCCGAATTGACAAACTGAGTGTAGCAGAAAAATGTCCATGGGTAGCCGAACTCTTTCAGTATCGGGAACGCCTTGAGATAGACGGAGCGGTAGCCGTCGTCCACGGTGATAACAACGCACTTGGGCGGCAGCTCGATTTCGCCTTTCAAAAAACGGAGCAAGTTCTGCATCGGGATGACAGCCCAGCCCATGTCTCGTATTTTCTGCATTTGCTCCCTGAACACGCTGGAGCGGATTGAGTACTGGTTGGGCGACGGGTTGTCGAACTGGTGGTAGCCGAGAACGACTATCACCGACTCAGCCTGTTGCGTAACTGCCTCCGTATCGCTGGGAGGCGGAGGCGTTTCAGGCATGGCAGATATCATAGTGCCAGGCTCTAGGTTTTGCGGGACAGGCTCAGATGCTGAGACCTGCGCAGGGGCGGCTGGCGCAACTATGGCTGGAGCCTGCGGTTGCGACACAACTTCAACCATCTTTGTTGCTGTAGTAACAGGGGCGGACACTTCCGTTGGCTGCGCAACATTGGCATGGGCAGTTGGCTGCGCAGTCTGCGGCTGTTTGGTGGGAACGGAAGAGCTTTTTTTTCCACAGCCGCCACAAAGCAGGGCGATGCAGATGGAAATAATAAAAACCTCTCCCCGAAACTGCGTGCTGAAAAACCGACAAAAGAATCTGTTCATATTAATCCCTTACCGCTCAAATCCAGCACATTATGCACAACATATTTTCGTGTTTTTCGTAGTTCATTCTTCAGCTCTTACTTTTTAAAAGATTTTTAACTGCGAAAGGCACAAAATACACGAAATTTTGAGAGCTTTAAAACCAAAAGCTTCTGTGCATTTTTTTTGTGTGCTTCGTGTTTTTCGTAGTTTAAATCCTATGTATTTTTCTTTTTCTCTTCCCTTGTCCCTTGTTGCTTCCTCCGTGGCACTGGCTCCGCTGGCTTAGTTAGATTAAAGAGGGGGAAACGCATCCTCTACCGCTTCTAGGATCGAGTGAAAAAAGAAATTGTGCAACTCTTGTATCCTAGCCGTCGTCTGACTCGGGACAATGAGCGGGATGTCGGAAAGCGGGGCGCACGCGCCGCCGTCTTTGCCGCTCATTAAAATAGTCGTCACCCCCATTTTTTTCGCCTGCGCGAACGCCTCAACGATGTTTTTGGAGTTGCCGCTGGTGGTGAACCCGAAAAGCATGTCCCCTTTTTTTGCGAATGCTTCAAGCGGACGGCTAAAAATATAGTCGAAACCGAAATCGTTGCCGATACATGTGAGCAGCGGCGTGTCTGCGCTGAGGCAGATGGAGGGGAGCGGGCGACGGTTGAACTTGTAGCGGCCTACGAACTCCTCAGTCATGTGCAGGGCATCTGCCCCGCTGCCACCGTTGCCGCATGTAAATATTGTCCCGCCGTTTTTCAGACAAGCCACAGTTTTGCCGCAGACCTCGCCCAGCATCGGCAAAAGTGTCTCAGTATCAGCCCATACGCGCCGACCTTCCTCCCATTGTTCCAATAAAGTTGCCTTCATGCCGCCAACTTGTAGGATAAAGGCTGCGTTATGTCATGAGAATTTTAAGCAGATACATTTTTAAAAGAGTATTCGTCTCCACGGCGATGTGCCTTTTTTCGTTTGTCTTCCTGTGGGTGATATACGACATGTTCGATAACCTTTCGGACTTCGTTGAGTCCAAAGCACCCATCTATCTAGTCAGCCAGTTTTATATTGAGCAAATCCCGCGCGCGGTCTCGCTCGGACTCCCCGTCGCGCTTCTGCTCGGCACACTCTACACGCTGTTGAACCTCTCCAAAACAAACGAGTTCGTGGCCATGCAGGCGTGCGGGATCAGTCTCATGGAAATATCTGCACCTGTGCTTGCGATAGGTCTTTTTTCCATGGGCGTGCTTGCGTGGCTCAACTGGGAGTGGAATCCGAAGTCCATCCGCAATCGCGAAGCTATCATCAACCAGATACAGGCCATGAAAGCCGCAACCGAAACGCGCCGGTCCGACGACGATGAAAGACGCCGCCAGCAGCTCGACTCCCTAGTTTATCGCAGCCGCGACAGCAAGCGCATCTGGTTTATCGGGCTGGCAGACATTGAAATAGCCAAGCTGTGGAATGTCGAAGTTTTACAGATGGACGAAACTGGACGCGATGTCTGGAAGTACTACGCAGGCTCCATGACTTGGGACGGGCGGCATTGGCGCATGACCAACGCAATGCGCGTCTTCTTTGACATCCAAGGCAACGCAGTGGCCAAGGAGTACTACGAAATACACAGGGAGCCAGCACTGCGCGAAACATTCCTGCAAGTCACTGGCAACATCTGGCATCCAGAAGTTATGAGCATCCCCGAGCTGGCGCGGCACGCCAAAGAAAATGCCGACTTCAATTTCAAGCGTCTAGCCCCGTTCCAAACCTACTATTACTATCGCCTCTCCAACGGCCTGAGCTGCATGGTAGCCGTCCTAATTTCACTCCCCTTCGCCCTGACACATGCGCGGAGGAGTCTTTTTGCAGGGTTTAGCAAAATCATCCTGCTATACTTCGCATTTTTGACGCTGCTAAACCTCTTCCCCGCACTCGGCGCAGGTGCTCGCCTACATCCTGCGGTCGCCGGGGCAGGCCCAGTGGTTTTGTTTACGCTGATAGGTGCTGTAAGCCTCGCATGGAAAGCTTCTGGCAGAGGTGTTCCCACATCTAAAGACTGGGAAAAATTCTGGAAAAAAATCGGCAGCGCACAGCATCCGCCCCGCCAAGTTAAAAGAGTCTCAAAACAGGCTGTTTCGGAATGACACAGGCGCAAAACCCACTATACTTCTACGCGTGAACACTACCCTTTTACAAATAGATCTGCTAGGCATACCAAAACTGCGTAGCGGCAAAGTCAGAGAGATGTTTGATCTCGGCGACTCGCTGCTCATGGTAGCCACGGATCGCATTTCAGCCTTCGATGTTGTCATGCCAAACGGCATCCCGCGCAAAGGCGAAACCCTGACAAAGCTTTCGCACTTCTGGTTCAACCTATCCAAATCACAGATACCGAACCACCTCATCAGCACCTCTCTGCCTGCTAAAGTGAACGACATCCGTTTAAAAAACAGGTGCATGGTGGTGAAAAAAGCCAAGCCCCTGCCAATCGAGTGCGTAGCTCGCGGCTACTTAGCCGGATCGGGCTGGAAAGAATACCGCGAACACGGCACGCTTGCAGGACGGCTACTGCCCAAAGGTCTCTCCGAAAGCTCGCCTCTGCCAGAACCAGCTTTCACTCCTGCCACTAAAGCGGAGACAGGCCACGACATCAACATTACCGAAGAAGAAGCCGCCAAGCTGGTGGGCGAAGGCATCTTCAAAGCCGCCAAAGAATACACGCTTTCGCTCTACAGTTTCGCCGCAGAATATGCACGCAAACGCGGCGTCATCATCGCGGACACAAAATTCGAGTTCGGGCTGTACGAAGGCGATCTGATTTTGATAGACGAAGTGCTCACGCCCGACTCCTCGCGGTTCTGGCCCGCTGCCACCTACGAGCCAGGCAGGCCGCAGCCCAGTTTCGATAAACAGTTTTTGCGCGATTACCTAGAAACGCTCGACTGGAACAAACAGCCGCCCGGCCCAGAACTACCCACAGAAGTCGTAGCCAAAACAACCGAAAAATATCTCGAAGCATTCCGCCTGTTGACGGGCGCAGACATGGCCTGACAAACGGAACGGCTACCCCAATAGCAAAAATGAGCCAGCAGGCAGATAAGATTTTGCCGCCACCTGAAACGGACGAATTCCTGTGTTGGATGTCGGTCGAAAAAGGGCTCTCTGCAAACTACCAAAAAATCACGGGGCGTGCGCTTGATCTATTTTTTACAAGCACAGGCGGCATCTCGCCAGACAAGGTCACTTCAGCGCATATCATAGACTTTTTGAAAGCGCAAAGAAAACGGGGTCGCCGTCCCGCTGGTCTGAAAATTTTGGCTGTGGCACTGAGACGCTTTTTCAAGTGGTGGGCAGCACAAGAGAATTTGCGGGAAGACCCCGCCGCATTCCTAGACCTGCCTAAACTCGACCGGCCTCTGCCGGAGACGCTGACGCAGCCCGAAGTAGCGAGGCTGCTGGAGCCGTCGCACTTTGGCACAGACGCGCTTGGCGTCAGAAACAAGGCGATCTGCGAACTCCTATACGCGTGCGGCATCCGCGTTTCGGAACTGACTTCGCTACGGCTCGAAAATGTAGTGCTGGAACCAGCGGAACACGCCTTCGTCCGCGTCTTCGGGAAAGGGAGCAAAGAGCGTGTCGTTCCTCTTGGCGGCGTGGCGGCTGTGGCACTCGCCCGCTATTTCGAAATGCGCGTGCTTCTTGTGCGCCCGCGCAGTGGCAGCGAAGTTTTTATCTCGCATACCGGGGGCAAACTCACAGGCGTGCGCATCTGGCAAATATTGCGGCGGCAGGCACAGGCAGCGGGGCTGGACAAACCAGTTTACCCGCACGCCATGCGCCACTCCTTCGCCACGCATCTACTCCAAAACGGAACCGATCTGCGAGCAATACAAGAAATGCTCGGGCACGCCGATATTGCCACGACGCAAATCTACACTCACACCGATGACCAAAGGATCAAAAAGACGCACTGGGACTTCCATCCGCGCTCAGGAAAAAACACGGCATGAATCTGCAATTCTTGACACGGGCACAGCTCTTTTTCACTATTAGAACCATGAAAAAATGTTTTTTTACAAAGTTCGCCACGGCTGTTTTGTGTGTGTCTGCCTCACTATTTAGCGACCGTGCATTGCAGGCCGAAGAAAAAAAGCTCCCGCGCCCTCCCTCCTTCACACTCACCTCGTCCAATTCAGAAACATCAATGGGACTACAGGCTTTCCAAGAGATGAAACAAAAAATGAAGGTCTCGCGTGACCCAGAAAAAAGAGCACTTGTCTCCAGAATAATAAACAGGATGGTGCCTTACGCCAACATCCGCGTGCCTAGCTGGGAGTTTGAGATTTTTGAAGACGCCACGCCCAACGCATTCGCTTTGCCGGGCGGAAGAATCGGCGTCCATACAGGGATGTTTCCTGTGGCGCAAAACGAAACTGGGCTGGCAGTGGTGCTTGGCCACGAAATATCTCATGTGGAACTCCGCCATGGCGCACGCCGTATGGATCAGCAGATCGGCTTTTCTGTCTTGGGCGGCGTTTTGGACGGGGCGGTCAAAGACAGCAAATATCGGCAGCTTTACACGACGGCCTACGCGGTAGGCGGCAATGGTGCTGTGCTGCTCCCTTACAGCAGGTCGCACGAGAGGGAGGCTGATAGGCTGGGTTTGTGGTACATGGCTATGGCTGGATATAATCCGTCAGAGGCTCCAGAGTTTTGGCGGAGGATGGGTTCCGCCTCGCAGGGTGGCAAACCGCCAGAGTGGCTTTCCACGCACCCGTCCGATG
This sequence comes from bacterium, assembly GCA_020049135.1. Taxonomy (GTDB): domain Bacteria; phylum Verrucomicrobiota; class Verrucomicrobiia; order JADLBR01; family JAIBCM01; genus JAIFLJ01. Next base: position 15,693 of record JAIFLJ010000053.1, on the reverse strand, counting down.
AAAACCGGATCAAAGAAATACAAGGGTTTTTGCCAAGCGTCATTCCGATTTACGAGGGAAGAAAAGGAAGTTACTAAGTGCAGCCAACAAAAAGCGTGGAGTGTGACGGCGCAAATGGGCTGCGCATGTTTTATTCTCCCTCTTGCGCATTTGTTTTTGCTACCGCCATTTTGCTGGCCGCCTGTTTCTCTTCGTGCGCACGCAAGGAGTCGGTGAAGCGCAAACATTTGCCTCCACCAGTTGAGGCTGATATTTCTGGGCTGCCTCCAGGTCAGCACGGCGGCGTTTTCATACAGACCAGCCCGGGCGAGCCAAACACATTTAACCCGCTAGTTTCTGAGGACGCCACATCTGGCAGTGCGATCGGGCTCATGCTAGAAGGTCTGACTCGCTACGACCCAGTGCGCGAAAAAGTAGTGCCTGGTCTTGCAAAGTCGTGGGAGATAGCACCCGATATGCGCACGCACACATTCCGCCTGCGCGAAGGCGTTTGCTGGAGCGACGGGCATCCGTTGACTGCGGACGATGTGGTTTTCTCATTCGCCGCCATTTACGACCAGCGTTTCCCAAACCGTGGTGCGAGCGACCAAACCGTGGACGGGCATCCGCATAAAATAGAAAAAGTTGATGCGCTCACAATCCGCATAACAGCCGCTGACACCTACGCCCCTTTCCTGCAAACTATCGGCTGGGCACCCATACTGCCGAAACACGCCCTCCAAAAAAACTTTGATGACGGCACTCTCATGAAGGCGTGGAACATCGGGGAAGCTATTAGAAACCCAGACTCAATCGTGGCGTCTGGCCCGTTCCTGCTCCACTCGTTCCGACCAGGAGAAAGGATCGTTTTCAAACCTAACCCGCACTACTGGCGTGCCGATAGCGCAGGGAAACGCTTGCCGTATGTTGATTTTGTGATCATGCGCTTCGTAAAAGATTTCTCAGCCAGCACAGTCGCGTTTGCATCCGGGCAGTGCGATGCGGAGAGCATCACTCCAGATAATGTGGCTTGGGTAAAAAAGTCAGCCGCTCTGCATGATTTCACAATCCACGAACGGGGGCCGTCGCCTAACAGCAGCTTTATTTGGTTCAACCAAAACCCTGGCAAGAACAAGGACGGCAAGCCGTTCGTCCCTGCGCACAAGCTGAAATGGTTCCAAAACAAAAAATTCAGGCAGGCCGTCTCGTATGGCATAGACAGGCGCGGGATCATAGACGGCGTCCTTTTCGGGCGTGGCACGCCGCTATGGGGGCCAGAAACACCAGCTAACGCGAAATGGTTTAATCCCAGCATCAGGCAATACAATTACAGCCCGAAGGAGGCGATGAAACTGTTGAACGAAGCTGGGTTCAAGCTTGATAGCAACGCCCGCCTTGTGGATGCCGAAAACAATCCCGTCTCTTTCGCGCTTAACACCAACCAAGAAAATCCTATCCGCCAAAACATGGCCACAGTATTCCGCGAAAACATGAAAACACTCGGCATCGAGGTCCAGTTGCAGTTTTTGGATTTCGGCACTTTTGTTTCAAAAATACAGGACTCTTTCGATTACGAGGCTGGCCTGCTCGGTTTCACTGGTGGCGGGGATCCGGCGGGTGGCAAAGCAATTTATCTGAGCAGCGGACGCCTGCACCAGTGGAACCCGTGCCAGCCCAAACCAGCCACGGAATGGGAAGCTCGGATAGACGCGCTGATGAACAAGCAGGTGAAAACGCTGGACGAAAACGAACGCAAGCGGCTGTGGGGCGAGGTGCAAGAGATCATGGCCGAAGAGCAGCCGTTCATCTACCTGATCACGCCCAACGCCTACGCAGGGCTGAAAAACAAATGGAAAAATATTGAAGTTCCACGGATCGGCTCAATCATCTGGAACTTGGACGAAATGTTTTTAGCCCCGTGAAAAATTATATTTTAAAAAGAATACTAGCACTAGTGCCCATGCTTCTTGGCATAAGCCTGCTGGTCTTTTTTCTTATGAATCTTGCACCTGGCGATTTTCTTACGCCCATCAAGGCTCAGAGGGATATTTCGCCTGAGTACATAGCTAGTCTGGAAAAAGAGTTCGGGCTCAACGAACCTTGGTATTGGCAGTACGCTCTTTGGCTGAAGCATGTGGCCGCCTGCGATTTCGGCTACTCGTGGAGCTACAAAATACCGGTGACAGAATTATTAGCGCAGCGGGCTCCTGCCACCCTGCTGCTCTCGCTCTGCTCGCTCGTTTTTTCATGGTTGATAGCCATACCGCTCGGAGTCGTGGCAGCCATCTACAAAGGCTCCATTTTCGATAGGGCCACATCATGGCTGGCGTATTTTTCACTCTCGTTGCCAGAATTTTTTCTGGCACTCCTAGCTGTATATTTTGCTGCCCAGACAGGGTGGTTTCCTACGGGTGGACTGACTTCATTTGATTTCGAGTTTCTTTCTCTCGCGGGCCAGTTAAAAGACATGGCGTGGCATCTTGTTTTGCCAACAGTCGTGATGGGAGTAGGCAATGTGGCCGCGCTGATGCGCGTGATGCGAGCCAATTTCCTAGACTCCATACGAGCCGAATTTGTGACCGCCGCACGCTCCAAGGGTCTTTCCGAAAACCAGATAATGTTTCGCCATGTTTTGCGCAACGCCATCAACCCGCTCATCACCACGCTTGGGTTTTCGTTTTCATCACTCTTGAGCGGGGCGCTCCTAGTCGAAAATGTGATGAATTACCCAGGGCTTGGCCAGCTCACATACCAAGCTTTTTTGAGGGAGGATGCGTTTGTGGTGCTTGGTGCAGTAGTGCTGGGCAGCCTCATGCTCGTGGCTGGCAACCTGTTGGCAGACCTACTTTTGGCTTGGAGTGACCCGAGGATACGCCATGAAAAATAACCTTTTTCGACAGCTCGTTGCCACACCTGCTGGGGCGGGAGCTTTTTTACTTTTAGCCGCACTTTATTTCGCTGCGGCACTCGCCCCGTTCCTCGCTCCTTACAGTGTTTCGGAGCAGGATTTAACCCGCACCTATCACCCGCCTTGCCGCCTACTCTGGAAAGATGGCCGCGTGCATGTCCAACTTTACTGGAACAAAGACCGCACTGCCTCCGCCTACGAGCCAGTTGCGGGACAGACTGCGCCAGTAGCGTTTTTTGTCCCCACCCAAAAAAATGAAAAAATACTTGGATTCATCCCGTGTGCATGGCGGTTTTTCTCTGTGGAACACCCTGCACGCATCTACCTGCTGGGCAGCGACAGCACTGGGCGCGATGTTTTTTCTCGGCTGCTCTATGGGGCACAAATTTCTTTGAGCATCGGGCTGATCGGTATCTGTATCACATTTTTCCTCGGCATCTGCGTCGGCGGGTTGGCAGGATATTTTGGCGGCATTTTCGACCATGCTGCGATGCGCCTCACGGAATGGCTGATGGCTATCCCTGGCCTCTACCTGCTGCTTTCGCTGCGCTCCGCGCTCTCTTCAAAATTCAGCGATTCCGGCCAGATTTACATTATGATCGTCCTTATATTGAGCCTACTGGGGTGGGCGGGCACGGCTCGCGTCATCCGTGGCCTGACGCTCTCGCTGCGCAACCGGACTTTCGTTCAAGCTTCAGAAGCACTCGGACAAACCCCGTGGCGCATCCTATGGCTGCACCTGTTGCCGAACCTGTTCAGCTACCTAGTCGTCTCCGCCACACTCAGCATACCTGGCTACATTTTAGGCGAAGCTGCTCTCAGTTTCCTAGGCATCGGAATACAAGAGCCATCGTCTTCTTGGGGCCTGATGCTTTCGCAGGCGCAAGAGATGAAAGTTTTCATGCTCAATTTTTGGTGGCTTCTTACGCCTGGGGCGGCTATTGTTACGACCGTGATTCTGTTCAACATCCTCGGTGATAGATTACGGGATATTGTAGATCCTAAATTTCGCATGACGCCATGACGCCCTCCCCTCAGCCACTTTTGAAAATAGAAAACCTGCGCATCTCGTTTCGTGGGCAACCGCCAGAGTCTCCGGCTGTGGCGGGCATATCGCTGGAAATATACGAGGGCGAAACGCACGCGCTCGTCGGGGAAAGCGGCAGTGGCAAAAGCGTGACGGCTCTCTCGTTGATGCGCCTGTTGCCAGAGCCGCCAGCCGTGTATGAGTCGGGACGCATTTTGTTTGATGGGAAAGATATTCTCTCGCTCGACAAAAAGTCGCTCCGTGCCATGCGCGGCAAAGGCATAGCATATATTTTTCAAGAGCCATCAGCGGCATTGAATCCGGTCTTCCAGATCGGTTTTCAAATAGAAGAGGCACTCCGCCTGCACCGCCATGAAATAAAAGATTTCGCAGCGGAAACGGCACGCCTGCTCGCGCTCGTGGGCATACCCGACCCGGCGGCTCGCATGAAAAGTTATCCGCACCAACTCAGTGGCGGTATGCAGCAGCGTGCGATGATAGCCATGGCACTGGCCTGCCAACCCCGCTTGCTAGTCGCAGATGAACCCACGACCGCCCTTGATGTGACCATTCAAAAGCAGATCATGGATCTGATGGCTGACCTGAAAAAACGCTTGGATATGACGGTGTTGCTCATCACGCACAACTTCGGGATCGTCTCGGGTTTTGCAGACCGTGTTTCGGTCATGTTTCGGGGGCGGATAGTTGAGTCTGGGGAAACTAGGCAAATACTCGAATCCCCCCAGCACCCCTACACCCGTTCGCTCATCGCTTGCGTGCCGCGCCTCGGGGCTAGGCGCAAAAGGCTTCATGCCATGGACTACTCGTGGCTTGAGCAATCTGGCGATGCACAAAAAAATGACTTGCGAAAAGGAGCCAATTAGCGACCTTCATCAATTATGTCTTTACGCATCCAGATCACCCTGTTTGCCGTGGTGGCGATTTTCTGCCTCTTCGCGGCGCTTTATGTGAGAAGCTATGTTGACCCGCGTCCGCACGGAGTAATTTTATTTGTGGCCGATGGGCTGAACCTCGAAATGCTCGCTGCCGCAAGGAATACAAAGTTCCCCAGCGGGGGCAAGCTCCGCATGGAGACGCTCGGCAACACTGCTTTTCTTCGTGTCTCCACGCAAAACTACGCCATGCCAGACGCGGCGGCAGCCGTCTCGGCCATTTCGACTGGGCGCAGACTGCCCAACGGACGGGTGGGGATGGACGAAAAAGAAATCCGTTTGGACAACTTGGTCTATATTGCCGAAAAGCGTGGGCGTTCCGTAGGATTGGTTTCTAACGGCGACCTCACGCACCCGACGGCTGCCTCTTTTTATGCCGCGACATCCGATCTTAGCAACCGCAGTGACATCGCGACCCAGCTCGTTGATAACTCTGGCATAGACATCATTATGGGCGGCGGCTCGGAGGCGTTCTTGAGGGATACACCAGTAAGCGGCGGAATCCGCGAGGACGGGCGGAACTTGATGAAAGAAGCCAAGTCCAAAGGATATTGGCTGGCCGCATCGGCCTCCGAGATGGACGAAATTGATGTGTGGAGACTCCCGAAAGTACTCGCCCTTTTCAACGAAAAAGACCTTTTCTACAGAGCCGACTTGCAAAAGTGGTTCCCCGGAAAATCTCGCCCAGCAAACCAGCCGCGCCTAGCGGACATGGTTCGCCGCGCCATCCAGTTTCTAGAATACCATGTCAGCGGTTATTTCTTGGTCGTGAACGCCAACCTGATAGGGCGAGCCGCCGAGCAAAACGAAGGCCGCCGCGCCGTCCAAGAAGTGCTTGAGCTTGATGATGCACTTAAAACTGCGACTGCATACTCAGGCAAAAAAACGCTTATCGTGCTGGCATCCACGGGCGGTATTGGTGGCATGACGCTCACTGGCTCGCCGACATCTGCCACCAAAAAAACCTCTGCAACGCCCGCGCAAGACGCTCTTCCAGTCGCTTGGAGTTCGGGGCCTGGCGGCATCCCGCGCGATGAAAAATCGCGTTCATGGCAGCAAAGAAAAATCAAAATGGGGCTAGAACAAAACAACCCGTCTGATCCCGATCACAGGCAGGAGGCACTGGAGTTCAGCCCGTCTGGATACAGGGCTGGCGGCGATGTATTTGTCACTGGTTCAGGAACGGGATCATCGGCCATAAAAGGTTTTCTGGATGGTTCAGCGATTTTTGAAATCATCAAAAATCAGCTCTGACCGCCCAGCGCAGTTTTGCGGAAGTGGCTCTTGGGTTTGACCTGCACTCTTCTGGCGATGGACGCATGACTTCTTCAGCTATGCCACTGTATTGCCCCGATTGCAGACCGGCCTGAAACGATTTTTTCACGCGACGGTCCTCGCCCGAATGGAAAGTCAGGATGGCTACACGCCCGCCTGCGCGGAGCGATCCAGGCAAGCTACGCAAAAAGTTGTCGAGTGCGGAAAACTCGTCGTTCACAGCTATCCTGATCGCTTGGAAAATGCGCCTTACGGCAGGCTCGGCATCTTCGGATGAAGAAAGCGATAAAATATTGCGAATGGCCGCCGCAAACTGTGTTGTGCCAGAGAAGCGTCGCCCTGCCAAACCTTGTCCCAAGATGGCCGCGTGGGGTTCATCGGCATTTTCCATAAAAAGAACAGCGAGATCGTCTGGCTTTGTTGATTCTATGAAACGGGATGCAGACTGCCCCCGCGAAGGATTCATGCGCATGTCTAGCGGCCCATCCACTTTGAATGAAAAACCACGGGAAGGCGTGTCTATCTGCATGGACGAAACGCCTAGGTCGGCCAAGACTGCGTCTGCCCCCTCCCACCTCTCTTCGGCTATCACTTTGTGTATCCCCGCAAAATTGCTCAGGCGCACGCGGAATGTTTCCTGCCCCCATCCCATTGAGCGGAGGCGGGCTTCTGTTTTTGTTTGTTCAATGCCATCCACATCAAGCCCGATGAGAACGCCGCCAGGACAGATGTGCGGCAGCATCTCGGCAGAGTGTCCGCCGTAGCCCAGCGTGGCATCCACCACCAACATGCCGGGCGCGAGTTTGAGTGTGTCCAAAATTTCACGCACCATGATCGGGCGATGAGTCCCAACAGGGGTTTTGCCCGATGCTACCACTTTGGCTAAAGTCTCTGGGTAATTTCCCGCCGCGTGTTCCTTATATTTATCTTCAAAGCGTCGCGGGTTTTTGCCGGGGTAGCGCAGGCGGCGTTTGTATATTGGGGCGGATTCTTCTTCAGCACTCATAGTTCGGTATATTTTTTATTGGAGCCGCGTGCTTTTTCTACTGGGTAACGGAGCTTGTTTTTCTCCAGCTTATCGCGCATTGCTTGGGCGAGGTCTATCTGGCAATAGTCGGCCATTTCAAAAAGGAGCATGGCTATGTCCGCCATTTCAGAGGCCACATCGCCGCGCCGCTCTGCCACGCGGCGCACGGATTGCTCGCTGGTCTGCCAGACAAAATGCTGGAGCAATTCCCCGGCTTCAGCCGAGATTGCCACGGCAAGCTCTTTCGGGTCGTGAAACTGTTTCCAGTCCCGCTCGTCGCAGAAAATGCGTATTTCATCGGTGAGCTTTCGGATTTCATCAGGCATGGCTCATATTGAAACGAAAACTGTTCAAACGCAATGTCGGAGAAAAATACCTCCTTTGAAAATAGGGGCAAGGGGCAAGAGAAAAGTGGTAAGAGAAAAGGAGCGGGAGCAGAAAGTAGAAGCGGCGTCTCGCCCGCGAGGACGGGCACAGAAGATCAAATATCCACCCCACCCCATTTTCATCCCTCGTGGTGTTCGTCAGAACATGGTGACTATGAATGCACTGTGTGCATTCGACACAACCAATCTTTTGTGATGAAGCCTATTTCCCAACTCTGGTTTGCTCAACCTCACCCACTTTTAATCACACCCTGCGGCTGCGTATTTCCAGAATGGTGATGCTAATGATTCGGGCGCAGATCAGATCATGTTTTTAGGCTTGGCGGCAGGCAAAGATTTTTTTGCGTTACTGTGAAGTCGGAGGGGTGCGGCTGCTGCCGATGGCGTGCGGTTGGACGGATGTTTTTGCGATGTGTTGCCGCCTACCATGACATTCAAATCTTCCACGGTTTCCAGCAAGGCTTCGGCCTGCGCGTTTAGCTCTTCGGAGGCACTGGCGGTTTCTTCGGCAAAAGCGGCGTTGGACTGCGTTACTTTGTCCATTTCCACGAGAGCGGTGTTGACCTGCATGATCCCTGATGTTTGTTCCTTGGACGCCAAGACAACTTCCTCCATGAGCTTGTCCACATCCCGTATTTGGGAGACTATGGTGCCTAGTCCATCTTGGACTTGGGCGGATTTTTCAACGACCGTTTTCAGTGCTGAATCTACTTGTGCGGACTGTGCGGAAACTTCCTTGAGGTCTTGCGTCATCGCCTGAGCTATGGCCGCCCCATTTTTTGAGCGCTCTGTTGCCTGCTGAACTTTTTGTTCCGTCTGAGTCGCTGCGGTGGCGCAGCGCTGGGCGAGGCTGCGAACCTCATCTGCCACGACTGCGAAACCGGCTCCGGCTTCACCAGCCCTGGCGGCTTCGACCGCCGCATTTAATGCCAGAATGTTTGTCTGGAACGCAATTTCGTTGATTGTGCGAACGATGGCCGACACATCTGTGCTGGAGTTTTGTATGGCTGACATGGCTTCGCCGAGCTGCTGTGTGGAGGCGTTGACAGTGTTTATTTTTCCTAACATCAAATTGGTAGCGGTGCGGATGGATTTGACTGCTTCAAACATCTCTCCAGTAAGCGCGGCACCCAGATCTGCGGATGCAACGCATTTTGTGGCCAGCGAACGGGTGCTGACGCTGTTTTCCGTGTTTCTTGCTACCATGCTTGAAATTTCTTCCATTGAAGCCGTCGTCTCTTCTAGGGATGCAGCCTGCTCGCTGGCACCTTCAGCGAGCGACTGGCTTGATGTCGCGACCTCGTTAGCCGCATCGGAAGTTTGCGCTGAAGTCGTGGAAAGTATTTCGACGAAAGATTCGAGTTTGTGGCTGATTTTGCTGCCGATGGCGATGCCCAAGCCGAGCGCTAAAACAACGGCTGCAGCAGCAACCATAAAAACGATGCTTCTGGTCTTGTCGCCTGCTGCGATGGCCGATTGAGCCGTCTCCTCAGATTCTTTGGCTTTGTGTTCCATCAAATTTTCTGCGAGTTCAAATACTTTTCTTTGGTTGGCGGCGTAGTTCCCGAAGTTGAGGTCTCTCATTTCTTCGTACATGGCCATTGAGGTATTTGCTTCCTTGATGATGGCTTCAAAGTGGGAAATAACCTCTTCTCCCCTAGGTATCATCTGTTCAAAGAATATTTTTCTGGCGGCCTCTTTGTCTTTGGACTGGATTTTTTCGCGGACGCTTTGGACGGATGCGTGGAACGCTGCGTGCGGCCCGTTGCATACATTTATTACTTTCAGGATTTCCGGGTTAGTGGTTTTGTAATTTGCGAGCCATTTGCCGAAGCGGCATGTTGTGGCGTTGCTTCCACCGTCGAACATTTTTTCGGTTTCAATAGCCTTGGCGCAACGAGCCACTAAGGCGTAGTGGTCGGCGCGGAACCCTTCCTGCTGCCTGAGGAGTTCGGTCGGGTCGGTCACTTCCATGTTTTCTTGCCCCTTTGCCAGACGCAGATAGCGGGTGTTGTCTTCACGCCACTTTTGCAGGAATGATTTCATTTCTGCCCAAGATTCTTTTTCGTCTTGGTGCTCCATGTTTTTCTCCAGAATGTCTGCCGCTTTGAGGTATCCATCTTGGTATTTTTCGAAATTTTTGTATTGCCTACTTCTGTCTTCAGACGACATGCCTTGTATTGACAGGGTTCGCGTCGCAAGGCGCATTGATTTGAGGTGGCTGGTCATTTCCGAGATAGCGCGGTAGTTGACGCACATCTCTTTGCTGACATTTTTTATGTCCGCGTTCATCAAGTTGATGCCCATCCACGAGACTGCGCCGAGTGCCAGCGTGATTATCGCCACGAATGTGAAGCCTGTTAAAAGCTGAACTTTGACCGTCATATTTTTAAACATATATTTCTTTCTTAATGTAAACCCTACAGAAAACCCTAGCACGCATAGTCACATTGAATCTGAGTTAAGTGTGTCGTGAGTTATATTAGCTATTAGTGTAAAATAATGAAAGATTGGTGTCAATACTTGAATTCTATTTTTAAACAGATGCCCAAAAAGAGAAATGGAAAAAAGCCTGTGACATGCTATACAGATGCCGATGAAAATTCATTGGATTGGGACTGGGACGCCGACTCCTACGCCGCAGCGGTTCGGGACATGTTATGTAGTCGAGGTGTGCGGGCGTTTTTTGATGTTCGACTGCGGGCCTGCAGCGACATTCAAGATGGTGAGAGCCGGTCTTTTCCCTACGCAAATCCATCGCCTTTTTTTGACGCACCACCATTTTGACCACATAGCCGATCTGCCGTGTTTTCTCCTGACACGATGGGATCAGTGCGCCGACAGGTGCGAGCCGCTCAAGATATTTGGCCCGGCACCCGCCCGCGAAATAGTCGAAAAGCTTATTGGGGCGCAGGGCGCATTTCTGTGTGACTGGAACGCCCGCCTTAACGATCCTGGCAGCAAGAGCGTTTTTGAAAACCGAGGCGGCGTTTTGCCGCGCAAACCGCCAGCGGCAGATGTGGAGGAGATAGATTCGGGCTGGGTCTGGCGCGAGGGGGGCTTGTCAGTCTCTGCCATCCGCACTGTCCACGCCGAGCCTTGGCTGATCACTCTCGCATACAGATTAGACACGCCAGACGGAAGTCTTGGGTTGATAGGGGATGCCGAGCCAACTGCCGCCGTCTGCGATTTCATGCGTGGTGTGGACTGTCTGATCACGCATTGCTGGGGGTTCCAAGATGAGATGGATGCCAACGGCGAAGACGACGGGCAGACTGGCACCATAGATGCAGCCCAGATGGGTAGCGATACGGGTGCTGGGACTCTCGTGCTTTCACATTGCGGCGGAGAGCTGGCATCGGTTGAAGGGCGGGCTCAGGCAATAGCGCAGATACAAAAGCATTTTGCTGGAGAAATTATTTTTGCGGAGGAGGGCGGAACACTTCTTCTTGGCGAAGACAAAAACGGTGGGCAACCCGCATGAAAAAGCGCGGTCTTCGCCTAGAAAAAAACGGTTATACGGACTTAGGCTTCGCCAAGGCCGACTGGTCGCGTGCGGCGCGGCAGGGTTTTCCAGAGGTGATTTTCGGCGAGAGCAAAACCTGCGTGCAGATCGCGGCCATCGCGGAAGAGCTGCGCAGAAAAAACGAGGGGCTACCCGTGCTTGTGACGCGTATAGGCGAAAGCGTGGCCAACGAGCTTTTGAATAAGTGGAAAACTGATGCCAGATGGTTTCCCGATGCGCATATTCTGGTGCTTGGCGACAGGCCGAAGAGCATTTCGAAAAAATGGGTCGGTGTCGTTTCGGCAGGCACGGGCGATATGTCTGTGGCCGAAGAAGCAGCCGTGACAGCCGAGCATCTCGGGTTGTCAGTTAGACGCATTTACGATGTCGGCGTGGCTGGGTTGCACAGGTTGCTGGATCGCGTGCCGTTTTTGAGGAAAGCATCCGCACTCATCGTAGTCGCAGGGATGGATGGTGCTTTGCCAAGCGTGGTGGGCGGGCTTGTGGCCTGCCCTGTGATAGCCGTGCCGACCAGCGTCGGCTACGGGGCAAATTTTCAAGGCTTGTCGGCTTTGCTAAGTATGCTAAACAGTTGCGCATCGGGTGTCACGGTCGTCAACATCGGCAACGGTTTTGGGGCCGCGTGCGCCGCGCATAGAATTTTAAAAACAGGAACTTTTTATGAAAAAGAAAAAAGGCAACAATAATTCAACAGTCGTGGAGCAGTCCAACGAAGGGCGCAAGCGCGTGATAATCGAAAATGTCCGTCCGTCTATAGATGCCGGGCGTTTTGCCGTGAAAAAAATAATCGGTGACACTGTTTTGGTGGAAGCCGATATTTTTGCCGATGGGCACGATACCGTAGTTGCCAAGCTACAATTCCGCAAGCCGTCCGATCCAAACAAATGGGAGGAGAAGCCGATGGAGTTTGTGGGCAACGACCTCTGGCGGGCGCAGTTTACCGTGGATGAAGTGGGCCGTTACGAGTTCAATATCGTCGCATGGGTGGATCATTTCGCAACTTGGCAGAAAGGCCTGCGCAAAAAGCTGGAGGCCGCCCAAGATGTCGGGCTCGACCTCCTTATCGGCGCAGAGCTTGTTGAAGCAGCCGTTGAGCAAGCACCGTCAAGGGATGCGAAAATTTTGGCCGAGCATGTCCTTGATTTGCGCTCGGAAAACCGCCAAGTCGCTATCATCACAGCACTGTGCGATGAACTCACGCAACTGACACACAAATACACTGACCGCTCGCTTGCCGCGACTCTTGAAAAATCGCTGGCTATCGTCTCCGACCCGAAGCTCGCAGAATTTAGCGCGTGGTACGAATTTTTCCCCCGCTCATGGGGCTCGTCCCCTGGCAAACACGGGACATTTAGGGACTGCGAGCGCATTCTGCCGCAGATCGCCGACTTAGGCTTCAATGTCGTTTATCTGCCGCCGATACACCCGATAGGCGTGACTAAGCGCAAGGGCAAAAACAACTCGCTCCAAGCACAGCCAGGAGATGTGGGCAGCCCTTGGGCCATCGGTTCTGCCGAAGGCGGGCACAAGTCCATCCACCCGGAACTCGGCGACGAGAAAGATTTCAAGAGCTTCATCCGCACTGCCGACAAGGTCGGGATCAAGATTGCCATTGATATCGCGTTCCAATGTTCGCCCGACCACCCTTATGTGAAGCAGCACCCAGAGTGGTTTCACTGGCGTCCAGATGGCACAGTTCAATACGCAGAAAACCCGCCAAAAAAATACGAGGATGTACTCCCGATCAATTTCGAAACGAAAGATTGGGATGCTTTGTGGCAGGAGCTGAAAAGTGTCTTTATCCACTGGATCAAGGCTGGCGTCCGCATTTTCCGTGTGGATAACCCGCATACCAAGTCGTTCGGGTTTTGGGAGTGGGCAATTTCCGAAATAAAGGCAGAATACCCAGATACCATTTTCTTGGCCGAAGCGTTCACGCGCCCCAAGCTCATGTACCGTCTGGCAAAACTGGGGTTCACGCACGGCTACACCTATTTCACATGGCGCGGCAGCAAGCAGGAACTCACCGAGTACATGACGGAGCTGACGGCACAACCAGTCTGCGATTTCTTCCGTCCGAACTTCTGGCCAAACACGCCTGACATTCTGACACCTATCCTGCAGACAGGCAAACGGCCCGCATTCATTAACCGTTTCATCCTCGCTGCCACGCTCTCGTCCAACTACGGGATATACGGCCCGGCTTACGAGCTATGCGAGCACGAGCCGTATCCCGGCAAGGAGGAGTACAATGTCTCTGAAAAATACGAAATCAAATCGTGGGATTGGCATCGGCCAGGCAACATCAAATCCATCATGCAGCGCGTGAACCGCATCAGGATGGATCACCCGGCACTACAAAAGACAAACAACATCCAGTTCTTGCCAGTAGATAATCCTGCGCTCATAGCCTACAGCAAGATGACTGCTGACCGCACGGACATCCTCGTCATAGTGGTCAACCTCGACCCCGATTGCCGCCAGAGCGGGTGGCTCAAGCTGCCGCTCCTAGATTACGGCATCGGTGAACAAGAAACATTCAGAGCCTACGACATGCTGGCGGGCGACAAATATTTCTGGCGCGGAGACCGCACATTCATTGAGATAAACCCGCACGATTGTCCGGCTCACATTTTCCATCTCACCAGAAGCTGAAATAACAATTAGATGATTGGCGGCGGCGCATGTGCTTGAGCGCTTGCCGCCATGCTTTTCCAAAATTATGAACACACAGACAACTCTCAGGATACGCCCGTTCCAAGGGCTCACACCGAAACCTTCTTTTGCCGATGAACTCAACTGCGTCCCTTACGATGTGGTGGACTCGCAAGAGGCAGCAGTTCTAGCCGCTGGCAAACCACGGAGCCTTTTGCATGTGGACAGAGCTGAGATAGACCTGCCGCCAGAGACCGATGTCCATGCGGATGTGGTTTATGCTAAGGCTCTCGAAAATTTCAAAAAGCTCCAAGGCGAAGGCGTGCTCGTCCGTGAGGATGTGCCGTCGGTCTATTTCTATCGCCAGATAATGGGTGGGCACAGGCAGATGGGTTTAGCCGCAGTTTGTCATGTGGACGACTACGACAAGGACTTGATCAAGAAGCACGAAAAAACTAGGAAAGACAAAGAGGACGACCGCACCCGCCTCATAGATACCATCGGGGCGAACACAGGGCCTGTTTTTCTGACCTACCGCGATTCTTCGGAGATAGACCGCATCGCGGCTGAGGTGGAAAAAACAGTGCCTACATTCGATTTTACGGCTCCAGATAATGTCCGCCATACCGTGTGGCGTGTGACGGCCTGCTCGCCCGTGGTGGAGGCTTTTTCAAAAGTTCCCGTGGCCTACATAGCCGATGGGCACCACAGAGCAGCGAGCGCGGCGCGAGTGGCTCGCGACCGCCGTGCGCAGGGGCGCGGGAGCGAGAACAGCGACTGGTTTTTGTGCGTTCTTTTTCCTGAAACGCAGCTCCAGATACTCCCATATAACCGCTGCATCTCTGATTTGAACGGGCTTTCTCCAGAGGTTTTCCTTGAAAAAGTAAAGGCACTTTTCGGGCTAGAGCCAGATGCAGCAGACAAGCCGCAAGGTGCTGGCAAGGTCAGCCTTTATTTCCAAGGCAGATGGTATGGCCTGACTTGCGCTGCTGCGCCAGGAGCCGACCCTGTGTCGCGCCTAGATGTCAGCATTTTGCAGGATCGCCTGCTTGCCCCGTGCCTCGGCATAGATGACCCGCGCACAAGCCAGCGCATTGAGTTTGTGGGCGGGATTCGCGGGACGGAGGAGCTTGTTAAAAAGGTTGATTCGGGCAAGGCCGCGATGGCTTTTTCCATGTTTCCCGTGACGGTTCGCCAGATGATGGACATCGCAGATGCCGGGCAGATCATGCCGCCGAAAAGCACATGGTTTGAACCCAAGCTCCGCTCGGGATTTTTCATCCACACACTGGATTGATCTTTCCCTGAATCATTAGCATCGTCCTGCGATCTTGGTATGAGTCACCATGTTCTTCGAACACCACAAGGAATGAATATCCTCCTTTGAAAATAGGGGCAAGCGACAAGGGGCAAGGGCGGGAGCAGAAAGTAGAAGCGGCGTCTCGCCGCTTTCGGAAAGGAGCGCGGTGCGTCTCGCCCGCGAGGACGGGCACAGAAGATCAAATATCCACCCCACCCCATTTTCATCCCTCGTGGTGTTCGTAGAACATGCTGACTCCCTTGTAGTTCACTAAAATTATGCGAAGTTTTCAAAACAGTTGACCCGTTTTTTTCATCTAATAGTCTGAGTTGCGTCTGGATCGGGCGAGTGCTTTTGTGTTCGGATGCAAAAACAAAAAGGAAAATTAAAAGGGAAACAAAATTGAAAAAGTTATCATTGCAGTTCAAATTAATGGCCGTTTGCTTCGGACTTGCCACCATATCGCTTATCGTAGGTTTAGTGGGTGAGTCAGGTTTTTCCAACGCTTCGGAGGGCATAGAGATGCTGGGGAACAGTGATGCGAAGCTTGCCGTTTTATGCGGGAAAGTTAGTCCCTTACCGTTTAAATCCTACGCAAAATGAGCGAGATTTTCAGGTCAGAGCAGGTTGAAGTTCTGGGAGGATGATCCATTGGTG